>JAREIX010000010.1 GCA_029286945.1 Thauera sp. | reverse complement strand
GCGCGATCTGAAGGTGATCGCCGACGTGTACGCGGTCAATATTGTCGATACTGCCCACAAGGTGCGCGACGGCATCATCACTTGGCCGCAGGCGCGAAGGAACCTTGATGAGGCCAACAACACGATCGAACAGAAGTGGCGGGAGTACACCGCGACTTACCTGGTGGACGAGGAGCGGCGGCTGGTCGCGGAGATCGAACCGATGCTGAAGGACTCGGCTGCCGTGCTGGGCCGTCTCAAGGACATTCTCATCAAGGAAGATAGGGCGGCAATTGCCGCCTTCTCGGCCGGCCCGCTCTATCCAACCATCGATCCGATCAGCGAGAAATTCTCGCAACTCATCGATATTCAACTCGATGTGGCCGGCCGGGAGTACCAGCAATCGGCGGCAAGCTACAAGGCGACGCGGAATGCCAACATCGCCATCATCGTCATTGGTCTTGTGGCCGGAATAGGCCTGGCCTTGTGGATCGTCCGCTCGATCACTGTGCCCCTGGCCAAGCTGCAGAACACGATCGTCAACGTTGAGTACGGTGGCGATCTCACCCTGCGAGTCGGTGCGGCCGGGAAGGATGAAGTCGGTCGCACTGCGGCCGCCTTCGACAAGATGATGATGAAGATCGCCACCCTCGTCGGCGACATGCGGCAAACCGCCGATGCAATTGCCGCGGCTGCACAGTCCATGGCTACCGTCGGAGCCCAGGTGGAGAAGCGCTCGGGAGCGCAGTCGGAGGCCGTTTCTGCCATTGCAGCTGCGGTTGAACAGACCTCGGTCAGCATCTCGGAAACCGCCAGCAACGCGCGCAACGCGGACGAAACCGCGACGACGGCACGCTCGGATATCGACACGACGCTGGCCGCTGTTCGCGAGGCCACCCAGAACGTTGACACGTTGGCGGGCATGATCGAGGAGGCAAGCAGCGATATCGCTCATCTGGCCGAGAGCTCGCGAAAGATCGACGGTATCGTCAATACGATCAAGGAAATCGCCGACCAGACCAATCTGCTCGCCTTGAACGCAGCGATCGAGGCTGCGCGCGCAGGCGAACAGGGGCGCGGTTTTGCGGTTGTTGCCGATGAGGTGCGCAAGCTTGCCGAGAACACCACCAAGGCTACCGACGAGATCTCCAACCTGATCGGCCGCGTTCAGTCCGAGGTCGATCGCGCGGTGGCGCGCATGCAGCAGGCGAACAAGCGGGCGGGGACGACGCGCGATGGTGTCGTCGCCTCCACTGGCCGGCTCGACGCCGCGAGCGCCAACACGGCGCAGGTGACCGAATCGGTGCGCAGCATCGCGCTCGCCGTCCGCGAGCAGGACGTAGCGGTCCTTGAGGTCGCTCAGCGTATGGAACAGATTGCCCAGATGACGCAGGAAAACACCCTGGCGGCGGGCTCTGCAGCCGAGACCGCGAGACAGCTGGACGGTCTGGCGGGCAAGCTGCACGAGGCGGTGAGCCGGTTCAAGGTCTGACTGGGCAAACGCAAGCGGCTAGCAGCCGGCGATCCATCCTTCCAGCGGGTCCATCCCGGCGGGTAGGCCGAACAGCGGCGGGCCCGCGCGCGCTGCGGCGGCTGCCTGCATCAGGGCGAGTGCGGCATCGAGCAGATCGCCGCTGGCGTCATCGATCAAGGCTTCGCGCTGTGTCCTTGTCGCATGCAGGCCGCCGGCATCGTCTTTGCCGGCAACGCCTGCTGGTCGAGAACTCAGCGCATCGACGATGCCCTCCCGTGCCGCGCGCCGCTCCGCGGTCTGCCTGCGGCGCTCGTCGCTCTTGTACGACGCAGTGGTGGTGCGCCGGGCGAGCAGTCCGGGGTAGGCCTCGATGGCCACGCGCTGTGGGTCGCCGTCATGCAGGCCGGGCAGATGTACGCCTGCGGCGAGCAGGCGGGCTGCGCCTTCCAGGAACATCAGCCCCACCGGTGGGTTGACCAGCTTGAGTGGGCTGTGGGAACGCGCAGGCAGGTCTGTGGCACGGTGGGCGTAGCGCTGGCCGACGGGGCGTGACTCGCGGTAAGCGTCCAGTGCGGCGCGAAAGCCTGGCTTGCCGAGGTCTGCACAGTGGCGTACCAGTGCCGGCCAGACCTGCGGCCAGCCGAGGTCGATTACGGCTTCGCGTGGCAGGCCGAAGGGAAAGTCGAAGGCGCCCAGCCAGGGACCAGGGCGCGCCAGCACGGCTTCGAAGGAGGGCCAGTCCTCGCACCATTCGAAATGGTCGAGCGTCACACGCGCACCGGCCAGGTGGCCGTGGGCGACAGTGATCGGCTTGGCCCGGCGGGGCGCGGAGGTGAAGTCGACGCCGAGCAGCCTGAGCGCAGGTAGTGTCACGGGCAGTTTCCTGTTGAGTGTGCAGACCGGTCGGCCGGGTTGAAGCCATGGCTATGGCTGACGCAAGGGGCCGGACCGGCTCAGCGGCGCCCGCCGAAGATGCGCGCCGCGGTGTGCACGGTGTTGAAATGTACCGTCACCGTGTCCTCGATCGGCTGCGCATAGCCGCCTGCCATCGCCACCGCAACCGGCACGCCGGCTGCCCGGCAGGTGCCGAGTACGCGTTCGTCACGGGTCTTCAGCCCTTCGATGCTGAGCGCCAGGCGGCCCAGGCGGTCGCCTGCGTAGGGGTCGGCGCCGGCGAGGTAGATCACCAGTTCGGGGCGCGCGTGGTTGAACACGGTGTCGAGCGCATCGTCGAGCGCGGCGAGGTAGTCCTCGTCGCCGGTGTCGTCGGCCAGTTCGATATCGAGGTCGCTCGCCTGCTTGCGGAAAGGGAAGTTCTTCGCGCCATGCAGGCTGCAAGTGAAGATCTCGGGTGAGTCGGCGAGGATGGTGGCGGTGCCGTCGCCCTGATGAACGTCGCAGTCGACGATGGCGACGCGGCGGACGCGGCCTTCGGCGCGCATCGCCAGTGCGGCGATGGCGGCGTCGTTGAACACGCAGAAGCCCGAGCCAAAGTCGCGGTGTGCGTGGTGGGTGCCGCCGGCCAGGTTGGCGGCGCAGGCGCTGCCGCCCTCGCCATCGAGCGCACTGCGGCAAGCAGCGAGCGTGGCTCCGGCCGAGCGGCGCGAGCGCTCGACCATCGCGGCAGTCCACGGAAAGCCGATGCGCCGCACCTCGACCGCGTCCAGCGTGCCGGCCGCAACCCTCGCCAGGTAGCCGGCGTCGTGGGCGCGCAGGATCTCGATGTCGCTCGCCGCGGCGGGCACGCGGAAGTCGTCTTCGGCAAAAAAACCGCTGTCGCGCAGGCGTTGGCGCAGCAGTGCGTATTTCTCCATCGGAAAGCGGTGCCCGTCGGGCAAGGGCAGGACGAAATGATCCGCGTAGTAGAGCTTCAAGATGACTGGCGTCCGGCTGAAGGGTTCAGATCTCGAGTGCGCGCACCTTCACCTTCTTTCCCTTGAGCTTGCCGGCCGACAGGCGACGGACCGCCTCGCCTGCGATCGCGCGCTCGACGGCGACATAGGTCGTCTGGTCGGTGACGGTGATCTTGCCCACCTGCTCGCGGCTGAAGCCAGCCTCGCCGGTGAGCGCGCCGAGCACGTCGGCGGGGCGGATCTTATCCTTACGTCCGCCCAGGATCAGTAGCGTCACCATCGGCGCCGGCACGGGCAGGCTTCCGTCCTCGGGCAGCTCGTCAAGCGCGTGCCACTCGGGTTCGAAGCCCATGGCCTGTGCAATGCCTGTGATGCGGCGCTTGTCCGCGCTGCTGCACAGGCTCAGCGCCCAGCCGTCCTCGTCGCCGCGGCCGGTGCGGCCGATACGGTGGATGTGGATCTCGGGGTCGGGGGTGACATCGACGTTGATCACCGCTTCGAGCTGGGCAATGTCCAGCCCGCGTGCGGCGACGTCGGTGGCGACCAGCACCGAGCAACTCCGGTTGGCGAACTGGATCAGCACCTGATCGCGCTCGCGCTGCTCGAGTTCGCCGTTCAGGGCCAGGGCGGCGAAGCCTTGGGCGCGCAGCAGATCGACCAACTCGCGGCATTGCTGTCGCGTGTTGCAGAAAGCCAGCGCACTGGCGGGGCGGTAGTGGCGCAGCAGGCGGGCGACCGCCTGCAGGCGCGCCGGATGCTCGATCTCGTAGAAGCGTTGGCGGATCTTGTTGCCCGCATGCTGCTCGAGCAGTTTCACCTCCTGTGGAGTGCGCAGGAAGCGTGCGGCCAGGGTGGCGATGCCTTCGGGGTAGGTGGCGGAGAACAACAGAGTCTGCCGTGCCGAGGGGCAGCGGCTGGCGATGAAGGCGATGTCGTCGTGGAAGCCCATGTCCAGCATGCGGTCGGCCTCGTCCAGCACCAGGGTGCTGAGCTCGTCAAGCACGAGGCTGCCGCGTTGAAGGTGGTCCATGATTCGTCCGGGCGTGCCGACAACAACATGGGCGCCGTGCTCCAGGCTGTCGCGCTGGGGCCGCATCGGCGTGCCGCCGCACAGCGGCAACACCTTTATGTTGGCTTCGAAGCGCGCCAGGCGGCGGATCTCCTGCGTGACCTGGTCGGCCAGCTCGCGCGTCGGGCACAGTACCATGGCCTGCACGGCGAGCTTGCGCACGTCCAGCCGGGCCAGCAGCGGCAGGGCGAAGGCTGCGGTCTTGCCGCTGCCGGTCTTGGCCTGGGCGATGAGGTCGTGCCCGGCAAGCGCAAGCGGCAGGCTGGCGGCCTGGATCGGGGTCATCGTGCGGTAGTCGAGCTGGCGGAGGGTGTCCAGCATCGCTGGGGCGAGTGGGAGGCTGTCGAAGGGCAGGTCGGAGGCCGCGGCGGGGAGCCCGGCGGAAGGGGTGGTCATCTCGTTCATGCGCGATTATCGGTCCTGAAGCGCGATAGTCAGCAGAAATGTTGCCGGGTCGCCAGTCTGCAGCCGCGGTTGCTGCAGGTGCGGGAACTTCGCCTTCGCGCCGGCTTCAGACCGCGAAAGCAAGGCAAAGTGCGCGCCGCGCAAGCCGCCGTCCCGTCCGCCTGTAATACACTCGGACACCCGCAACGACCCACAACGATACGGTGCAGCCATGAGCCTCATCGAAAGTGTACGCCCCCTTCAGGACAAGCTGACCGCCATACGGCGCGATATCCATGCCCATCCCGAGCTCGCCTTCGAGGAGCACCGCACGGCCGAGCTCGTCGCGCGCCAGCTCGAGGCGCTCGGCATAGAGGTTCATCGTGGCATCGGGGGTACGGGTGTGGTCGGCGTGGTGCGTGGCGGGCGTGGTCTGCGCGCGATCGGCCTGCGTGCCGACATGGACGCCCTGCCGATCACCGAGCGTAACGAGTTCGCACACAAGTCAACCGTACAGGGCTGCATGCACGCCTGCGGCCATGACGGCCACACCACGATGCTGCTCGGCGCGGCCGAGGCGCTGGCCGCGCGCAAGGATTTCGACGGCACGGTGTACCTGATCTTCCAGCCCGCCGAGGAAGGCGAGGGCGGCGCGCCGGCGATGATCGCCGACGGCCTCTTCGAGCGCTTCCCGATGGAGGCGGTGTTCGGCATGCATAACTGGCCGGGCATGGAGGCGGGGACTTTCGCCATCCACGCCGGCCCGGTGATGGCGAGCGCCGACCGCTTCGACATCCGCTTCACCGGCGTCGGCGCGCACGCGGCGATGCCGCACCTGGGCGTGGACCCGGTGGTGGCGGGCGCGGCCTTCGTGCAGGTGGCGCAGACCCTGGTGAGCCGCGTGCTCGACCCGATCGACGCCGGCGTGGTGTCGGTGACCCAGTTCCACGCTGGCGAGGCCTACAACGTGATCCCCGACCGCGCCGAGCTGTGCGGCACGGTGCGCACCTTCTCCGCCGAGGTGCGCGATCGCCTCGAGCGCGGCCTGCGCCAGGTCGCCGAGGGCATCGCGCAGAGCCACGGCGTGCAGGTTGATTTCGAGTTCCGCCGCGGCTATCCGCCGACCGTCAACACCGCCGCCGAGGCCGCCTTGTGCGCCGAGGCCGCGCGTGCGGTGGCGGGGCCGGAGCGCGTGTTCACCGACCGCCGCCCGAGCATGGGCGCGGAGGATTTCGCCTACTTCCTGCAGGAGAAGCCGGGCGCCTACGTCTGGATCGGCAACGGCCCGGGCGAGGGCGGCTGCATGCTGCACAACCCGAAGTACGACTTCAACGACGAGGTGCTGCCGGCGGGCGTGGCCTACTGGTGCGCGCTGGTGCAGCGCCTGCTCGGCGGCGTGAAGTGAGCGCCGCCCGATGATGCGAACGCTGCGCCTCGCCTTCCGCATGATGCTGCGCGACCTGCGCGCGGGCGAACTGCATCTGCTCGGGTTGGCGATCGTGATCGCGGTGGCGAGCCTGACCAGCGTCGGCTTCCTGGCCGATCGCGTCGGCCGTGCGCTCGACCGCGAAGCCAATCAGTTGCTCGGCGGCGACCTGCTGCTGCGTGCCGACCGGCCGTGGCCCGACGCCTTCGCCGACGAGGCGCGCGCGCGTGGCCTGCAGACGGCGAAGACGGTGCTGTTCACCAGCATGGCGAGCACCGCGGAGGCCGCGGTGCTGGGCGGCGTCAAGGTCGTCGAGGACGGCTATCCGCTGCGCGGTGCCATCCGCATCGCGCCCGGACCCAACCAGCCCGACGCCCCTGCCGGCCGTGTCCCCGCGCGCGGCGAGCTGTGGCTCGACGAGCGCCTGTTCGCCGAGCTCGGCGTGAAGGTCGGCGATACCGTGGGGCTGGGCGAGGTCGAGTTCCGCGTCGGCGCCATGGTCAGCTTCGAGTCCGACCGCGGCGCCAACTTCTTCAGCCTGCTGCCGCGGGCGATCTTCAACCTCGAGGACCTCGCGGCCACCGGCCTGATCGCCGAGGGCAGCCGCGCCACCTGGCGCCTGCACGTGGCCGGCGCGCCGCAGGCGGTCGAGGCCTACGAGAAATGGGCGCGCGCGAACCTCGGCCGCGGCCAGCGCGTGGAGACGGTGGAGAACGCCCGCCCCGAGGTGCGCGCCGCGCTCGACCAGGCCCAGCGCTTCCTGCGCCTGGCCGCCTTGCTCGCGGTCATCCTGGCCGCGGTGGCGGTCGGGCTGTCGGCGCGCCGCTTCATGGCCCGCCACCTCGACGGCTGTGCGGTGATGCGCGTGCTCGGTGCGCGCCAGGCCCAGGTGCTGGGCATCGTGGTCGGCGAGTTCCTGATCTTCGGCCTCGCGGCGGCGGTGGCCGGCAGCGCGCTGGGCTGGAGCGTGCAGTGGGGGCTGGCCGGCGGGCTGCGCGAGATCCTCGCCACCGAACTGCCCGCGCCCTCGCTGCTGCCGCTGGCGCATGGCGTGGTGGTGGGCATGGCGCTGCTGGCCGGCTTCGTGCTGCCGCAGCTGCTGCGTCTCGGCAAGGTGAGCACGCTGCGCGTGTTGCGCCGCGAGTTCGAGTTTGCCGAGCCGGTCTCGGGCGCGGCCTGGGCGCTCGGCCTGGCCGCGCTGCTCGGGCTGATCTTCTGGATCGCCGCCGATGCGCGCCTGGGGGCGATGGTGGCGGCCGGCTTCGCGGTGGCGCTCGGCGTGTTCGCGCTCGCCGCCTGGGGTGTGCTGAAGCTCGCCGGCCGGCTCAAGGGCCAGGGCAGCCTGCGTGGCGGCGGCTGGCGCTACGGCATCGCCGCGCTCGGCCGGCGCATGGGCAGCAGCGTGATCCAGGCCGCGGCGCTCGGCCTGGGCATGACCGCGCTGCTGCTGCTCACCCTGGTGCGCGCCGACCTGCTCGACAACTGGCGCAAGATGGCGCCGCCCGATGCGCCCAACCGCTTCATCATCAACATCCAGCCCGACCAGCGCGCGGGCATCGCTGCCGCGTTCGCCACCGAGGGGCTGGCGGTCCCGGCGATTCAGCCGATGATCCGCGGCCGCATGGTGACGATCAACGGCGAGGCGGTCGATCCGTCCGTGTATGAGGACGAGCGCACGCGCCGGCTGGCCGAGCGCGAGTTCAATCTCTCCCATGGCGCCGCGCTGCCGGCCGGCAACGCGGTGCAGTCCGGGCGCTGGCACGCAAGCGCCGCCGAGCCGCAGTTCTCGGTGGAGGCCGGGCTGGCGCAGACCTTCGGCCTCAAGGTGGGCGACCGCGTCGCCTTCGAGATCGCCGGCCAGCGCGTCGAGGCGCCGATCACCAGCGTGCGCAAGCTCGACTGGGATTCGATGCGGGTCAACTTCTTCTTCATCGCCTCCGAGGGCGTGCTCGAGAACTACCCGGCGAGCCTGATCACCAGCTTCCACCTGCCCCCGGGCAAGCACGACTTCACCACCCGGCTGGTGGCGCAATTCCCCAACCTCACGGTGATCGACATCGCCGCGGTGATTGCCCAGGTGCAGGCGATGACCGACAAGCTGATCGTGATCGTGCAGTTCGTGTTCGGCTTCGCGGTGCTGGCCGGGCTGGTGGTGCTGTATGCCGCGCTGCAGTCCACGCACGACGAGCGCGACTACGAGCTCGCCATGCTGCGCACCCTGGGCGCGCGCAACCGCCAGGTGCGCCAGGCGCTGTTCGCGGAGTTCCTGGTGCTCGGCGGGGTGGCGGGCGTGCTCGCCGGCGTCGGCGCGAGCGCGATCGGCTGGGTGCTGGCGGAGCAGGTCTTCCGCATGGCCTACGTGCCGGCACTGCTGCCGGTGGGGGTGGCGGTGGTGCTGGGCGCGGCCGGCGTGGTGGCGGGCGGCTGGCTGGGCACGCGCGCCTTGTTGAACCGGCCGCCGCTGGCAAGCCTGCGTGCGCTGGGCTGAGGGGTGCCGGTGCTGCAACTGACCCCGGCCGAGATGCTGCTCGCCGGCCTGCTGGCCGCGGCCATGGTGCTGCTCGCCTGGCTGCTGGTGCGCAGCTACGCGGCCGAGCGCAGCCTGCGCGCGCAACTCGGCGACGAGCTCGCGGCGCTGATGGAGCAACAGCTCAACGTCCAGCATCGCGACCTGCTGCGCGACCTGCACGAAGGTCTTGCCCGCCAGACCGACCGCATCGGCGAGCACGCACGCGCCGACCGCGAGCTGCTGCAGCGCGGACTCACCGCCGCCTCGCTGCAGCTGTCGCGCGGCATGAAGGTGCTGACGCAGAGCGTCGATGGCCGCCTCGACACCCTGTCGGGCCAGGTCAACCAGCGCCTGGACGAAGGTTTCCGCAAGACCAACGAGACCTTCGCCAGCGTGATGGCGCGGCTGGCCACCATCGACGAGGCGCAGAAGAAGATCGACGGCCTCACCACCAACGTCGTCAGCCTGCAGGAGCTGCTCGGCGACAAGCGCGCGCGCGGCGCCTTCGGCGAGGTCCAGCTCGAGGCCCTGGTGCAGAACGTGCTGCCGCCCGACGCCTACGCCTTCCAGGCCGTGCTGCCCAACAACACCCGCGTCGACTGCCTGCTGACCCTGCCGGCGCCCACCGGCAAGGTCGCGGTGGATGCCAAGTTCCCGCTCGAGAACTACCACCGCATGTTCGACACCGAGGCGGCCGAGCTCGACCGCCGCGCCGCGCAGCAGGCCTTCCGCGCCGACGTGAAGCGCCACGTTGACGCGATCGCCTCGAAGTACATCCTGCCCGGCACCACCTCGGATGGCGCGGTGATGTTCCTGCCCGCCGAGGCGGTGTTCGCCGAGCTGCACGCCTACCACCCCGAGGTGGTCGCCTACGCGCAGGCCAAACGCGTGTGGATCGTTTCGCCGACCACGCTGATGGCGGTGCTCAACACCGCGCGCGCGGTGCTGAAGGACGTCGAGACGCGCAAGCAGATCCACGTGATCCAGGACGCGCTCGCCAAGCTGGCCAAGGATTTCCGCCGTTTCGACGAACGCATGGGGGCGCTCGCGCGCCACATCGAGCAGGCCAGTCGCGACGTACAGGACGTGCAGACCTCGAGCCGCAAGATCAGCGCGCATTTCGAGAAGATCGAGTCGGTACAGTTCGAGGACGCCGGCAGCGAAGTGAGCCGCGAAGCGGCGCTCGCGCCCGCCAGGGACCGGGACACCGCTGCGACGGCGGTCCCTGTCGATCCGCGGATTTGACCGAGAACAGGGACGCGGCCGCTCGCGATCCGTATGGTCATGAAACTCCGCAACTTTTCATGAGGCGCCCGAGCCGATGTCTTCCGTCCCGCTGCCGATCCTTTTCATCATGGGGGTCTTCTTCACCTTCTGGCTGATCCTGCGCAAGTTCCACCGCCTGGAGCAGAAGAAGCGCGCCCTGCCTGCACTCGACGCCTACCTGCAGGCCAATGGGCAGACCGCGCCACGCTGCCACGCCTGCGACGCGGACGAGCTCAAGGACGAGGGCCTCACCCATGGCAAGGATGAGCGCCGCATCGTCTCCTGCGCGCGCTGCAGCACGCTGCTGTACCGCATCGACCCGCAGGCGTAGTCCGAGGATCTCGCCGCGGCGGGGCGGCTGCGAGGCCGCAGCGCGGCGCGCGAGCGCTCTGGCCTGCCGCGTCAGTCGCGGCGGGCGAAGGCGTCCACCAGCAGCGGAGTGAGGGCGTGGGTTGGACCGAGCGGCTTCGGGGGCGGGTACAGACCGGCGACGAAGCCCGCCGCTTCCAGGCGGGCGAGCAGGCGTGGATCCGATGCGATGACGTGTGCCGGCACGTCCCACGGCTGATCCGGCCCGCTGACGCTGCCGACCGGCTGGTGGTCGCCGATCACGATCGTCACCAGGTTTGGCGGCGCATGGTGCGCGAGATAGTCCGCCAGCCAGTCGAACTGGTAGCGCATCGAGGCCAGGTAGGCGGGCAGGGGGTTCGACCACGCCGTCGGCACGGCCTCGGCCGCGTCGACCTCTTCCTGGGTGAAGGCCTCGGCGCCGAGCAGGCTCGGCCAGTCCTCGCGATAGGGCGGCAGCGCGCGGAAGGGGGCGTGCGTGGTCACGGTGGGAAAGACGATCAGGCGGGGCTGGCGCGCGGCGGTGGCGGCGACCGGGCTGCGGAAGTCGCCGCCGAACTCCTGGGCGTGGATCAGCGCCATCGAGGCCTGGTCGGGGATGCGCCAGAAGCCGAACGGCCGGCTGGCGTAGCCGATGCGCGCGGCGTCGGCGTAGCGCTCGAAACCGTAGAAGGCGCCCTCCGGCCACGACAGCTGGATGCCCGGCAGCCAGCCCACCGTGCGGTAGCCGTTGGCCGCGAAGTGGCGCACCAGGGTCGGGCGGTCGGTGGTCAGCAGGAGCTGATAGTCGGCCGGGTCGCGCATGTCCAGGCCCGCCAGCAGGCTGGCATGAGCGAGCCAGGAGGCGCCGCCGAAGGTGGGCGACACCAGCCGCGCGGACACCGCCTGCCGTCCGCTGGCGGCGAGCGCCGCGGCGAGCTTGTCGCGGTGAGGGGCGAGCGCGCGGGCGATCTCCGGGCGGTCGAGCGTCACCGCGCCATAGGCCTCGGCGAACACGATCAGCACGTCCGCGCCTTCGAGGCCGGCGAGCGAGCCGGCGAACGCCGGGCCCGGGGCGAGGCGCTCCGCACCGGCCGTGCGCGACAGCGCGGCCGACAGCAGCCGGTACTGATCGATCAGCATGGCGGTCACCGTGGGGGCGAAGCTGGGCGCCGTCGGTCGCCCGATCGCGGCCTGCGACAGCCACAACGCCAGGCTCAGCCCCGCGAAGGCCAGCATCAGCATGCGCCCGGGCAGATGACCGGCGCCGTGGGCGAGCGCGGCGATGCAGCGGCGCACGAGCAGGTACAGCAGGGCGAGCAGCAGCAGGCCGCCGAGCAGCGCCAGCGGTACCGTGGCCGACAGGCCCTCGCGCCCGCCCATCCTGAGCACCGCGCCCAGGTGGGGGGCGTCCCAATAGACGTTGATCGGGCGGCCGAGCACCGCGGGCACGGTGACGTCGATGTAGTGCAGCAGCACCCACAGCGTGGCGAGCCCGGCGAGCGCGGCCTGCGCGCGACGCGGCAGCGGCCCGCGGACCATGCCCCGGGCGGCGATGAGGGCGACGAGCGCGCCGAGTTCGATCGCCAGCCGCCACTCGAGCGCCGGCCACAGCGTCGGCCAGGCGTTGCCGTGGGCGAGCAGGAGGTTCAGCACGCACAGCGCGAGCGCGACGGCGGCCAGCGATCCGATGCGCGACGGCGGGGTGTGGCTCATGCAGCCCCCGCTGTGTGCCGGAGCGCGCCACGCGCCGGGCGCGCTATGATCGCCAGACCCCCACGCATCAGTTGCCCCATTCGCCCCATCCGCTCCATTCGCCCCGCACGGAAACCGCAGCCATGACCGCCGAGCCTGCACTGCCCTGGTGGCAGGACCTCACCCCGCGCCAGATCGCCCGTCTTGCCGCCGACGACGGCGTCGCGATCCTGCCGCTCGCGGCCATCGAGCAGCATGGCGAGCACCTGCCGCTGTCCACCGATCTCGACATCGCCCTCGGCCTGCTGCACGCCGCGCTGCCGAGGCTGCGCCCCGGCCTGCCGCTGTGCGTGCTGCCGCCGCTCGCGGTGGGCTTGAGCCTGGAGCATGGGGCGTTCGCCGGCACGCTGAGCCTGAGCCCCGAGACCGCGCTCGCGACCCTGGTGGAGCTGGGCGACAGCGTGGCGCGCGCCGGCCTGCGGCGGCTGGTCTTGTTCAATAGCCATGGCGGCAACAAGGCCGTGCTCGACCTGGCCGCGCTGAAGCTGCGCGTGGCGCACCGGATGCTGGTGGTGCGCGCCAATTATTTCCGCTTCGCAGCGCCGCCCGACGCGCTGCCCGCCGCCGAGCTGCGTCACGGCCTGCATGGCGGCGCGCTGGAAACGGCGATGATGCTGCACCTGGCGCCGCACAAGGTGCGCCGCGACGCGATCGCCGACTTCCCCTCGCTCGGTCGCGCGCTCGCAGAGCAAGGTCGCCTGCTCGGCCCGGAGGGCGAGGCTGGTTTCGCATGGATGGCGCAGGACCTGAACCCGGGCGGTGCGACCGGCGATGCGCGCCTCGGGGACGCCGCGCTCGGTGCGCGCCTGGTGGCGCATTTCGGCGCGGCGCTGGCGCGCGTGATCGAGGACGCGCGAGATTTCGACCTCGCGGCGCTGGGCGCCGCCGGCACCAAGGCCGCGACAGGCGGCTGAGCCTCGCGCGGCGCGACGATCGCAGTCGCGGGCGATGGTGCCGGATCCGCACATCGCCGCGACGCGCGCCGCGTTCGTTCGCTCAGAGGCTGCTGGTCGCGCCCGGCGCCGGCAGGCGCTCGGGCTCGGCGGAGGCGGGCTCGTCCTGCTCGGTCAGCAGCTCGTGCAGCCAGTGGCCGTGGCGACTGGCCTTGGTCTGCAGGTAGCGCTGGTTCTGGGTCGTGACCTCGCCGTAGATCGCCTGGCGGGCGACGACGTTGATCCCGGCGTGCTGCAGAGCCTCGACCTTGCTCGGATTGTTGGTGAGCAGCAGCACCTTCTGCACGCCGAGCTGGTCGAGCATCTCGTGGGCGACGCGGAAGTTGCGCTCGTCCTTGGAGAAGCCGATGACCTGGTCGGCGTCGATGGTGTCCAGGCCCTCGTCCTGCAGCCCGTAGGCACGCAGCTTGTTGGCCAGGCCGATGCCGCGACCTTCCTGCGACAGGTAGAGCAGGATGCCGCCGCCCTGGGCGTTGATGGCGGCCACGCCGCGGCGCAGCTGCTCGCCGCAGTCGCAGCGCAGGCTGCCGAAGAGGTCGCCGGTGAGGCAGGATGAGTGCAGGCGGACCGGCACCGCCTCCGGCCAGCGGCTGGCGTCGCCGATGACGATCGCGACGTGCTCGTGCACGCCGTCGGCTTCGCGGAAGAGCACGAAGCGGCTGTTCTCGGCCTCGGCGAGCGGCACGCGCGCCTCGCTGATGCGGGTCAGGGCACCCGGGCCGCTCTCGCACAGCTGCAGCGCCTCGGCGGCGCCGACCGCGAGCAGCCGGCCATCGGCGACCTGTTCGGCGACCTGCGCGGCCTGCGCCGGGGCGACGTTGCAGGCGATCGCGGCCGGCACCAGCTGGGCGCGGCCGAGCAGGCGCAGCGCGGCGCGCTCGGCGGCGTGGGCCGCGGTCTGGGCGGCGCCGGCCGGCAGGGTGGCGCCGCGCGTCCATGCCAGCTCGCGCAGCGCCCGGCTCGAGGGCAGCGGCGACAGGGTGAGCGAGACCGCCTCGGATCCGCCGCGGTGGCCGAGCGCCGCCATGCGATGCGGGCTGAGCACGAGGCGGGCGGGGGAGCCGGTCAGGGCCTGCAGCGCGGCGAGCGCATCGTCATCGAGGCCCTCGACCGCCTGGACCACAAGGTCGCCGGCGGGTTGGCGCAGCAGGATCGGAAGTCCGCGTCGCAGGTCGAAGAGGGCACGCTCGGCTTGGCGCATTTGTTGTTCTCCGTCGGGATGTTCAGGGTCGCCCGGGTGCGATGCGCGTTCGGTTCGAGCGTCGCGGGTGCAAACCGTATTTGAAGGAATGATGAATGTCGGACAGTCTTCTACCAGATTGGGGCTGGGCCTGCATCCTGCAAGCTCGCAACGTGAATTGGGCCGCGCGCCGCAGCACAAGTTTCATCGTCGACGGGGCCGGGATCGAAATCGATGCGGGGGGCAGCTGGCGCTGCAGCGCGCGGGTGGCGGCGGCGACCGCCGAGCTGCTCGACCTCTTCCTGCCGCTGGCGACGCGTAGCGGCCCGTTGGTGATCGCCCAGCTCGGGCAGAGCCTCGACGGCCGCATCGCGACCGAGAGCGGCGCCTCGCACTACATCAACGCCCTCGCGGCGCGCACCCATCTGCACCGCCTGCGCGCCCTCGTCGATGCGGTGGTGGTCGGCGTCGGCACGGTGAATGCGGACGATCCCCAGCTCACCGTGCGCCACGTCCCGGGTGCCAACCCGCTGCGCGTGGTGCTCGATCCGCGCGGGCGCGCGGCATCGCAGGCGCGCGTCTTTCACGATGGCGCCGCGCCCACGCTTCACCTGCTTGCCGAGGAGGGCGCGGTGAGCGCGGGGGCTGGCTCGCCCCCATGTGCGGCGCCGGGTGCGCTGCGCGCGCGGGAGGTGCGACGGCAGGCGCTGCCCGGTGGCACCCACGGCTTCGAACCGGCCGCGGTGCTGCGCGCCTTGCGCGAAGCCGGCTGCGAGCGGGTGCTGGTGGAAGGCGGCGGGGTGACCGTGTCGCGCTTCCTGCAGGCGGGTGCGCTCGATCGCCTGCACGTGATGGTGGCGCCGGTGCTGATCGGCTCAGGCCGCCCGGGGCTGGTGCTGCCCGCGATCGACACCCTGGACGAGGCGATCCGGCCGGCCTGCCGCTGCTTCGCCTGCGGCGCGGACATGCTGTTCGATCTCGACCTGAGTGCGACCGGCGCCGGCGCCACGGGTCCGAGCTGAGCCCGCCGGGGGGCGATCGGGCCTCAGCTCTGCGCCGAGGCGGCCCCTGGCGCCGGGCGGGCCAGCACCAGCGCACCCGGCAGGCTCGACAGCAGCACCACCAGACCGTAGCTGATCGAGATCGCCACGCCCTGCGCGGGGTCGAGCCCGGCGGCCTGCCAGAGCAGCGCCGCCGCGCCCTCGCGGATCCCCCAGCCGGCGACCGAGAGCGGAATCGCCATCGCCAGCAGTACCCAGGGCACCAGCGGCGCCGCGCTCGCGAGCGGGGTGTCGATGCCGATCATGCGCATGCAGCACAGATAGACGCCGACGTAGCTCGCCACCACCGCGAGCGAGGCCAGCAGCTGGCGCACGAACACCGCGCGCGCGAGCAGGCCGTCGCGGACCGCATGGCGCAGCCGGATCAGCGGGCCGCGTGCGCGCCGCCCGGCGACGACGGCGAGGACGAGCAGCAGCGCGAGCACCAGCGCCCGGCTGACGGGCGATTCGGGCCCGAGCGCGCCGAACAGCTGTGCGCCTGCGCTGCGCAGCGCGGGCGAGAGCGGGAGCGTGGCCAGCACCACCAGCAGCAGCGCGCACTGGCCGGAGGCGCGTTCGATGATCACGGCGTGCCAGGCGGCGAGCGCGGACGAGTCCTGTGGCGCATGGGGCGACGGGGCTTGCGCGCCTGCGACCCGGTGACGGCGCGCATGGCGCCAGGCGCGCGCCGCGTCGCCCATCACGCCGCCCGGAAGCACCTGGTTGAGGAAGGTGGCGAGGTAGTACTCGCGCAGCGCCTCGCGGAAGCGCAGCGGAGCGCCGAGGCGCTCGGCGGTCATCCGCCAGCGCCAGGCCGACAGCGCGACCTGCGGAATGCTCAAGGCCAGGGCCGCAAGCAGCCATTGCGGCGCGGGCGCCGAGAAGGCGGCGGCGAGGGCGCGCGGCTCGAGCCAGTGCAGCAGCGCGGCCAGCAGCGCGAGGCTCGCGGCCGCGCGCAGCAGGGGTTGGAGGCGGCGCGCGGGCGGCGCGGCGGGTGAAGGAAGGCGCTCCGGGCTCATGCGCCGGTTGGCGGCCGCGTGAGGTGACGCGCTGGCGGGGTCGCGAACAGGTCGACGTGGCCGACCTCGAGCGTGCCGCCGCCCGGCCCGCAGGCCGCGATGCGGCGGGCGTGCCAGGCCGCGATGCGCGCGCTGGCGTCGGGGCGCTGGGCGCTGGCGGCGTCGCGCCAGCCGTCGATGAGCGCGCGGGCGAGGTCGGCCTGCGCGGGGTCGGCGAGCGCGAGCCGCCACGGGCTGGGCGCGAGCTGGACCGCAAAGCCACGTGCGCGCAGGCGGGTCGCGAGCGCGGGGGCGGCGTCGGGGCCGAGGGCGGCGCCCAGGCCCTTGTCGCGGCGCTGGTGGGTGTTGAAGGCGGCGCGAACGAAGCTGTCGTCGGCGGGGGCCGCGGCGGCTGCTTCCGTGGCCGCGTCCGCGGCGGGATCGACGCTGCGGTCCGCTGGCCCGGGCACCGCGTCCGTCGGCCCGTCCGCCGTGTCGGGCCGGAAGTACCAGTGGCCGTCCACGCTCAGCGTCACCAGCAAGGCGCTGCCGGTTGCGGCGCAGGCGTCGGCCAGGCGGTCGAGCCAGGCCGCATCCACCAGGTCGAGCAGCGCGGAGGCGCAGACGAGGTCGGTGCCGGCAAGCGCGTGCGCGTCGAGCCCGGCGAGATCCTGGCAGCGCGTGGCCACCCGCGCCGGCTCGCCCGCGGCGTCGCGCAGCCCGGCGCAGGCGGCGTGGGCGTGCGCGAGCAGGCCGGGGTCGTGATCGATCAGCGTCCACTGCTGCGGGCCGGGCAGGCGCGTGGCGAGGTGGCAGGGGTTGGCGCCGCTGCCGCAGCCGAGGTCGACCAGGCGCAGGGGGCGACCCTGCGGCGCGTCCATCCGCCGCTGGCGCAGCCAGTCGGCCGCGCACCGCTCCAGCTCGCGTGCGCGCGCCGCGCTGTCGGCTGCCCTGCGCAGGGCGAGCCAGCCGGCGTCGAAGCAGGCCTCGGGCCTGGGGGGCGGGAGATGGGTCGCAAGACCCGCAGGGAGGTCTGTCGCGAGCGGCGGCGGGAGGGGGGCCGAGAGGGAGGCCGAGAGGGGGGCCGAGAGGGGGGCCGAGAGGGGGGCCGAGACGGTGGCCGCGAGGGGGACGGAGGAAGGGCCCGCCTCCGTGGCAGGGGCGGAGCCTGAGTGGTGCGGGGGCGCAGGGGCGCGGGGGGCGTCGCGGGAGCTCATCGGGGCACTCGGGTGTCGGCGCCGCGTCCTCAGTCGCGGCAAGGGTTCGGTGGCGTGGCCGCGTCGATCGCGGCGAGCGCGGCGGCGAAGTCGGCGCCGGCCTGCGCCCAGTCGCGCAGCGATGTGCGCACCGTGCGCGCGCCGTCGCGCAGGGCGAGGCGCAGGCGGCGGTCGCGGAGCAGCGTGTCGAGCGCGGTACCGAGCCGGTCGAGGTCGTCGGGCGGCACGGCGACGCCCGCACCGGCCGGCAGGGTCTGCGCCACCGCGCCGCCGGTGGTGGTGAGCACCGGGAGCCCGGCCGCCAGGGCCTCGGTCACCACCATGCCGTAGCCCTCGTAGTGCGAGGGCAGCACGAAGAGGTCGGCGCCGGCGTAGGCCGCGCGCAGGGCGTCGTCGTCACATTCGCCGCGCACCCGGATGCGGTCCGCCAGGCCTGCGTCGGCGATCAGGCCCTCGACCGTGGCGGCGAACGCCGGGTCGCGCGTGCGGCTGCCGATCAGCTCGCAGTGCCAGGGCAGTTCGCGCAGGCGGGCGAGGGCGCGCACCAGCAGATCCTGGCCCTTGCGCGGACTCAGCGTGGCAACGCACAGCAGCCGGGGTGGATCGCCGTCGGCCGTGGCGGGCGGCAGCGGCGTCACGCCGGGCTCGACCACGTGCACCCGCGACGGTCGCACACCGAAGTCCGTCATCCGCTGCGCCGTGTAGCCGCTGGTGGTGATCACGCCGCGGGCGGCCGACAGCGCCGCGCGTTCGCTGGCGAGCAGGGCGTGCCGGCGCGCGCGGTCGAGCCCGCGCTCGTCGCCGAGCGGGTGGTGGACGAGGGCGACCAGTTGCAGGCGGCCACCGTGCGCGATCGCCACCTCCGGCAGGCCGCCGAGGGCGAGACCGTCGATGACGACCCGGCGGCCGCGCGGCAGCGTGGCGAGGCGGTGGGCGAGGGCCGCGCGCGCAGTCGCGTCGGCCTCGGGAAAGCGGCCGGGCAGGCCATGCACCGCGACCGTCCAGCCGCGGCGGCGCAGCTCGGCGACGATGTGCGCGTCGTACAGGTAGCCGCCGGTGCGCTGGGCCGGGTCGCCGGGGACGATGAAGTCGAGCTGCGGCGTCATGCGCGGCGGGTCCTGCGGCCGGACGCGGTGACATCGTCGCGCCCGGGGCCGCCTGCGCGGAGGGTGATGCCGGGCATGCGTCGGGCTTGGGCGGCTGCGGAAGTGGCGAGGGCGCTCACAGGGCGCCCTCGTAGCTCGCCCAGGCGATGTGCGACTCGTGCAGGGTGACCTCGAGGCGCTCCAGCCCCTGGGCGCCCGGCCCCAGCCGCCCAGCACGGATGGCCGCCGCCATGCGGTCGAAGACCACCCGCGCCATGAATTCGGTGGTGGTGTTGCGGCCGCGGAACGCGGGTTCGTCGTCGAGGTTGCGGAAGTTGAGCTCGGCGAGCACGGCCTTGAGCACCTCGCCGGCGAGGCCGATGTCGACCACCAGGCCGTCGGCGTCGAGCTCGCGGCGCTGGAAGCGCACATCGACCACGTAGGTGGCGCCGTGTACCCGTTGTGCGGGGCCGAAGATGGCGCCCTGGAAACTGTGGGCGATCATGATGTGGTCACGGACGGTCAGGCTGTACATGGGGCGTCTCCGGAGTCGGGGGTGGGGGCGGCGCAGGTGCCCGGGTAGCGGATGCGTTCGCACAGGGCGCCGGCCGGCGCGTGGGCGAGCCGCTGCAGCAGCGCGGGCAGGTCGTGGAAATCGGTCTCGCCGCTGATCAGCGCGTCGAGTTGGGGATCGACGAGCGTGGCGAGCGCGAGTTCCATGCGCCGGCGATGATTCCAGCGCGGGCTGCGCGGCGCGGGCAGGTGGCCGACCTGGCTGGACCGGAGCGTGAGGCGGCGGGCATGGAAGGCGCCGCCGAGCGGTGCGGGCACGAGGCTGTTTCCGTACCAGCTCATCTCGATGACGGTCGCCTCCTGGCCGGCGAGCGCGAGCGCGGTGGCGAGCCCGGACGGATGGCCGCTGGCGTGGAAGACGAGGTCGCACTCGCCGCGTGCCGCGCCCGGCAGGCGGTGGCTGAGGCCGAGCGCGGCGGCGAGCCGGGCGCGGCCCGGGTCGACGTCGATCAGCTCGACCTCGACGCCCGGGATGCGCGCGCACAGCCAGGCCACCAGGCTGCCGACGACCCCGGCGCCGACCACCGCGATGCGGTCGCCGATGCCCGCCGCGCCGTCCCAGCAGGCGT
The DNA here is from genome assembly GCA_029286945.1 of Thauera sp. GTDB lineage: Bacteria > Pseudomonadota > Gammaproteobacteria > Burkholderiales > Rhodocyclaceae > Thauera. Next base: position 7,559 of record JAREIX010000010.1, on the reverse strand, counting down.
TGATGGCGGTTTCCATGTTGGCGGCCAGCACCGCGCGTTCCGGGGGCAGGCCGTTCGGCAGCGGCACGACCGCGCTCGCGGGCACGACGTAGCGCTGCTGGTGCGGGTGGAGGCAGAACACCGTGCGCCCGATCAGCGCGCCGGCCTCGGCACCGGTGCCGTCCTCGACCACGCCGACGCCGATGTAGCCGTACTTGACCGGCCCAGGGAACTCACCTTCCTGGAACGGCGCGCGCATGCGCTGGTATTCGCTCTCGGGCACCTCGCCGCGAAAGACCAGGCTCTCGGTGCCGCGGCTGACGGCGCTGAACAGATTGCGGACGCGCACCTCGCCGGCCTGGGGCGGGCGCAGCGGGGCCGGTCGCAGTTCGCCGCGCCCGGGGGCGACGGTCCAGAAGGCGAGGTTGTCGTCGGGCATGGCGTCGGTGACTCCGGTCGTGACGGGCGGCCTTGCGGGATCGGGTGCCGTCATGGCCGCGCGCCTCGCGCGCTCGTCCATCCGCGGCGAACCCTTTCCGGCGTGCGATGATCGAAGCGGACATGGTAGCAGGGGGCGGGCTGCAGGCTCCCCGCCGCGCTGCGCGGAGAATGCGATGAGGATCGGCGATCGATGAGCGAGGGCAGGCTGGCCGCGCGTGGCCGGGCGGTGCCGGTCGCGGTGCTGGAAGTCGGGGCGGCGTTCGGGCTGCTGGGCGGGCTGGTGGTGCTCGGCGCGGCCCTCTTTGCCCTGCCGCGGCAGGCGGGATGGGCTGCGGCCGGGGTGTTGCTGGCGATCGCCGCGGCGGTGCTCCACCCGTGGCCGGACCTGCGCACGACGCTGGGTCCGGCGAACCGGGTGACGCTGGCGCGGGCGGTGCTGGTGGCGATGGTGGCGGGCGCGCTCGCGGCGCCGTCCTGGGTCGGCGAGCATGCGATCGGGCTCGTCGCGCTGGCCGCGGCGACGCTGCTGCTCGACGGCGTGGACGGCTGGGTGGCACGGCGCTGGGGCTGCGCCAGTGCCTTCGGTGCGCGCTTCGACATGGAGCTCGACGCCTTCCTGGTCCTGGTGCTGTGCGTGCATCTGCTGGCGATGGGCAAGGCGGGGCCCTGGGTGCTGGCGATCGGCGCGATGCGCTACGCCTTCGTCGGCGCGATGGGCGTCTGGCCCTGGCTCGACGGGCCGTTGCCCGAGAGCGGCCGGCGCAAGCTGGTGTGCGTGTGGCAGGTCGCCAGCCTGCTCGTGTGCCTGCTGCCCGCTGTGGCGCCCGGGTTGGCGGCGCCGCTGCTGGCGCTCGCGCTCGCGCTGCTGACGTGGTCGTTCGCGGTCGATGTGCGCTGGCGAAAGATGCATGGCGCGGCCGGCGCGCGCGGCGGCCGCTGATGCGCGGCGGCCCGCGGCGGCCACTACCCACCCACCGACCACACCGATCAACGAGGCACGATGGAGGACGAGACGATGAACGCTGGCACTGGGAATCCTGGCATCACGAACTTCCGGACGATGCAGCCTGCGGGGTCGCGAACGCGGACCGCGCGCGCCGGGCTGCGCCCGCTGCTCGCCGCGGGCGCGCTGCTGGCGGTGCTCGGGGCCGGTCCGGCCTGGGCCGAACCGCGCAGCTACACGATCGACCCGGATCATTTCTCGATCGGCTTCCAGGTCGAGCACCTCGGCTACGCCGACGTGATCGGCATGTTCCTGAAGGCGAAGGGCAGCTTCGTCTATGACGAGGCCACGCGCACGCTGAGCTCGGGGCGCGTGGTGGTGGCCGCCGACAGCGTGTTCAGCAACCACGCCGCGCGCGACCGGCATGTGAAGGACAGCGACTTCCTCGATGCCGGAAGCCATCCCGAGATCGTGTTCGAGGCGACCGGCTTCGAGCCGACGATGGAGAACGGTGGCCGCGTGGAGGGGCGCCTGAGCGGCAGGCTCAGCCTGCTCGGCCAGACCCACCCGGTGACGCTGGAGGTCTCGCTCAACAAGGCGGCGACCTACCCCTTCGGCCATCGCAAGCACACGCTGGGCATCTCCGCGCGCACCGCCCTGCAGCGCAGCCAGTGGGGCATGGACTACGGGGTGAAGAACGGCATGGTCGGCGACGAGGTGCTGCTCAGCTTCGAGCTCGAGGCCACGCGCGACTGAAACCCGGGGCGCGGCCGCGACGGCCGCGTCAGCCGCCGATGTAGGACATCTCGATCTTGCGCAGCGCGGCAGTCTCGGCGGTGCGGATCTCGGAGTAATGGTCCTCGCGCTGCTGCCAGACCTGGGCGATGGCGGCGTCAATCCGCGCATCGTCCGCACCTTCGCGCAGCAGGGTGCGCAGATCGTGGCCGTGCTGCGCGAACAGGCAGGTGTAGAGCTTGCCCTCGGTCGACAGCCGGATGCGGGTGCAGGTCGAGCAGAAGGCCTGGGTGACCGAAGAGATCACGCCGACCTCGCCCGCGCCGTCCTTGTAGCGCCAGCGCTCGGCGACCTCGCCCTCGTAGTTGGGGTCGATCGGCTCGAGCGGGAACAGGCGGTCGATGCGCGCGATGACCTCGCGCGAGGGAAGCACCTCGTCCATCTTCCAGCCGTTCGAGGCGCCCACGTCCATGAACTCGATGAAGCGCAGGATGTGGCCGCTGTGGCGGAAGTGGGTGGCCATCGCCTCGATGTCGCTGTCGTTGGTGCCGCGCTTGACCACCATGTTGACCTTGATCGGGCCGAGGCCCACGGCCTTCGCCGCCGCGATGCCCTCGAGGACCTTGGCGACCGGATAGTCGGCGTCGTTCATGCGCCGGAACAGCGCGTCGTCCAGCGCGTCGAGGCTGACGGTGACGCGGTGCAGGCCGGCGTCCTTCAGCCGGCGCGCCAGCCGCGGCAGCAGCACGCCATTGGTGGTCAACGTAATCTCGACGCCCGGCAGCCGCGCCAGCATCTCGATCAGGCGCTCGATGTCCTTGCGCAGCAGCGGCTCGCCCCCGGTGATACGGAGCTTGCGCACGCCGCGGGCGACGAACAGGCTCGCCACGCGGACGATCTCCTCGAAGCTGAGCAGCTCGCGGCGTGGCAGGAAGGGGTAGTCCGCGCCGAAGACCTCGCGCGGCATGCAATACACACAGCGGAAATTGCAGCGGTCGGTCACCGAGATGCGCAGGTCGCGCACGCTGCGGCCTCGGCGGTCGAACAGCGCTTCGCCAGGGGGAGGGCACGCTGCCGCGTCGACGGTGGCGAGGTCGGACGCAGCCTGCTGGATCGGGATGACTTTCATGGTCGGCGCCGGATTCGGGTGGCGGGATTATCGATACATGGACAACGGGGCGCAAGGCGAGGTTCTGCACCCGGCACCTGGCGGGCTGCCCGGTGCCGGGCGCGGGCGGGCTGGACACGGGGTGTATCATTGCGGCCCGTGCCGACCGGGCACCAGGAGAAAGATCAAACATGGCCGATCTCGTGCCACTGCCTTCGAGCGTCCTGCGCAAGCGCTGCGACCCCGCCTGCTTCAGTTTCGAAACCACCGAATCCCTTGCCGACCATGCCGGCGACCTGGGCCAGGAGCGCGCCGTCGAGGCGATCCGCTTCGGCCTGGCGATGGGCCACTCCGGCTACCACGTCTTCGTGCTCGGTGATGCCGGCAGCGGCAAGCACGCGACCACCTTCCGCCTGCTGCGCGAGCGTGCGGCGGGCGAGCCGGTGCCGCCCGACCTGTGCTACCTGCACAACTTCGACGAGCCGCTCAAGCCCCGGCTGCTGACGCTGCCCGCCGGGCGTGGCGGAGCGCTGCGCACCCGCATGCAGACCTTCATCCGCGATCTCGGCCCGGCGCTCGGCGCCGCGCTCGACAGCGACGCCCACGTCGAGCGCGTCGAAGCGCTGCAGAGCGCGCTCAAGGCGCGCGAGGAGGCGGCGCTGCGCGAGCTCGGCCAGGCCTGCGGCGCCGAAGGCATTTCGCTGCTGCAGACGCCCGAGGGCTTCGTGTTCGCGCCCACCCGCGAGGGCGAGGCGATGTCGCCCGAGTCCTTCGAGGCCCTGCCCGAGGACGAGCGCAAGGCGATCGAGGCCCGCATCGGCGAATGGAGCGATCGCCTCGAGGACCTGCTGAACGACTTTCCCGGCTGGCGCAAGTCGGTGCGCGAGTCGATCGACCGCGCCGAGCGCGAGGTGCTCGGCCCGGCGCTCGCCCACCTGCTGCGCGAGGTGCGCGAGGCGCACGAGGATCTGCCCGAGGTGCTCGCCTTCCTCGACGCCGTCGAGCGCGACGTGCTCGACAGCGCGGTGCGCGGCACGATGCTCGACGAGGAGGACGAGGAGGCGCCGGAGCCGGAAGAGAACACCCGCTACCACCGCTACCAGGTGAAGCTGCTGGTCGATCACGCCGCCTCGCAGGGCGCGCCGGTGGTGTTCGAGAACAACCCTGGCTACGGCAACCTGATCGGCCGCATCGAGCACATCGTGCAGCAGGGCAACCAGGTCAGCCACTTCAACCTGATCCGCGCCGGGGCGCTGCATCGCGCCAACGGCGGCTACCTGGTGCTCGATGCCGAGCGCCTGCTGTCGCAGCCCTTCGCCTGGGAGGGCCTCAAGCGCTGCCTGCGGGCGGGCGAGATCCGCATCGAGCCGCCGGCCGAGGCGCAGGGCTGGAGCGGCGCGCTGACGCTCGAGCCCGAGGCGGTGCCGAGCGCGCTCAAGGTGGTGCTGATCGGCGACCGCGACGTGTATTACCTGCTGATGGAGCACGATCCCGAGTTCGCCGACCTGTTCAAGGTGGCGGCCGACTTCAACGATGACATCCCGCGCACGCCCGAGAACGAGTGCGAGTACGCGCGCCTGATGGCGCTGCTGGCGCGCGGCGCGAAGCTGCTGCCGGTGCATCGCAGCGGCGTCGCGCGCCTGGTCGAGCAGGCCTCGCGTCTGGCCGAGGACTCCGGCCGCCTGTCGCTGAACACCCGCGCGCTGTCCGACCTGATGCGCGAGGCCGACTTCCACGCCCGCCGCAAGGGGCTGGCGGCCACCGGCCGGGCTGAGGTCGAGGATGCGCTCGCCGCGCGCGAGCGACGCTGCAACCGCTATCCGACACGCGTGCGCGAGTCCATCCTCGAGGGCACGACGCTGATCTCGACCGACGGCGAGCGCGCCGGCCAGATCAACGGCCTGGTGGTGGTCGAGCTGGCCGGCGAGCTCTTCGGCCACCCGGTGCGCATCACCGCCACGGTGCGCATGGGCGAGGGCGACGTGGTCGACATCGAGCGCGAGACCGAGCTCGGTGGCGCGATCCACTCCAAGGGCGTGCTGATCCTGTCCGCCTTCCTGGCCGCGCGCTACGCCCGCCACCAGCCACTGTCGCTGTCGGCGAGCCTGGTGTTCGAGCAGTCCTACGCGCCGGTCGAGGGCGACTCGGCCTCGCTCGCCGAGCTGTGCGCGCTGCTGTCGGCGCTCACTCAGATCCCGATCCAGCAGCGCTTCGCGATCACCGGCTCGGTGAACCAGTTCGGCGAGGTGCAGGTGATCGGCGGCGTGAACGAGAAGATCGAGGGCTTCTTCGACCTGTGCTCGGCGCGTGGCCTGGATGGCTCGCACGGCGTGGTGATCCCGGCGGCCAGCGCGCGCCACCTGATGCTGCGCGAGGACGTCGTGCAGGCCGCCGCCGACGGACGCTTCCATATCCATGCGGTGAAGACGGTGGACGAGGCGATGACCGTGCTGACCGGCGTCGAGGCCGGCGAACCGGACGCCAAGGGCGTGATCCCCAAGGGCACGCTCAACCACAAGGTGGCGACCGTGCTGGCCGAGATGACGGCGGCGCGGCATGCGTATTCGGACGCGGAGGGGTCGGCGGGCGCGCGCCAGCACCGACGGCGCCACGGGGTGTGAGCCGCGTCCGGGCGCAGCCGGCCGTGGGTGCGGCCTCAGGCGCCTAATTTTGCGAGCTGGCGGTCGTGTGTCCGGCCCAGCATGACCTGCGCCAGCATCGCCCCCAGCAACGCCATCAGCATGTCGGCCTGGGCATCCCAGGGGTCGCCCTGGGTGCCGAGGAATTCCACCGCACCACCGCCCCACAATACGGCGGATGCCCACTCGACGAGCTCGTATAGCGCGCTGATGCCCAGGCAGCTGAGTGACAGCAGGGCGAACAGCCACTTGCCGGGGCGCAGTGGCGAGGTGCGCAGCAGCAACTCGCGGCCGAGGATGGCTGGCGTCACGCCCTGGAAGAAATGGCCGAAGCGGTCGTAGGGGTTGCGCGCGAGTTCGAACCAGTCCTGCACCACGAAGCCGATCGGCACCCGCGCATAGGTGTAGGCGCCGCCGAGGATCAGGATCAGCGCGAAGAAGGCGATCAGGCCGCAGGTGAGCGGGGTGAGCGGAAAGCGGCGGCCGGTGGCGATCAGGATTGGCGCCGCGATCAGCACCGGCATCACCTCGGCCCACCACACGCCGCGATCGTAGGGCGCGACGCCCGAGGCGACGAGGGCCGCGAGGACGGCAAGCAGCAGGGTAGCGCGCAGGCTCATGGTCATGAATCTTCGGTGGTTTCCGGGTGCTGGGGGCGGGGGATGGACTGCAGTGGTCGGCGGGTGTTGCGGCGCGAGTGGGGAACAGGCCTCGCTCCTCGCGAATGGGGCGAGAGACGACTCAGCGGATCACGCCAGCCTTCTTCATCGCGTCAACGGTCACCCGGGTAAGCGCCGACACCTGCGCGCTCGCATCGCCATCCATCTGTGTGCGTGCACTGCCCGACCACACGACCGCGCCGCGACCGAGGTCGGCCAGTGTGGTGCTCGAGGCCATCTCCTGACGCGGGCTGACGCCGCCACCGCCGATCGGTACCGAGACGCCGATGCCCCCGAAGCTGAAACCTCCGCCGCCACTGCCACTGCCACCGCCGATGCCGAACCCGACCTGCGGCCCGGGCTGGAACACGGAATAGCTGCCCACGGCGAGCTTCATGCGGATCGTCGCGCCCGCACCGGTGGCGCGCGCCGCGCGCTCGATGCGTTCGGCGTTGGCGACGGCGTCGCCGGGCACACCCCCGGGCGCGTAGCTCCTGAGCACCGTGATGCCTTCGGCACGCATGCGCTCGGCCCAGGCGTCCTCGCACAGCCGGCGCAGGCTGTCGTCGGCGGTCTCGCACGAGACGAAGACGCGGGCGCCGGCGGCGAGGCCCTCATGGAAGCTGTTGTCGATCCACTGACTGTCCATTCGCGCGGTGGAGCAGCCGACGCTCATCGCGATGCAGGTCAGGGCGGGCAGGAATGGGTGAGCGATCCGGCAGGGATTCATGGATGCCTTCCGCGGTGCGAGCAGGGCTAACATCCGCATTCTAGCGGTCTGCGCGTGAGATGCTGCCCGGACGAAGGGGGAACGCGGATACGGAAAAGCACAAGGCCAAGCTCGAAAGCTTGGCCTTGTGCTTGTCTTGGCTCCCCGACCTGGGCTCGAACCAGGGACCTACGGATTAACAGTCCGGCGCTCTACCGACTGAGCTATCGGGGAATTACCTCTTTCGCACCCTTCGCTGCGACTGACGCAGAAAGACTTGCCGTTCCTTGCAGAAACACCAAGTCCTGACACTTGGCTCCCCGACCTGGGCTCGAACCAGGGACCT
>JAREIX010000196.1 GCA_029286945.1 Thauera sp. | reverse complement strand
GCGCAACCTCGAGCGCGAACTGCAGTGCATGGTCATCGACCGCACCGCGCTGATCCTCGACATCTTCGCGCAGCGCGCGCGCAGCCACGAAGGCAAGCTCCAGGTCGAGCTCGCCCAGCTCGAGCACCTGGCCACCCGCCTGGTGCGCGGCTGGACCCACCTCGAGCGCCAGAAGGGCGGCATCGGCCTGCGCGGCCCGGGCGAGAAGCAGCTCGAGACCGACCGCCGCCTGCTCGGCAACCGGGTGAAGATGCTCAAGTCGCGTCTCGCGCAGATCGAGAAGCAGCGCAAGGTTCGGCGGCGGGCGAGGGAACGCCGCGACGTTCTGTCGGTCTCTCTCGTCGGTTACACCAATGCGGGCAAGTCGACGCTGTTCAATGCGCTGACGAAGGCGGGGGCCTATGCGGCCGACCAGCTCTTCGCGACGCTCGACACCACCTCGCGCCGGCTCTACGTCGGTGGCGAGCAGGGTGGGGTCAGCGTGGTGCTGTCGGACACCGTCGGCTTCATCCGCGACCTGCCGCATGCGCTGGTCGCGGCCTTCCAGGCGACACTCGAGGAAACCGCGCACGCCGATCTGCTGCTGCACGTGGTGGATTCGGCGAGCGAGGACCGCGACGCCCAGATCGAGGCGGTGAACCTGGTTCTCGCCGAGATCGGGGCGGCCGACGTGCCGCAGATCCTGGTGTGGAACAAGATCGACCTCACGCGGGCCGCTCCGGCGGTCGAACGAGGCGACTGTGATAAGATCAGGCGCATTTTTTTGAGCGCCCGAACCGGGGAAGGTCTCGACCTGCTTCGCGACGCGCTTGCCGAAGTGGCGCAGCAGACCTTTGGTGACAACGCCGGCCCTGAGGGCACGGCGGACGAACGACCAGAACGAACGTGATAACAGGCATTCTCATGTCACTCAATGACCCACGCTGGGGTGGCCAGGGCGGTAACGACGGCGATCCCAACGACGGCGGCCGCGGCAGCGACAATCGCGGCGGCGACAACCGCAACGACGACCCGCGCGGCGACCGCAACCGTGGCGCCAACCAGGGACCGCCCGACCTCGAGGAGGTCTGGCGCGACTTCAACCAGCGCCTGACCGGCCTGTTCGGCGGCAAGCGCGGCGGCCGTGGCAACGGCGGCGGCGGCGGTGGTGGCGGGGGTGGTGCGCCGCAACTGCCGAGTTTCTCCTTCAAGCAGTTCGGCGGCGGCATCGGCGTGCTGCTGGTGCTCGTGCTGGTCGTGTGGCTGGCGAGCGGTTTCTACACCGTCGATGCCAACCAGCGCGGCGTGGTGCTTCGTCTCGGCAAGTTCATGGAAACGACCGAGCCCGGCCTGCGCTGGCGCCTGCCCGCACCGATCGAGAGCCACGAGATCGTCGACCTCACCGGCGTGCGCACGGTGGAAGTCGGCTATCGCGGCTCCGAGCGCAACAAGGTGCTGCGCGAGTCGCTGATGCTCACCGACGACGAGAACATCATCAACATCCAGTTCGCGGTGCAGTACATCCTCAACAGCCCCGAGAACTACGTCTTCAACAACCGCTTCCCGGACGAGGCCGTCGGCCAGGCCGCCGAGACCGCAATGCGCGAGATCGTCGGCAAGAGCCGCATGGACTTCGTGCTCTACGAGGGCCGCGAGGAGATCGCGTCCACCGCGCACGAGCTCATGCAGCGCATCCTCGACCGCTACGAGACCGGCATCCAGGTCAGCCGCGTGACCATGCAGAACGCCCAGCCGCCCGAGCAGGTGCAGGCCGCGTTCGATGACGCGGTCAAGGCGGGCCAGGACCGCGAGCGGCAGAAGAACGAGGGCGAGGCCTATGCCAACGACGTCGTGCCGCGGGCGCGCGGTACCGCCTCGCGTCTGGTCGAGGAGGCCAACGCCTATCGCGACCGCGTGGTCGCCAATGCCGAAGGTGAGGCGAGCCGCTTCAACCAGGTGTTCACCGAATACAGCCGGGCGCCCGAGGTGACCCGCGAGCGCCTCTACATCGAGACCATGCAGCAGGTGATGTCCAACACGTCCAAGGTGATGATCGACGCCAAAGGCAACGGCAACATGCTGTTCCTGCCGCTCGACAAGCTGATGCAGCAGGCCGGAGCCAAGCCCGCCGCGACCGCTGCAGCCACGCCCGATTCGCAGTCCGCCGCCGGCCTGAGCGCGAACGCGCCGATGCCTTCGCTCGACCCGCGCAACCGGGAATTGATGAGAAGCCGTGAGCGGGGAGAGCGTTGATGCGTGACAAGATGTCCCTGATCGGCGGCACGCTGCTGCTGATCGTCGTGATTGCCTCGATGTCGCTGTTCACTGTCGACCAGCGTCAGTACGCGATCGTGTTCCAGCTCGGCGAGGTCAAGGAGGTCATCTCCGAACCCGGCCTCAACGTCAAGCTGCCCTTCATCCAGAACGTGCGTTACTTCGACAAGCGCATCCTCACCATGGATACGCCCGAGCCCGAGCGCTTCATCACCTCGGAGAAGAAGAACGTGCTGGTGGACCACTTCGTGAAGTGGCGGATCGTCGATCCGCGCCTGTACTACGAGTCGGTCGCCGGCGACGAGGCGCGCGCCCGCACCCGCCTGACACAGACGGTCAACGCCGGCCTGCGCGAGGAGTTCGGCCGCCGCACGGTGCACGACGTGGTGTCCGGCGAGCGCGACCGCATCATGGAACAGATGCGCGAGCGCGCCGACCGCGATGCGCGCACCATCGGCGTGCAGATCGTCGATGTGCGCCTGAAGCGGGTGGATCTGCCCAACGAGGTGTCGGAGTCCGTCTATCGCCGCATGGAGGCCGAGCGCAAGCGCGTCGCCAACGAGCTGCGCTCGCTCGGTGCCGCCGAAGCCGAGCGCATCCGCGCCGACGCCGACCGCCAGCGCGAGGTCATCATTGCCGAGGCCTACCGTGCCGCCCAGGAGGCGATGGGTGAAGGCGACGCGAAGGCGACCGCGATCTACGCCGGGGCCTATGGCAAGAGTCCCGAGTTCTATTCCTTCTACCGCAGCCTCGAGGCCTACCGCTCGAGCTTCGCGGGCAAGGACGACGTGATGGTGGTCGATCCGAGTTCCGATTTCTTCCGCTTCATGAAGGACGCCGGGGGCGCCGCGCGCAACTGACGCCTTCATGGGAAGCTCGCTCCTCACGGCCTTCGCGCTGATGTTGATCATCGAAGGCCTGCTGCCCTTCATCGCGCCAGCGGCCTGGCGCGAAACTTTTTTGCGTCTCGCCAACATGGCTGACGGTCAGATCCGCTTCATCGGCCTGACCTCGATGCTGGCGGGCGTGATCCTGCTCTTCATCTTCCTCTGACACGCTCATGCGCTGGGTACTGCCCGATCACATCCAGGACGCGCTGCCGTCCGACGCCCACCAGCTCGAGACGCTCCGGCGCCGGCTGCTCGACGCCTTCCGCGTGCGCGGCTACCAGCTGGTGATGCCGCCGCTGCTCGAGTACCTCGACTCGCTGACCACCGGCGCCGGTCGCGATCTCGCGCTGCGCACCTTCACCCTGGTCGATCAGCTGTCCGGGCGCACCATGGGCGTGCGCGCCGACATGACGCCGCAGGTCACCCGCATCGACGCCCACCTGCTCAACCGCCGCGGGGTGTCGCGGCTGTGCTACTGCGGCAGCGTGCTGCACACCCTGCCGTCCACGCTCACTGCCACCCGCGAGCCGCTGCAGCTCGGCGCCGAACTCTACGGCCACGCCGGCATCGAGGCCGACGTCGAGATCCTGCGCCTGCTCGCCGAGGTGCTGCGTCTGGCCGAGGTGCCGGCGTCGCGCATCGACATCGGTCACGTCGGCATCTTCCATGCGCTCGCGGCGCGCGCCGGGCTGGTGCCCGGCCGCGAGGAAGAGCTGTTCGACCTGCTGCAGGCCAAGGACGTGCCCGAGCTGCGCCGCATGCTTGACGGGGTTGCCGAGCCGGTGCGCAGCGCCCTGCTTGCGCTGCCCGAGCTCTACGGCGGGCCGGAGGTGCTGGAGGCCGCGGCCGCGCGCCTGCCGCAGGACGCCGAGATCACTGCGCTGCTCGACGAACTGCGGCGGCTGGCGCTGGCGCTCGCCGACCTGCCGGTCAGCTTCGACCTGGCTGATCTGCGCGGCTACCACTATCACAGTGGAATAGTATTCGCCGCCTACGGCGCAGACTCGCCGGCCGCGCTCGCCCTCGGCGGGCGCTACGACCGCGTCGGTCAGGCCTTCGGTCGCGCCCGTCCGGCGGTCGGCTTCAGCCTCGACCTGCGCGAACTGGTGTGGCGGCTGCCGGCCTCGAGCGCAGTGGCGGGCGCGGTGCTCGCGCCGCCGGTCGAGGATGCGGCGCTTGCCGAGGCGGTGGCCGTGCTGAGGGCGCGCGGTGAGGTTGTCGTCAGCGCACTGCCCGGACATGATGGAACTTGGAACGAGGCCGGCTGTGACCGGCAACTGGTGAAGCGGGGCGATCGCTGGGCGGTCGTGCCGTTACAGGGAGATTGAGAAAATGGCAAAGAACGTCGTCGTCGTCGGCACCCAGTGGGGTGACGAGGGCAAGGGCAAGATCGTCGACTGGCTGACCGACCATGCGAAGGGTGTCGTGCGCTTCCAGGGCGGCCACAACGCCGGCCACACGCTGGTGATCGGCAAGACCGAATACAAGCTGAACCTGGTGCCTTCGGGCATCGTGCGCGAAGGCGTGGCCTGCTTCATCGGCAACGGCGTCGTGCTCGACGCGCACCACCTGCTGTCCGAGATCCGCACCCTCGAGGCCGGCGGCATCAAGGTGCGCGATCGCCTGCGCGTCAGCCCGGGCTGCCCGCTGATCCTCGGCTACCACAGCGCGCTCGACCGTGCGCGCGAGGCCGCGAAGTCGGCTGGCGACAAGATCGGCACCACCGGCAAGGGCATCGGTCCCACCTACGAGGACAAGGTGGCCCGCCGTGCGCTGCGCGTGTACGACCTGCTCGACCGCGAGCGTTTCGCCGCCAAGCTCAAGGCCAACCTCGAGTACCACAACTTCGTGCTCACCCAGCACCTCGGCGCCGATCCGGTCGATTTCCAGACCGTCTTCGACGAGGCCATGGCCGACGCCGACGAGCTGCTGCCGATGGTGGCGGACGTCTCGGCCGAGCTGTACGCGATCAACAAGTCGGGCGGCTCGCTGCTGTTCGAGGGCGCGCAGGGCACCCTGCTCGACATCGACCACGGCACCTATCCCTTCGTCACCTCGAGCAACTGCGTGGCCGGTCAGGCTGCGGCGGGCTCGGGCGTAGGCCCCAGCCGCCTGCACTACGTGCTCGGCATCACCAAGGCCTACTGCACCCGCGTTGGCGGCGGACCGTTCCCGACCGAGCTCGACATCGATACCAAGGGCGTGCCCGGCGAGCAGATGTCGACCAAGGGCCGCGAGTTCGGCACTGTCACCGGGCGCAAGCGCCGCTGCGGCTGGCTGGATCTGGCCGCGCTGAAGCGCTCGATCATCATCAACGGCGTCACCGGCCTGTGCATCACCAAGCTCGACGTGCTCGACGGCCTCGAAGAGCTCCAGCTGTGCACCGGCTACATGCTCGACGGCAAGCGCATCGACCTGCTGCCGATGGGCTCGGAGGAGGTCACGCGCTGCGAGCCGATCTACGAGACCATGAAGGGCTGGAGCGGCACCACCTTCGGCGCGCAGAGCTGGGACGCGTTGCCGCAGGAGGCGCGCGCCTACCTGCACCGCATCGAGGAGATCTGCGAGATCCCGATCGACGTGATCTCGACCGGCCCCGAGCGCGACGAGACCATCCTGCGCCGGCATCCGTTTGGCGCCTGATCGCCTCTTGTCGGCACACCGGGGCGTTGCAGGCATCGCGGAAGTCGCGGGAGCGGGCGTGCCCGCGAATGTCAGCTGTTCGGCAGGCATTCGCGGGCGCGCCTGCTCCCGCAGTGCTTTCGGGCTTTCCTTCGCACGCCGGACGGTAAACGAAAAAAGCCGGCTGAAAGCCGGCTTTTCCCTGCGTTTGGTGCCCAGAAGAGGACTCGAACCTCCACGCCTCGCGGCGCTAGTACCTGAAACTAGTGCGTCTACCAATTCCGCCATCTGGGCAGGGACGCGCATAATAGCAAAGGACTTTCGTGTCCGCAAAGGATTTGTGCGGTTGTCTGCCGAGAACAAACAAGAAGACCTCTCCGCAAACAAAAAAGCCGCTCCGAAGAGCGGCTTTCCCGTGAAACTGGTGCCCAGAAGAGGACTCGAACCTCCACGCCTCGCGGCGCTAGTACCTGAAACTAG
>JAREIX010000374.1 GCA_029286945.1 Thauera sp. | reverse complement strand
CTTGATCCAGGCGATGTCGTCGCCGACGGTGGTGATCTTCCAGCCGTCGAAGGACTTGGGCGGGATCAGCATGGCGAAGTTGGTCTTGCCGCAGGCCGAGGGGAAGGCGGCGGCGACGTAGGTCTTCTCGCCCTGCGGCGACTCGACGCCGAGGATCAGCATGTGCTCGGCCAGCCAGCCCTCGTCACGCGCCATGGTGGACGCGATGCGCAGCGCGAAGCACTTCTTGCCGAGTAGCGCGTTGCCGCCGTAGCCCGAGCCGTAGGACCAGATCTCGCGCGTCTCGGGGTAATGCACGATGTACTTGGTGGTCGGGTTGCACGGCCAGCGACTGTCCTTCTCGCCGTGGGCGAGCGGAGCGCCGACGGTGTGCACGCAGGGCACGAACTCGCCGTCGCTGCCGAGCACCTCGATCGCGCCGCGGCCCATGCGGGTCATCGTCCGCATGTTCACGACGACATAGGGGCTGTCGGAGATCTCGACGCCGATGTGGGCGATCGGGCTGCCGAGCGGGCCCATCGAGAACGGGATCACGTACATGGTGCGGCCGTGCATCGAGCCCTTGAACAGCCCGTTCAGGGTCTCGCGCATCACCGCCGGGTCTTCCCAGTTGTTGGTCGGGCCGGCGTCGGCCTTGTTCTGCGAGCAGATGAAGGTGCGGTCCTCCACGCGCGCGACGTCGGAGGGGTCGGACCAGGCGAGGTAGGAGTTCTTGCGCTTTTCCGGGTTGAGCTTGATGAGCATCCCGGAGTCGACCATCTCGGCGCACAGGCGGTCGTATTCTTCCTGCGAGCCGTCGCACCAGACCACGCGTTCGGGCTCGGTCAGCGCAGCGATTTCGCCGACCCACTGCTTGAGGCCTTCGTGGCGGACGTATTCAGGGGCAGCGGCAATGGCCGCCTGGGCGTGGTTCTGAGACATGTATACAGCTCTCCCGTGCTGTGATGCGAAACCATTCCCGTCGGTCGGCCATCGAGGACAACATGCAGCTGCCCGGCCGGCGGGCTGCGGGGCGCCAGGCGCCCGTGCCGCGACCACTGCGTTCCGGGGAAGGAGTGGTCGTCGAAAGCCTATAATTATGCCACGGCAGCACGATCGCGATGCGCGCAAAGCGTGAGCGTTTGCAGCGCACGCTTGCCCGGGATCAGCTTCTTGCATATAGCGGATCGGTTTTCCGCAATATGAAAAATAATCGAAACTTGCTATCGTTCGATAAGCCCTCCCGAACCGTCGCTGCCCGGGCTCGTGCGCAGCCGGACGAAGCGCCGGGCGGGCCTCCCAGGAACAGGACGAGACAGGAACAAGACCATGGATGAACTGATTCGCGCAGCAGCCCTCGACTATCACCGCTATCCGCGCCCGGGCAAGATCTCGGTGACGCCGACCAAGGTGCTGTCCAACCAGCGCGACCTGTCGCTGGCGTATTCCCCCGGCGTCGCCGCGGCCTGCGATGCGATCGTCGAAGACCCTGCGCAGGCGGCCGAGCTGACCGCGCGCTCGAACCTGATCGGCGTGGTCACCAACGGCACCGCGGTGCTCGGCCTGGGCAACATCGGCCCGCTCGCCGCCAAGCCGGTGATGGAAGGCAAGGGCGTGCTG
>JAREIX010000195.1 GCA_029286945.1 Thauera sp. | reverse complement strand
AGCAATGAAGCGTGTAGATGACTTCCGCCTGAAACTGGGCTCCCAGGAACTCGTGCCGATCATGGTGGGCGGGATGGGGGTGGATATTTCCACCTCCGACCTGGCGCTCGAGGCCGCCCGGCTGGGCGGGGTCGGGCACATCTCCGACGCGATGCTGCCGACGGTTTCCGACCGGCGCTACAACACCAAGTACGTCAAGAACAAGCTGCAGCAGTACAAGTTCAACGTCGCCAACGCCGACAAGTCGGTGGTGCAGTTCGACCTCGGCCTCATCGCCGAGGCCACCGCGACCCACGTCGGCCGCACCATGGAGCGCAAGCGCGGGCCGGGCATGGTGTTCATCAACTGCATGGAAAAGCTGACGATGAACGCGCCGAAGGACACCCTGCGCGTGCGCCTGCGCACCGCAATGGATCACGGCATCGACGGCATCACGCTCGCCGCCGGCCTGCACCTGGGCTCGTTCGCGCTGATCGAGGACCACCCGCGCTTCCGCGACGTGCAGCTGGGCATCATCGTCAGCTCGCTGCGCGCGCTGCAGCTGTTCCTGAAGAAGAGCGCCCGCACCGGCCGCATGCCCGACTACGTCGTGGTCGAGGGTCCGCTCGCCGGCGGCCACCTCGGCTTCGGCATGGACTGGGCGCAGTACGACCTCGCCACCATCGTCGCCGAGATCCGCGACTGGCTGCGCGAGCAGCAGCTCGACATCCCGCTGATCCCGGCCGGCGGCATCTTCACCGGCACCGACGCGGTGAACTTCCTCGAGGCGGGTGCCGCCGCGGTGCAGGTCGCGACCCGGTTCACGGTCACCAAGGAGTGCGGCCTGCCCGACGACGTCAAGCAGTATTACTTCAAGGCCAGCGAGGACGAGATCGAGGTGAACCAGATCTCGCCCACTGGTTACCCGATGCGCATGCTCAAGAGCAGCCCGGCGATCGGCTCGGGCATCCGCCCGAACTGCGAGGCCTACGGTTACCTGCTCGACTCGAGCGGCAACTGCCAGTACATCGAGGCCTACAACCGCGAGGTGGCGGCGCATCCGGACGCGAAGAAGATCAAGGTCTTCGACAAGACCTGCCTGTGCACCCACATGCGCAACTTCGACTGCTGGACCTGCGGCCACTACACCTACCGCCTCAAGGACACCTCGGTGCGCGAGGACAACGGCGACTACCGCATCCTGGCCGCCGAGCACGTCTTCCACGACTACCAGTTCAGCACCGACGGCAAGCTCAGCCTTCCCGCCTGAGCCCGTTCCGGTCCGCCGGCGCGGGCGCGGCCCGGCATGAGACGGATGCGATCGCGGCCCTCGGCGGCCGCGCCGCTGCGCAATAGTTCCTCGGCGCAGCGGCGCGCCCGCCCGATACTGCGGCCATGAACCGCCCACCCGACCGCCCGCTGCAGGTGGCCGTCGTCGACGACACGCCGCTCAACCTGACCCTGATGAGCAAGCTCGTCGACCGGCTCGGCACTGCCCGCGCCACCGCCTTCGATCAGCCGGCGGCGGCGCTCGCCTGGTGCCTGCACAACGAGCCCGACCTCGTCATCGTCGACTACATGATGCCGGGCATGGACGGCCTGGCCTTCATCCGCGCCATGCGTGCGAGCCGCAACCGCGACGACCTGCCGATCCTGATGGTCACCGCGAGCCACGAGCGCACCGTCCGCTACGAAGCACTCGACTGCGGCGCCAGCGACTTCCTGACCAAGCCGATCGACGGGCGCGAGTTCGAGGTCCGCGTGCGCAACATGCTGAAGCTGCGCGAAGCGCACCTCGCCAGCCGCCTCCGTGCGGAGGTGCTCGCCGACGAGGTGCGCAAGGCTACCGCCGAAATCGTTGACCGCGAGCGCGAGACCATCACCCGGCTGTCGCGCGCCGCAGAGTTCCGCGACCCCGAGACGGGCGCGCACATCCAGCGCATGTCGCACTATTCGGCGCTCATCGCGCGCCAGCTCGGCCAGCCGCGCGACTTCATCGACGCCTTGATGATGGCCGCGCCGATGCACGACGTCGGCAAGCTCGGCATACCCGACACCATCCTGCTCAAGCCGGGACGGCTCACGGCCGACGAGTTCGCGGTGATGAAGCAGCACCCGCAGATCGGCTACGACATCCTCAAGGACTCCTCGTCGGCGATCCTGCGCCTGGGCGCCTCGATCGCACTGACCCATCACGAGAAGTTCGACGGCAGCGGCTACCCGCGGGGCGTAGCCGGACACGACATTCCGCTCGAGGGCCGCATCGTCGCGGTCGCCGACGTGTTCGACGCGCTGACCTCCGAGCGCCCCTACAAGCCTGCCTGGCCGCTGTCGCGCGCGATCGCGCTGCTGCGCGAGGGGCGCGGCAGCCACTTCGACGGCGACTGCGTCGACGCCCTGCTCCACGCCTGGGACGCGGTGCTGGAGATCCGCAGCCGATTCAATGACGACAGCGCACCCGCGTTCGCCGTCGCCGCCTGCGGATGAAGCCCCGGCGGCGCGCTCAGCGCCGGCGCTCGATCAGCTCGATCTTGTAGCCGTCCGGGTCCTCGACGAAGGCGATCACGGTGGTGCCGTGCTTCATCGGTCCGGCCTCGCGCACGACCTTGCCGCCGCGGGCGCGGATCTCGTCACAGGCCTTCGCGGCATCCCCGACCTCGAGCGCGATGTGGCCGTAGGCGGTGCCGAGCTCGTACTTGTCCACGCCCCAGTTGTAGGTCAGCTCGAGCACCGCGCCGTCCCGTTCGTCCTGGTAGCCGACGAAGGCGAGGGTGAACTTGCCGTCCGGATAGTCGTGGCGGCGCAGCAGGCGCATGCCCAGCACCTCGGTATAGAAGGCGATCGAGCGCTCCAGGTCGCCGACGCGCAGCATGGTGTGAAGGATTCGCATGGAGGGGCTCCTCGGTGGTTGAAGGGTTCAGTCTTCGTGCTCGAAGGTACCGGTGTCGGTCGCCGGCGCCGCGGCGATCACCGGCAGGGCGGCCGCGGCCTGGCGCAGGGCCGCACGCGCGCTGCGCCAGTCGGGGTAGAGGCGCTCGACGACCGCCCAGAAGCGCGGCGAATGGTTCATCTCGAGCAGATGGGCCACCTCGTGGGCGACGACGTAATCGATCAGCACCGGTGACAGGTGGATCAGCCGCCAGTGCAGGCGGATGCCCGAGCGGCTGCTGCAGCTTCCCCAGCGCGTGCGCGCGTTCGACAGCCGCAGCGCGGGCACCGGCACGCCGAGCCGATGGCAGTATTCCTCGACCCGCCCGCGATACCAGGCCAGCGCTCGCGCCTGCAAGGCGCGCAACAGCGCGCGCAGCGGATCGCTGCCGGCAGGCAGCACGAGTTCCTCGCCGCCGTCCGCGAGCGGGCGCCAGCGGCTGCCGCGCCCGCCGTGCAGGCGCAGGGTCAGCGGGCGACCGAACAGCGGCAGGGTGGCGCCGTCCACCACCTCGAGCACAGGGATTGAGGGCGCGGCCGCGCGCGCCTGCAGGCGATCGAGCAGCCAGCGCCCATGGCTGTGCACGAAGCGCTCGACCTCTCCGAGCGGCGTGCGCAGCGGCACCGCCACGCGCGCACCGCGGTGATCGACCTGGAGCGCGAAGGAGCGGCGTGCCGAGCGGCGCAGGACCAGCTCGACCCGCGTACCCTCGATGACCAGGCTGTGCGCCTGCTCCAGCACGGCAGTGCGGCCCCCTGCCCTCAAGCCTTGTCTTCCCAGGCCAGGCCACGGGCGTCGAGATCGGCCTTGATGCAGGCCATGGCGCCGGCGACGCGGGCGGCCGGCCCCTTCATGCCGAGCTCCAGCGAGCGGCGCTGCCCCTCGGCGGCGATCGTCGGCAGGCTGAACAGCGTCGCCTCGGGGAAATCGGCGGTGACCTGGCGCATCAGGCCGATCAGCTGGCCCTCGTACGCATCCCACACGGTGACCGCCTGCTCGACGTAGTCCTCGGCGTGGTGCAGGTGGGCGTACTTGGTGTCCAGCACCCACTCCACCATCGGCCAGGCCATGATCGGAAAGCCCGGCGTGAAGTAATGCCGCCGGATCGAGAACCCGGGGATGCGGTTGAAGCTGTTGGGGATGATCTCGCTGCCGACCGGATACACGCCCATCTGCAGGCGCTCGGACGTGATCTCGGCACCGAAGCGGGCGCGGATCTCGGCCTCGGCCTCGGGGTGCAGGGCCAGTTCCAGCCCGAGCGCGGCGCCGGCCGCCTCGCGGGTGCGGTCGTCGGGGGTGGCGCCGATGCCGCCGAAGCTGAACACCACGTCGCCGGTGGCGAAGGTCTGGCGCAGGGTCTCGGTCAGGGGGGCGAAGTCGTCGCCCACGTAGCGCGCCCACGACAGCTTGAGCCCGCGCGCGCCGAGCAGCTCGATCAGCCTGGCCAGGTGTTTGTCGCTGCGACGGCCGGAGAGGATCTCGTCGCCGATGATCAGGGCACCGAAGTTCATGGCAGTTTCCGCACCGCCGCGCGCGGATCGGCGTCGAGCACGGTGATGCCGTACTTGAGGCGATGGCGGCGCAGGGTCTCGAGCATGTAATGGACGAAGGCGAGGCCGGCGTAGGCCGGCGCGACCAGGTTGATGACCGGCACGTAGGCCAGCAGCGCCGCGCCGCCGCCGAGCAGCAGCATCTGCGGCCGCCAGTCGTCGCGCAGGCGCTGCAACTCGGCCTTGTCGGCATGGAACATCAGCGCGTCATAGCCGAAGGCGCGCTGGTTGAGCCAGCCGGTCAGCGTCACCGAGATCAGCAGGCCCGCCCCCGGGATCAGCCAGAACGGCAGCGACACCACGAGCGCGATCAGGAACAGCACACCCGCCAGGATCGAGTTCCAGGCGCTGCCGAGGTTGGAGCCGCCGCGCCGCTGCTCGAGGTCGGCATAGTCGGTGCGCGCGACCTTCTCGAGCATCAGCGGCAGCGCGAGCGTCGCGACCAGCATCGCGGCGGTGACATAGACCAGCGGCACGATCAGCAGGGCGGTCGCGATCTGGATCAGCACCAGCACGATCGCCGCGGTGGTCTCCGAGGCCGCCAGCCAGCCGTTGATCAGGGACCAGCCGCTGACCCAGCCATAGAGGCCCTCGGTCACCGGCGTCCACAGCATCACCGCGACCACGGCCCAGATCACGAGCGCGAGCAGGCCCGGCCACAGCAGGTGCCAGAAGATATCGCGCCGCATCAGGCTGCGGCTCGCCCGCCCGAAGGCGACGAGGATGTCTTTCATCGCCGGATGGTCCTCCCGAGTTGCCCGCTCAGCGCGGCATGCCGGGGAAACCGCCCGGCATCATGCCCTTCATGGCGCGCATCATCTTGTTCATGCCGCCCTTGGAGAACTGCTTCATCACCTTCTGCGTCTGCTCGAACTGGTTGAGCAGGCGGTTGACCTCCTGCACCGTGACCCCGGCGCCGGCGGCGATGCGGCGCTTGCGGCTGGCCTTGAGCAGTTCGGGCTTGGCGCGCTCGAGCGGGGTCATGGAATTGATGATGCCCTCGATGCGGCCGATCGCCTTCTCCTCGGCGCCGCCCTGCAGCTTGCCCGCGGCCTGCGCGAACTGCGCCGGCAGCTTGTCCATCATCGAGGACAGGCCGCCCATCTTGCGCATCTGGCCGATCTGCTCCTTGAAGTCGTTGAGGTCGAAGCCCTTGCCGGTCTTCAGCTTCTGCGCGAAGGCCCTGGCCTTTTCCTCGTCGACCCCGCGGCGCGCCTCCTCGACCAGGCCGAGGATATCGCCCATGCCGAGGATGCGGCTGGCCATGCGGTCGGGGTGGAAGGGCTCCAGCCCGGAGAGCTTCTCGCCGACACCGGCGAACTTCAGCGGCTTGCCGGTGACGTGGCGCACCGACAGCGCCGCGCCGCCGCGCGAATCGCCGTCGAGCTTGGTCAGCACCACGCCGGTGAGCGGCAGCGCCTCGTTGAAGGCGCGCGCGGTATTGACCGCGTCCTGGCCGAGCATCGCATCGACCACGAACAGGGTCTCGATCGGCTTGACCGCGGCGTGCAGGTCCTTGATCTCGGCCATCATGGCCTCGTCCACCGCGAGGCGGCCGGCGGTGTCGACCAGCAGCACGTCGATGTGGTGCTTGCGCGCGTAGTCGAGCGCGGCAAGCGCGATGTCGACCGGCTTCTGCGCGGTCGCGGACGGGAAGAAGCCGACACCGGCCTGCGCCGCCACCGTCTTCAGCTGCTCGATCGCGGCCGGACGATAGACGTCGGTGGACACCACCAGCACCTTCTTCTTCTGCTGCTCGTGCAGCAGCTTGGCGAGCTTGCCGGTGGTGGTGGTCTTGCCCGCGCCCTGCAGGCCGGCCATCAGCACCACCGCGGGCGGCTGGGTGGAC
>JAREIX010000009.1 GCA_029286945.1 Thauera sp. | reverse complement strand
TAGCACTTCAGCTTCTTCAGCATGGCGTAGCCCAGCGGGCCCTTCGGCAGCATGCCCTTCACCGCCTTTTCGAGCACACGCTCGGGGAAGCGCTGCTGGAGCTTGGTGAAGTTGGTTTCGTAGATACCGCCCGGGTAACCCGAGTGACGGTAGTACTTCTTGTCCTGCGCTTTGTTACCGGTCACGCGCAGCTTGTCGACGTTGACAACGACGATGAAGTCGCCGGTATCGACGTGCGGGGTGTAGATAGCCTTGTGCTTGCCACGGAGGCGACGGGCGACTTCGGCGGCGAGACGGCCAAGCACCTTATCCGTGCCGTCGACAACGAACCAGTCGCGCTTGACCTCGTGCGGCTTGGCGGAAAACGTCTTCATGTGAATCCTCGATCTTTGTCGGGCCCTTGGATTTGGCCGTCAAACGGAAAGCTCGCAATCCTAATGCGAACATGGCCCGCGTGTCAATCTCAACTTGCAGATTGACGCGAGCACAACAAGCAAAAAAAACGCAGTCCGCTAGGACTGCGTTAAATCCACACCAAAGGAGGAGGGTGGAGGAGACACCATTTGGATCGGCGCGTCGTCTTCGATGCCGCGTCAGCGATCCGACTGAGGCGAATTATGGCGAGACGAACCCCCTCGCGCAAGCAATTTTTGTGCATTGCACTGCAATTGTTTTGATTGTTCAATAGAGTGTCCTTATCGAAAAGCAGTATATTGTTTTATATCAAATTTTCACCCCATCCCGGCCTAGCCAAAGCGCTCGAGCCTCTAGTCCATGATTCCAGTGCGGTCTATTTTTGTGCACCGCATGAATACGGTGCCGTACTGGCCACTGGCACGCCCCTGCTCTCCCCGCACCACTCATATCCAAATCGCTGACGGAACAGGGAACCCCGCTGAGGACCAAGCTCACCGCGCAAGCCTGCGGCACTGCGATAAAATCGCGGCCCAACTACCGCCAGACAGGACACATCGGGCGCACAGCCCCAGGAGCAAATCGAATGGAATGCACGATCAAATGGCTTGATGGGATGAGCTTCGTCGCCGAGACCGGAACGGGGCACATGGTGACGATGGACGGCGCCCCTGAGGCGGGAGGCCGCAATCTCGCTCCTCGACCGATGGAGCTCATGCTCGCGGGCGCAGGCGGCTGCACGGCCTTCGACGTCGTGCTGATCCTCAAGCGTGGGCGGCACGATGTTCGCGGCTGCACCGTGCGCCTCGAGGCCGAACGCGCAGACACCGACCCCAAGGTATTCACCCGCATCCGCTTCATCTACACCGTGAGCGGGCGCAAGCTCAAGCGCGAAAGCGTGGAACGCGCAATCCACCTTTCCGCCGAGAAGTACTGCTCAGCCTCGATCATGCTCGGCAAGACTGCCGAGATCAGTCACGAACTGGAACTCGTCGAGGCCGACTGACCGCCATGGGGTGGACGCTCACCACGCGTCCACAGCGGACTCAAACGCGATAGGTCACGGTGGTCATCAGCCTGGCCGCGAACTTCATCGCCCCCTTCACCGGCGCGGGAAGTTCATGTGCGCCCAGCCGCACGGCCATGTCCGCATGCTCGGCTTCGTCGACCTTCATCTGCTCCACGATCGCACGCGAACGCGCATCGTCAGCCGGCAGCGTCTCCAGATGCCCCTTGAGATGGCGCTCCACCTGGCGCTCGGTCTCGGCCAGAAAACCGAGGTTCCAGCGATCGCCGAAACGCCCGGCAAGCAGACCAAGGGCGAGCGCCCCGCCGTACCACACCGGATTGAGCAGACTCTTGCGCCCGCCCAACTCTGCAATACGGCGCTCGGTCCAGGCCAGGTGCTCGGTCTCTTCCTGCGAAGCTTGACGCAAGGTGTCGCGGATCGCCGGATCACGCGACATCATGGCCTGCCCTTGATAGAGAGCCTGCGCACAGATCTCGCCAACATGATTGATGCGCATGAGGGCTGCGGCGTGCCGACGCTCGGCGTCGTCAAGCATTGCATCCGGCACTCCCTCACCAGGCACGGGACGCACGCTGCGTGCCGGTGCGAGCACGGTACGCAAAGCCTTGTCGAACTCGATGATGGCACGATCAAGCATTATCTGACTCCGAAGGGCTGAATCACGTCGCGCCGCTGTTGCAGCAGCTGCAAGGCATGCTGCCGACTACGGGGCGCGGCCGGGCCATCGCACAGGTAATCCTGCGCCAGGGCAGCGCGAGGGCGGTTGTACGTGTTATCGGAGATCGGCTGCCAAGCATCGTTCCTCGCCGGCACCCAAGACCCATCCGCGCGGCCTGTGGCGTACAGGCGACGCTCACCAGTCGCGCAGCGGATTCCCTCGAAAGTCACGTTCTGCGCCCCACCAGGCGTGCGTACGACCAGCGTGAAGCGCACTACGCCGTCATCACCAACAGCGAGACTGGCCTCGTCGACGAAAAAAGCATTGGGCGTGGCCGCACTGACGTAGAACGCCCTGAGGCGCGACTCCTCGACGGGCGGAGGCATCACCACCTCGCTCTCTTTCCAGTTCGGGTCGGCGTCAAAAAGCAGGCCTGCAGACACACCCCCCGAAAAGCAGCCCAGGGCAAGCAGGCCCACAGGGGCGATACGACGGAGAATCGAGTTCAAACGTGCAATCTCCACATTGGGACCAAGCAGCCTGCCCCGCATGCAAGCCGGCAGGTGCCACACCCCTTAGGCTTCCCGCAAGCGACGCCTGCATTCAACATCTATGCGCCCGGCCCACCCAAGCCTTGAGGCCCCAACTCTGCCGGCTCTGCAAGGCCCGGCAGACGGTAGGGCTCGGGCAGTTCGAATGCGCGCGAGCGATGGAGAATGCGAGCGAGCTCGATGAGCGCCATCTGGTAGACCTGACGCTTGAATTCGATCACCGCATCGAGCGGCACCCAGTAGTCACTCCAGCGCCAGGCATCGAATTCCGGATGAGAGCTCGCGCGCAGGCACACGTCGGAATCCCGCCCCACCAAACGCAACAGAAACCAGATCTGCTTCTGTCCACGATAGGTGTTGCGCCATTCACGCCGTATCCAGTGCTTCGGCACCTCATAGCGCAGCCAGCCGCGCGTGCGGCCGAGGATCTTGACGTGCTCCGGGCGCAACCCGACTTCCTCGAACAACTCCCGGTACATGGCCTGCTCCGGCGACTCGCCGTGCTTGATGCCACCTTGCGGAAACTGCCAGGAATGTTCGCGAATGCGCTTGCCCCAGAACACCTCGTTGCGCGAATTGACCAGAATGATGCCGACGTTCGGGCGAAAGCCTTCACGGTCAAGCATGTCGAACCTTCAAATTCGGTTTATTGACGGCAATTTTTTCACACTTGCGCCCCGTTTGAAAGCGCACCATGTCCGTGCATCACCTACGCTGAACGACGAGCGCGCGATCGTCATGCACGCCATGCGCTAGAATCGCGCGCTCGACAACGCCTTCTACGCAAAAGACCCTCATGCGCGCCAGCCAGTTCCACCTGTTCACCCTCAAGGAAGCCCCGTCGGACGCCGAAGTCGTCAGCCAGAAGCTGATGCTGCGCGCCGGCATGATCCGCAAGGTCGCCGCCGGCATCTACAGTTACATGCCGATGGGCCTGCGTGCCATCCGCAAGGTCGAGACCATCATCCGCGAGGAGATGGACCGCGCCGGCGCCATGGAGCTGACCATGCCGATGGTGCAGCCCGCCGAACTGTGGAACGAGACCGGGCGCTGGGACAAGATGGGCGACGAGCTGCTGCGCTTCAAGGACCGCCACGAACGCGATTTCGCGCTGCAGCCCACCTCCGAGGAGGTCGTCACCGACATCGCGCGCCAGGAGCTGAAGAGCTACCGCCAGCTGCCGAAGAACTTCTACCAGATCCAGACCAAGTTCCGCGACGAGCGCCGGCCGCGCTTCGGCGTCATGCGCGGGCGCGAGTTCACCATGAAGGACGCCTACTCCTTCGACCGCAGCGAGGAAGCCGCCGGCCGCAGCTACGACATCATGTTCGCGACCTACAAGCGCATCTTCGACCGCCTCGGCCTCGAGTACCGCGCGGTGGCCGCCGACACCGGCGCCATCGGTGGCGACCGCTCGCATGAGTTCCAGGTCATCGCCGACACCGGCGAGGACGCCATCGTGTACTGCCCCGACTCCGACTACGCCGCCAACATCGAGCTGGCCGAGGCGGTCTCGCTGCTCGCCCGTCGCGCCGAGCCGGCGCAGGCGCTGGAGAAGACCCCGACCCCGGGCAAGGCGACCTGCAAGGATGTCGCCGAGCTGCTCGGCGTGCCGCTGTCGCGCACGCTCAAGTCACTGGTGCTGGCCACCGACGACCTCGACGACAAGGGCGACCCGGCGGGCGTCACCGTGTGGCTGCTGCTGGTACGCGGCGACCACGCGCTGAACGAGATCAAGGCCGGCAAGCTGCCGGGCCTGAAGGCCGGCTTCCGCTTCGCCACCGAAGCCGAGATCCTCGAGCACTTCGGCTGCAAGCCCGGCTACCTCGGCCCGATCGGCCTGCTGAAGCCGGTCAGGATCATCGCCGACCGCAGCGTCGCCCACATGGCCGACTTCATCTGCGGCGCCAACGACGAGGATTTCCATTTCACCGGCGTCAACTGGGGCCGCGACCTGCCCGAGCCCGACCTGGTGGCCGACCTGCGCAACGTCGTCGAGGGCGACCCCAGCCCGGACGGCCGCGGCGTGCTCGCCATCCAGCGCGGCATCGAGGTCGGCCACGTGTTCTACCTCGGCACCAAGTACTCGAAGGCGATGAACGCCACCTTCCTCGACGAGGACGGCAAGCCCAAGCACTTCGAGATGGGCTGCTACGGCATTGGCGTGACCCGCATCCTCGGTGCCGCGATCGAGCAGAACCACGACGCCCGCGGCATCATCTGGCCGCGCGCGATCGCGCCCTTCGAAGTGGTGATCTGCCCGGTGGGCTGGGGCAAGTCGGAGGCGGTGCGCGACGCCGCGCAGAAGCTCTACGACGCGCTGATCGCCACCGGCGTCGACGCCATCCTCGACGACCGCGACGAGCGTCCGGGCGTGATGTTCGCCGACTGGGAGCTGATCGGCGTCCCGCACCGCGTCACCATCGGCGATCGCGGGCTCAAGGAAGGCCTGGTCGAGTACCAGGGCCGGCGCGATGCCGAGGCGGCCAAGCTGCCGGTGGGCGAGGTGCTCGGCCACGTCCTCGACCGCCTGAAGCTGGGCTGAAGCGGGACATGGCGCGCCCGGCCACCCTGCTTCGCCAACTCGCCGCCTGCGCCCTCGCGCTCGCGGCGGCTGGCGCGCAGGCCGGCGCGCAGCAGTACGAACCGATGGCCGCCAGCGTGCGCGCCGCGCTGCACGCCGCGGTCAGCGACGCGGCGGCGCCGATGTTGCCGATTCCCGACGCCGGCGAACGCTCGCAATGGCTGGCCGAGATGTCGCGCCGGCTGGCGCGGCGCATCCCGGACGAGGCCTATCGCAAGGAACTGCTCACCACCATCCACTACGAGGCCACCCGCGCCGGACTGGACCCGCAGCTGGTGCTCGGCCTCATCCAGGTCGAGAGCAATTTCCGCAAGTACGCCATCTCCTCGGCCGGCGCGCGCGGCTACATGCAGGTGATGCCGTTCTGGATCAAGGTCATCGGCCGCGCGGACGACAACCTCTTCCACATGCGCACCAACCTGCGCTACGGCTGCAACATCCTGCGCCACTACCTCGACATCGAGAAAGGCGACCTCTTCCGCGCCCTCGGCCGCTACAACGGCAGCCTGGGCAAGCCGCACTACCCCGAACTGGTCCGTGCGGCCTGGGAGAAGCACTGGAGCTGGGCGCCCCAGCAGCTTGCCGCCGCGGGTACCCGCGCCGCGCCGAGCGTCACCGCAGCGCGCTGAGTGCCGCCCGCTGCAGGCGGCGGGCTACGACCGGCGGCAGCGCGGGCGACCGGCGGCCGTACACCACCCGCGCCGCACCCCCGGCGCCTGATCTCAACCCGCCACGGCGGCGAGCACGCGCGGCTCCTGGGGCTTGCCGTCGACTGCCCGCAAGCCGTCCTTGGCGCTGGCATTCAGCGACTGGACATCACCGGACAGTTCGCCGCCCTCCTCGATCAGGATCTTGCCGTAACGGATCTTGCCGCTGACCCGTCCGGTGGCATGGATCAGCAACTGCTGGCGTGCGGTGAGCTCGCCCTCGAAGTGACCATGGATCTCGGCGATGTCGATGCCGACCGTGCCCTTGTACGCGCCCTTTTCCGCGATCCGCAGCACACGGCTGTCCATCGTGGCCTCGACACGACCTTCGACCACCAGGGTGTCGCAATCGAGGATCTCCGCGCCCTTGAGCTTGACGTCCGGGCCGACGATTAGCCGGCTCTCGCTCGTCACCTCGGACGCGGCGGACGGGGAAGCGGCCTCGGGCGCACGGGTCTCGGGCAGGTTCGCCTCGACCTTGCGCACCGGCTCGGTCGCGGTGGAAGACGCGCTCGCCGACGACGCCTCGGCAGCGGCAAGGACGCTGCCCGTGGTTCCCGCGCTCAGCGGACGCGAGGTCGTGCGGCTGGCGGGCGTATCGCTGGTCTTCTGGAACAGATTGGACTTGTTGAACATGCTTTCTCCTTGAGTGGGGTGCAGCCCCTGCGCTGCAATCCGAGCCGCCAAGCAGCAAGACGCATGCCACAGCAATTATTTTCATTTTCAATCAATGCCCTGCATAAAGCCCAGGAATCTCGTCGGGGAGCACCCCGGTCCGCGATCACGACCACCTGTCGCCGGATCCCGACGCCCCCTGCGCGGGAAGTGCCGCGAACCCCCATCGCACGAGCCTTCCGCGCTGTCGCCGCAGAGCGACGGACCCGCCGGCGCTTACGTTGGCTTGCATTTCCCGCGCCGTCCGCGTGCGAGAGCTGGCCTAAACTTTGCAGTTCGCGCCTCAGCCCCGCCCACAGCCTGCCTTTCCCGGCCCTCACATGTCCCGCCTCTCCTTTCGCAGCACCCTGCTGCTGAGTTTCATGCTGATCGCCGGCACCCTGGCCGCCGCGGCCGCCAGCGGCTGGCTCGGCATCGAAGCGATCGCACGCGGGATCCAGGACGGCAACCGCAAGGCGCTGGCGCTCAGCGCCGCCGCGCGCCAGCTCGGCGAACGCACGGTCGACCTCGAACGCAGCGCCCGCCAGTACCTCGTGCTCGGCGAACCGGCCCTGCTGGTGCGCTTCGGCGACACGCTGGGCGAGGCGCTCGCGGCGCTGCGCATCCTCGACGCCGCCGCCCCCGGCTTCGCCGCCACCACCGCCGAATGGCGCGCGAGCGTGCAGCGCATCCGCGCGCGGCTGGATGCCGCCGCGGCGGACGGCGGCCGCAGCCGAACCGCCGCGCTCGCCGCGACCGCGCAGGAGGCGGACGCCGACTTCGCCCGCCTCGGCGCGCTGTCGGCAGCGCTCGCGGCCGAGGTCGAGCAGCACCTCGCGCGCACGAACGCGGCCGCGATGGCGGCGCTCGACGATGAGCGCCAGACGGTCGCGGCGCAGATCCTCGCGGCGCTGGTGCTCGCCGGCCTGCTCGCCGCGCTCAGCGGCTGGTGGCTGCTGCGCCCGCTTGCCCGCATCGAACATGCGATCGCGGAGCTCGGCGAGAACCGCCTCGCCCACCCGATCCGCATCACCGGCCCCGCCGACCTGCGCCAGCTGGGCGAACGTCTCGACTGGCTGCGCCTGCGCCTGGCCGAACTCGAGGCCAACCGCAACCGCGTGCTGCGCCACGTCTCGCACGAGCTGAAGACGCCGCTCGCCTCGCTGCGCGAGGGCGTGGCCCTGCTCGCCGACGGCGTGCTCGGCCGCCTCAATGCCGAGCAGCGCGAGGTCGCCGGCATCCTCGAGCACAGCGCGCGCGCGCTGCAGGAGCGCATCGAGCAGCTGCTCCAGTACAACGCGAGTCAGTTCGACGCGCGCACGCTGAACCTGCAGCCGACCGCGCTGCTGCCGCTGCTGCGCGAGGTCGGCGGCGAGTACCAGCTCCTCACCCAGGCCCGCGGCCTGACGCTCGAGCTGAGCGGCGAAGCGCCGATCGTGCCGGCCGACGTCGGCAAGCTGCGCATCGCCTTCTCCAACCTGCTCGCCAACGCGATCGGCTTCAGCCCGAGCGGCGGACGGATCCGTGTCGAGATCCGGCTCGCCGGCGAGCGCATCGTCGTCGATTGCACCGACGAGGGCCCCGGCATCGAGCCCGCCGAACTCGAGCGCATCTTCGAACCCTTCTTCCAGGGCAGCCGCAGTTCGCCCGCCGCCTCGGCGGCGAACAAGGGCAGCGGCATCGGCCTGGCGATCGTGCGCGAATTCATCGCCGCCCATCGCGGCAGTGTGCGCGCCCTGCCCAGCGAACACGGCGCCCACTTCAGGATCGAGCTCCCGCATGCCTGACGATCGCTTCCCCGCCCCCACGCACGGACGGCGCACGCGCCCGCACCCGGCGCACGCATCGCGCGCACACGGGCTGCTGCCGCGCGCCCTCCTCCCGCTCGCCGTCCTGATCCTCACCGGCTGCACCAGCCTGCCGGGCTGGCTGGCGTCCGGCGGTGATCGCGCCGCCCCCGGCGCCGAGGCCCCGCCGCGCGAGACCGCGCAGGACCGGCTGCACGTCGCCGTACAGGCCAGTCAGCCCGGCCAGAACCGCCTCGCGCAGGCGCGGCGCGCGCTCGAGAGCCTGCTCGCCGACGACGGCGCCGAGGCGCGCGCGCACCATCCCTACGCCCGCGCGCTGCTCGAGCAGATCCGCGAACGCCAGCGCCTGAGCGCGCAGAACGAGCGCCTCACCCGCGAACTGGACGAGCGCACGCGCGGCACCGAGAGCCACGGTCGCGAGCTCGAGGCGCTGCGCCAGCAGAACGCCGAGCTGCAGGACAAGCTCGACGCCCTCACCGAGATCGAGCGCCGCCTGACCCCGCCGACGCGGTCCGCGCCGCCGCACACCGGCCAGCCGCGCTGAGACGGTGATGAGCCTGCCCGCGTCCCGCGCCGCCGCGCGCGCCCACCTGCTGCTGGTCGATGACGACGGCGACCTGCTGCGGCTGCTGTCGATGCGCCTGCAGGCCAGCGGCTACCGGGTGTCGACCGCCGACTGCATGCAGCGCGCGCGCACCCTGCTCGGCGTGGAGCGCTTCGACCTCGTGCTGAGCGACGTCCGCCTGCCCGACGGCGACGGCCTCGCGCTGTTCGAGGACATCCGCCGCCAGCACCCGGCGCTGCCGGTGATCCTGCTCACCGCCCACGGCAGCATCCCGGACGCGGTCGAGGC
Source organism: Thauera sp. (assembly GCA_029286945.1). Classification (GTDB taxonomy): domain Bacteria; phylum Pseudomonadota; class Gammaproteobacteria; order Burkholderiales; family Rhodocyclaceae; genus Thauera. The sequence goes on along the minus strand of JAREIX010000009.1, from coordinate 18,160 downwards.
CACCTCGCGCGGGGTCGCCGACTATCTCACCAAGCCCTTCGACAGCCACACCCTGCTGCAGCGCATCGCGCAGGCCCTGCAGCTGAGCGCGCCGGCCACGGCGCCGCTCGGCGCCGGCGACCCGGCCTGGCGGGCCGGCATCATCAGCCGCAGCACGCTGATGCATGCGCTGCTCGACGAGGCGCGCCTGGTCGCCGCCTCCGACGCCAGCGTGCTGATCCGCGGCGACAGCGGCACCGGCAAGGAGCTGCTGGCGCGCGCCATCCACCTCGCCAGCCCGCGCGCCGCCGCGCCCTTCGTCGCCATCAACTGCGGCGCGATCCCCGAACCCCTGCTCGAGTCCGAGCTCTTCGGCCACGTCCGCGGCGCCTTCACCGGCGCCACCAGCGCCCATAGCGGCCTGCTACAGGCGGCGCACGGCGGCACGCTGTTCCTCGACGAGATCGGCGACATGCCGCCGGCGCTGCAGGTCAAGCTGCTGCGCGTGCTGCAGGAGCGGGCGGTGCGCCCGGTCGGCGCCACGCGCGCGGAGGCGGTCGACCTGCGCATCCTGTCGGCCACCCACCGCGACCTCGATGCCGCGCTCGCCAGCGGCCAGTTTCGCGAGGACCTCTACTACCGCATCAACGTGGTGAGCCTCGAGCTGCCGACCCTGGCCGAACGCCGCGAGGACATCCCGCTGCTGGCCGAGCACTTCCTGCGCGGGCTGGCGCAGAAGTACGGCAAGCGCCTGTCCGGCTTCGCGCCCGACGCGCTCGAGGCGCTCGCCACCGCGGCCTGGCCGGGCAACGTGCGCCAGCTGCAGAACGTGGTCGAGCAGGTGTGCGCGCTCGCCACCACCGCGCTGATTCCGCGCGCACTGGTCGAGCGCGCGCTGCGCGTGAAGCCGATCGAGGCGCTGGGCTACGCCGAGGCCAAGCGTCGCTTCGAGCGAAACTACCTGATACAGCTATTGAAACTTACCGCGGGTAATGTCACCGACGCTGCACGGCTGGCGGAGCGCAACCGCACCGAGTTCTACCGCCTGCTGCAGCGACACGGCCTGACGCCCGAGCATTTCCGTGGCGACGGACCCGATGTCGAACAATGAAGAAAAATCGCAAAGGAGCCGGACATGATCAAACGCCAGACCATCATCGCCATCCTCACCACCACCGCCATGGCCTACTCGATCGCCACGCCGGCGCAGGCGGCGCGCCTGCTCGACGGCCCCCGCCTCGACATCGCCGCCTGCGGCAGCGACAAGCCGGCAACCGCCACGCCTGACGAGCGCAAGGACAAGCCCGCGCAGACCTGAGCGTCGCCCCCCTTACTTCCAGCCTTCTCCCCCTTTCGCCAAGAAACACGCGGCCTGCACCGCGCCTGCCGAGCGCCCTCACCCGGGGCGTGCGCGCAGACGCGGTGCAGGCCGCGAAGTCTTTCCGGCGCTGAACGACCGCTCAGGCGGTACCCCCCACGGTCAGGCCGTCGATGCGCAGCGTCGGCTGGCCGACGCCCACCGGCACGCTCTGGCCGTCCTTGCCGCAGGTGCCCACGCCGGGATCCAGGCGCATGTCGTTGCCGATCATCTTCACCTTGGTCAGCGCATCCGGGCCGTTGCCGATCAGCGTCGCACCCTTGACCGGGCGGGTCACCTTGCCGTTCTCGATCAGGTAGGCCTCGGCGGTCGAGAACACGAACTTGCCCGAGGTGATGTCCACCTGGCCGCCGCCGAAGTTCACCGCGTACAGGCCCTTCTTCACCGACCTGATGATCTCGTCCGGATCCTTGTCGCCGTTGAGCATGTAGGTGTTGGTCATGCGCGGCAGCGGCAGGTGGGCGAAGGACTCGCGGCGACCGTTGCCGGTCAGCGGCATGCCCATCAGGCGCGCGTTCATCATGTCCTGCATGTAGCCGGTGAGGATGCCGTCCTCGATCAGCACCGTGCGCTCGGTCGGGTTGCCCTCGTCGTCGATCGACAGCGAGCCGCGGCGGTCGGGCAACGTGCCGTCGTCGACCACGGTGACGCCCTTCGCCGCCACCTGCTGGCCGATGCGCCCCGAAAACGCCGAGCTGCCCTTGCGGTTGAAGTCGCCCTCGAGGCCGTGGCCGATCGCCTCGTGCAGCAGGATGCCCGGCCAGCCGGGGCCGAGGACCACCGGCATGGTGCCCGCCGGCGCGGGGTCGGCGCCGAGGTTGACGCTGGCCTGATGCACCGCCGCGCGCGCGTAGTCGTGCAGGCGGTCGTCGCAGAACCAGCCGTAGTCGTAACGCCCGCCGCCGCCGGCGCTGCCCTGCTCGCGGCGGCCGCCCTCCTCCATGATCACCGTGATCGACACCCGCACCAGCGGGCGCACGTCGGCCGCCATGTGGCCGTCGCTGCGCGCCACCATCACCACCTCCCAGGAGCCGGCGATGTGGGCCATGACCTGGGTGACGCGCGCATCCTCGGCGCGCGCGAAGCTCTCGAGGCGCTCGAGCAGCTTCACCTTGGCGGTGTCGTCGAGCGAGTCGAGCGGGTCGTCGGCGCGGTACAACCGCGTCCGCAGCTTGTGCGGGACGATTCCGACGCGGCGGCGCTCGCCGGCGGCGGCGATCGCGCGCGTCGCGGTGGCGGCGCCGACCAGGGCATCGAGCGAGATGTCGTCGGAGTAGGCGAAGGCGGTCTTCTCGCCGCTGATCGCGCGCACGCCCACACCTTGCTCGATGTCGAAGCTGCCCGACTTGACGATGCCCTCCTCCAGACTCCAGGCCTCGGAGCGCTGGTACTGGAAGTAGAGGTCGGCGAAGTCGATGTCGTGGCGCATCAGCTTGCGGAAGGTCTTCTCGAGTTCCGCCTCGCCCAGGCCGTAGGGCGACAGCAGGTAACGGTCGGCGACCTTGAGGGGGTTCTGGCTCTTGCTCATCGGAAATCCTTGGGGAAGCGTGCCGGTTGGACCGGCATCGGGCAAAAACGATCAGCGCCGGTGACGCGGCCCCGCGCCGCCGCGACCTGGCTGAAGTGCGCGCCGTCGGCGAGGCGGGCGGCGCTCACCTCAGGCAACGGTGGCGCAGCGCCGGCAGGCTCTCGCGCACCGCGGCGATGCGCGCAGGATCGACGTCGGCGAGGACCACGCCCGGGCCCTCGTCGCGGCAGGCGAGGATCTCGCCCCAGGGGTCGACGATCATCGTGTGCCCCCAGGTCACGCGCCCGCTCGGGTGGCGGCCGCCCTGCGCCGGTGCAATCAGGTAGCACTGGTTCTCGATCGCGCGTGCGCGCAGCAGCACCTCCCAGTGCGCGCGCCCGGTGGTGTAGGTGAAGGCCGCCGGCAGCACGATCAGGTCGACCTCGCCCATCGCCCGGAAGAGCTCGGGAAAGCGCAGGTCGTAGCACACCGACAGCCCGCTGCGCCCGGCCGGCGAATCGAAGCAGGCGACGCTGCCGCCGGGCTCGATCGTCACCGCCTCGTCGTAGCGCTCGTCGCCGCGCTGGAAGCCGAACAGGTGGATCTTGTCGTAGCGCGCCACCCGCTGGCCGCGGTCGTCGAACACCAGCGTGCAGTTGCGCACCTTGTCGTCGGCCTCGGCCGCCAGCGGGATGGTGCCGCCGACCAGCCACACCCCGTGGCGGCGCGCGGTGTCGGCAAGGAAGTCCTGCAGCGGCCCGGCGCCCTCCGCCTCGCGGATGCGCACCTTGGCCGCCTCGTCATGGCTGATCAGCGGGAAATACTCCGGCAGCGCGACCAGCTTCGCGCCACCCGCCGCCGCCTCGGCCACCAGGCTGGCGACGATGTCGAGGTTGGCCTGAACGTCCGGGCCGGAGACGGTCTGGATGGCGGCGATGCGCACCGGGGAGGAAGGGCTGTGGGGGTTCATGTCTGGTTCTTGGTCGTGGACGGCGCCGCAGGCGCGTCCACTCGGATAAGGATTCGATCGGTGCCGGCGTCGCGCCGGCGCATGAAGCGGAGGCGGCACGCCGAGGGCGCGAGACCTTCGCCACGCCGCGCACGGATCCGGAAACGGCACAGCGCATCGCTATTCCGCGACCGGCGCCTGGCCGCGCTTGCTCACCTGCGGATCGGACCACGCGCCGGTGACCGCGTACTCGAACGCGAAGAGCTTCTCGATCGGATCGCTGAGCACCTTCTGGGCAAGATAGGTCACCACCCCGACCGCCGGATTCAGCAGCCCGGCCGCCGCACCGATGGCGACCGATTCGGACAGCGTCGGCTGCACCGTCACGCGCAGATCCTGCGTCTCCCGCACGACGTCGGCCGAGCCGCTCATGAGCACGCGTGCCGAGGGGCCACGGATCTCGAGGTCCTCGGTGCGCAACACGCCAGCGGCGAGGTCGATGCTACCGGAAATGCGATCGAAGGCGAATCCTTCGGAAAACACGTCGCGGAAGTCGAGCGTGATGCGGCGCGGCAGCGCCTGCAGGCTGAGGATGCCGAGCAGCCGGCCGACGCCGGGCTCGAGCTTGTTGAACTGGCCGCTGCCCGCCTCGAGCTTCAGGTTGCCGCCGAGCGAAGGATAGTCGATGCGCGTCGGCGCGCCCTGCCAGGCGAGCTGGCCCGCCAGGCTCGCGCGGCCGCCGCGCACGACGTCCGCATAGCCCAGGCGCCGCGACAGGCGACCGACATCGGGCGTCTCGAGGCGGAAATCCAGCCGCGTGCGCTGGCGCCCGGCCGCCTGCCACTGCCCGCTGCCGGCGAGCCGGCCGTCCTCGTTCGCGAGATCGAAGCGCTCGAGCTGCCACAGCCCGCCGCGGTTGCGCGCGAAGACCTCGAGGCGCCCGAGCGGGATGCCGCGTAGCTCGAAACGCTCGGCGACCACGTCGAGCGCCGGCAGCCGGCGCGGGGGCTCGTCCGCGGCCGCCGGCTCCTCGCCCTCGCCCTCGCCGCGCGCGGCGGTCGCCGCCTCCGCCTCGGCAGCATCCTCGCCCACGCGCAGGTGGCGAAAGCGCGCGCGCAGGGCGCCGTCGCCAGCCTGCCGCCAGTCGAACTCGCCATCCGCGAGGTCGCTCTCCAGCCGAGCCTTCCAGCCCCCTGCGTCGGCCACGGCGCGCAGATCCACCGCCTTCAGGCTGTGGCCGAAGGCGCGCACCTCGTCCGCGGCGAGGGCGACATCGGTCAGCGCGGCCGCCGCCAGCGCGCCCCCGTCCCCCTCCCCCGCGCCGTCCGCGCGCTCGAGCACGCGCCGCCAGGCGTCGATGTCGAGCTGGTCGAGCACCGCCGCCAGCCGCAGCCCGGCCTCCGCCGCCGGCGGGGCATCGGCGGCGGCGCGGCCGATGGCGATGCCCCCGCGCACGGCTGGCGCATCGCCGCGGGTGCGCTGCAGCTCGGCGCGCAGCAGTCCGTCGATCTGCAGCGCAAGGGCGTCCGCAGGGCGAGCGCTGACATGATCGAGCACGAAGCGCGCCGGCCAGGCCTCGCCGGCAGACTTGTTGAGCGGCGCGGGCAGGCTCGCGGCGAGCCCGACGAGGTCGGACTCGAGCTCCAGCCGGGTGCCGGCCTTGCCGACGCGAACCGTCGCACGCCAATCCGCGCTTCCCGACAGGCCGTCGAGCAGCGGCAGGGCGTAGTGGGCGCGCACGGCGGCCGCGTCGGCGCGCCCCGCGGCCTCGAAGCGCACCATGCCGTCCGCGCCGGTCTGCGCCTTCACATCCACGCCGTTGCCGAGGAACTGCGCACGCGCCGCCGGGATGGCGAGCGAGTCGCCGGTGAAGCGCACCGCGCCCCCGGCGCGCTCGAGCGCGGGCAGGCCCTCGACGAGCTCGATACGGTTGCCGCTGAAGCGGAACACGCCCTCGACCCGGGTGTCGGGCGTGTTGCGCAAGGGCATCACCAGCTTGAGCTCGAGCTCTCCCCTGCCCTCGGCACGGATGCCGTCGGTGAAACCGCCGATGTGCTGCGCAACCGGACTGAGCGACACGAAGCGCAGGAACTCCGCCGTCGGCCCCTGCGCGCGCCCGCTGATGGTCATGATCTCGCTCGGCGTGACGTCGAGGTCGGGCACGTCGGCGACCACATCGACCAGATCGACGCCCAGCATGCGCGCGCGTTCGGCGCTGATGCGCATGCCCGGCCCCTGGAAGCGCACCTCGCCCTGGATGCCCTCGATGCGCGGCCAGCCGGGTGCGTAGTCGAGCACGCCGTCGGCCACCCGCACCGTGACGAGGAATTGGCCCGAGCCGTCACGGAAGGGGAAGTCCTGCAGCCTGCCCTGCAGGCGCAGGCGCGCCTCGGGTACGCCCGCAGCGCGGATGCCCTGCTGCACCCAGTCGCGCGTGTTCGCGTTGACCACGCGCGGCAGGTAACGCCACACCGCCGTCGCCTGCGCGCGCGTCAGGCGGGCCTGCAGGTCGATCTCGCCGGCACCGCCCGCCGCCGGCCAGTAGCGCCCGGAGGCGCTGCCTGCGGCGTCGGCGTTGTCGAACTCGGCGCCATCGAGGACGATCTCCAGCCGGCCATCGCGGCGCTGCCAGCCGCCTTCCGCACGCAGGCGCTCGAACTCGAGCCGGCCGGGCTCGAACACCATCGGCAGATCGACATGCATCGCGCTGCCGTCGAGCCGGAAGCGCCCGCCCTGCGCATCGCCGTCGATGCGCCCCGACAGGCCGCCCAGACCGGGCCAGCCCTCGCGCGCGCGCAACCCGATCTCGTCGAAGCGCGCCGACAGCGACCACTGGCTCGGCGCCTCGGGCGCGCCGCGCCAGGTCATGCGCAGATCCTCGGCGCGGCCGCGCGGTTCGAACTGCGAGAGGCGCGCGCGCACCCCGGCCTCGAGCGGTAGGTAGCCCGCGAGCGCCGCCAGTGCGGCGAAATCGAGCCGGTTCGCGCTCACCGCGCCCGCCGGCGGTGCGCCCTCGCCGCCCGCCTCCAGCTGCAGGGCGAAGTCGGTGGGCGGCACGGTCAGGCCGTCGGCCAGTCGCAGCGCCAGCCCCTGGCTCGCGAAGCGGCTGCCCTGCGCGCTGCGCGCCATCGACAGCCGGCCGTCGAGGCGGTCGACGCGCAGCTCGGGCAGGTCCGCCGCGAGCCGGGTGCTGAGGCCCTCGAGCGCGACGTCAGCGGTGAGTTCGAGCGCACCCTCGCCGCCGGCCTCCACCCAGGCGCGCACGCCGCCCCGCCCGGCCAGCGGCAGCGGATAGTCGAGCCAGGCTTGCCAGCCGCCGAGATCGGCGCGCTCGAGCTCGACGTACAGCCGGCCCGCTGCCTGCGACAGCCGCTGCGGCGCGCCCAGGCCCGCCAGATGCCGCCCCTCGAGGCGAAGCTCGCCGCGCACCAGCAGCGCCGAGGCGAGCGCCGGCGGCGGCCGCGCATCGAGGGCGAAGCGCACCGCGCCGCCGCGTCGATCGAGACGGAAGGCGACCTCGTCGAGCACCAGCGCGGGCGCCGCGCGCAGCGCGTCATGCCAGCTCAGGCGGGCGCCACGGATCTGGATCTGGCGCTGGCCGAGCAGCCAGGCCAGGCCGCCGCTGTCGTCGCCGCCCCCCGCCGGCAGGGCGATGCCGGCCACGAACAGGGTGCCGTCGGGCGCACGGCGCAGCACCAGCTCAGGCGCCTGGATGTCGAGCCGGTCGAAGTACGGCGCCCCGCGCAGCAGCGAGGACCACCCCACCGTGGCATCGACCTCGCCCAGGGTCAGCGCCGTGCCCCCCTCGCCGTCACCGATGCGCAGGCCGGCGATGCGCAGGCGCGGCCGCCAGCCTGCCCAGCCGCCCTCGATGCGCTCGATCGTGACCGGTCGCCCGAGCTCCTGCGCCAGCACGGCGGCGATCGGCTCGCGGAAGTTCTCGATCGCCGGCATCAGCACATGGCGCACCACCAGCACGACGCCGGCGGCGACGAACCAGGCCAGCACGAGCGCGCGCAGCGCCCAGGTCAGGGCGCGGCGCAGGATGCTGTCCGTCTGCCCTGCGGGCGGCGCGGGCGTGGCGTCAGGAGGAGGAGGCGTGGGCGTGCTCAGGGCAGGTGCTCGAGTTGCGGGGAAAGCGTGCGCGCGCCGCGCGGGGCCGTGCATGCATTGCCGGCACGCGGCATGCCGGCCGCGTGCGGGGGCGGATAAAATGAAGGCCGATCGCCCGCTGGCGCAGGACCGCCGGCCAGGTCGGCATTCTACCAACGATCCGCGCCCGCACTGGAGCCCAGCCATGTCCTCCCTTCCCGCTGCACAGCCGGCTGAGATGCCGCTTCCGGTGCACACCGCGCGCCGCCTGTCGCGTTACCTGTCCCGCATGCTCGACAGCCAGCCCTGGCTGGGCGCGGCACTGGCCGCGAGCATCGAGCGACCGCTGGGCGAAGCCGACCTGCTGCGCTTCCTGGCCGCGCGCGAGGCGACGTTCGGCGGTGGCGAGGGCGCACTGCGGCCGGCCTTGCGCCAGCTGCGCATCTGGGTGCTGTGCCACCTGATCGTGCGCGACCTCGCCTGCGCAGCGCCGCTGGCCGAGGTCACCGAGACCATGACCGTCCTTGCCGAGGTCGCCCTCCACCACGCCCACGAGGTGCTGCGCGCCGCCCTGGTGGAACGCTACGGCCAGCCGCTGTCGCCCACCGGCTGGGAGCAGGAGCTGCTGGTGATCGGCATGGGCAAGCTCGGCGGGCGCGAGCTCAACGTCTCCTCCGACATCGACCTCATCTTCATCTACCCGGAGAACGGCGACACCGGCGGCCGCAAGGTGATCAGCAACTTCGAGTTCTTCGAGCGCCTCGGCAAGCAGCTGATCCAGGCCCTGGCCGAGGTGACCGAGCATGGCCAGGTGTTCCGCGTCGACATGCGCCTGCGCCCCAATGGCGACTCGGGTCCCCTGGTGTGCGGCTTCGACATGCTGGAGAACTACTTCGTCACCCAGGGCCGCGAGTGGGAGCGCTACGCCTGGATCAAGGCCCGCGTGCTGCTCGGCGAGCGCTGGTCGGAGCTCTACGGCATCGCCCGCCCCTTCGTGTTCCGCAAGTATCTCGACTTCGGCGCCATCAACGCCATGCGCGAACTGCACGCGCAGATCCGCCGCGAGGTCGCCCGCCGCGACCGCGCCCACAACGTCAAGCTCGGGCCGGGCGGCATCCGCGAGATCGAGTTCATCGCCCAGGTCTTCCAGCTCATCCGCGGCGGCCGCGACACCGCGCTGCAGGTGCGGCCGACGCTCAAGGTGCTGTCGCTGCTGCCCGAACGCGGCATCCTGTCGACGCAGGCGGTCGAGGAGCTGACCGCCGCCTACGTCTTCCTGCGCCGGCTCGAGCACCGCCTGCAGTACCTGGACGACGCCCAGACCCACGACCTGCCGGCGAAGGCCGAGGACCAGGCGCTGGTCGCCGAGGCGATGGGCTTTGCCGGCTACCCGGCGCTGCTCGACGCGCTCGACGCCCACCGCCAGGTGGTGAGCCGCCATTTCGACAGCGTCTTCGGCGACCCCTCCGAAGAGGACCACAGCCTCGACGCCACCTGGACCAACGCCGAGGACCTGGAGGCGACCACCGCCGCCCTCGCCGAGCTCGGCTACCGCCGCCCGCAGGCGGGCGCCGAGCGCCTCGCGTCGATTCACGCCAGCCCGCGCTACCGCCAGCTGCCGAACAACATCAAGAGCCGCCTCGACGCGCTGATGCCGCGCGTGATCGAGGCGGCGGCGACCACCCCCGGCGCCGACGACGCGCTCGCCCGCCTGCTCGACCTTATCGAGGCGATCGGCCGCCGCGGCGCCTACCTCGCGCTGCTGCAGCAGTATCCGCAGGCGCTGCGCCGCGTCGCCGACCTGATGAGCGCCTCGCGCTGGGGGGCGCAGTTCCTGACCCGCCACCCGATCCTGCTCGACGAGATGCTCGATGCGCGCAACCTCGAGAACACGCCCGACTGGCAGGCCTTCCGCGCCAGCCTGGCGGCCGAGCTCGAAGCCCTCGAGCCCGACATGGAACGCCAGATGGACGTCATGCGCGAGCAGCACCATGCGCAGGTGTTCCGCCTGCTGACGCAGGACATCGCCGGCCTGCTGACGGTCGAGAAGCTCGCCGATCACCTGTCGGAGCTCGCCGACATCGTGCTCGACCTGACGCTGCCGCTGTGCTGGCGCCGGATCAAGATCCGCCACCGCGAGGATCCGCGCTTCGCCGTGATCAGCTACGGCAAGCTCGGCGGCAAGGAGCTCGGCTACGCCTCCGACCTCGACATCATCTTCCTGTACGACGACGACGCGCCCGAGGCGGCCGAGGTCTACACCCGGCTCGCGCAGCGCACCAACACCTGGCTCTCCAGTCAGACCGCCGCCGGCCAGCTCTTCGACACCGACCTGCGCCTGCGCCCGAACGGCGAATCGGGCCTCATCGCCACCTCGCTCGAGTCCTTCCGCAAGTACCAGCTGGAATCGGCCTGGGTATGGGAGCACCAGGCGCTGACGCGGGCGCGCTTCTCGGCCGGCGACCGCGCGCTCGGCGCGGCCTTCGAGCGCATCCGCTGCGAGGTGCTGCGCATGAAGCGCGATCTCGACACGCTGCGCGCCGAGGTGCTGGCGATGCGCCGCAAGATGCGCGACGCCCACGGCGGCAAGAGCGAGCTGTTCGACCTCAAGCACGACACCGGCGGCCTGATCGATGTCGAGTTCCTGATCCAGTACCTGGTGCTCGGCCACAGCCACGACCACCCCCAGCTCACCGGCAACCTCGGCAACATCGCGCTGCTGCGCATCGCCGGCGAGCTCGGCCTGATCCCGGCCGCGCTTGCCGCGGCCTGCGCCGACAGCTACCGCGAGCTGCGCCGGCTGCAGCACCGCCAGCGCCTCAACGACCGCCCCTCGCGCATCGACCCCGACGAGGCCGAGGCCGCGCGCGCGCCGGTGCGGCAGCTGTGGGAGGCGGTGTTCGGCGAGTGATCCCCGCGCCCGCCCGGCTGGGCGCTCCCCGCGGTCCGGGCCGCGCGGACTGTAATGTTTCACGTCATCGCCGCGCGCATGACGCGGCCGGGCGCGATGTCTAGAATTCAGGCGCCCTTCCACCGGCGCCCGCATGCGGGCCGATGCCCATGAGCCACGAAATCGAACTCAAGCTTGCCCTGCCGCAGCGCGCGCTGCCCGCGCTGCGCAGGCACCCCCTGGTGGCCGCGGCCGAGAAGCTCGGCCCGACCACCACGCTCGACAACACCTACTTCGACACCCCCGAGCTCGCGCTCAAGGCGCGCAAGGTGGCGGTGCGCACCCGCCGCCAGGGCCGCCAGACGCTGCAGACGGTGAAGTGCGCAGCCGTCTCCAGCGGCGGCCTGTCGAGCCGCCCGGAGTGGGAGCAGGGGTGGACCGGCGCCTTCGACTTCTCGGCGGTGGACCAGCCCGAGGCCGCGCGCCTGCTCGCCCGTCACCGCGACGCGCTGGTGCCGGTGTTCACCACCCGCTTCCGGCGCGAGACGCGCCGCCACTGCCCCGAGCCCGGCGTCAGCATCCTGCTGATGATCGACAGCGGCGAGGTGAGCGTGCGCACGGCCGATGGCCGCGCGCTCAGCGCGCCGATCTGCGAGCTCGAACTCGAGCTCGAGCACGGCCGGCCGCAGGACCTCGTCGAGCTCGCGTGCACGCTGGCGCAGGACCTGCCGCTGATGCCGGCGGACATCTCCAAGGCCGAGCGCGGCTACCGCCTGTTCCTGGGCACGCCGCTCGCGCCGGTGCGCGCCGAAGCCTCCGCGATCGAGGCCGGACAGGACGTGGTCGAGGCCTTCCGCAGCCTCGCCTTCTCCTGCGCGCGCCAGTGGCAGGGCAATGCCGCCGCCGCGCTCGCGCAGGCCGGGGCGGACGACATCCATCCCGACTTCATCCACCAGCTGCGCGTCTCGCAGCGCCGGCTGCGCGCGCTGCTCAAGCTGTTCGCGCCGGCACTGCCGGAGAACTTCGCCGGCACATGGAACGCCCGCCTGCGCGACAACGCCAACCGCTTCGGCGACGCCCGCGACCTCGACGTCTTCCACACCGAGCTGCTGGCGCCGGTCACGCCCGACCGCCTCGCCGACCCGAGCTCGATGGCGGCGCTCTCCGACACCGTGTGCGCGGCGCGCGACGCGGCGCGCCAGTTCGCCAGCCACAACCTCGACATGGCCACCCAGGGCCGACTGCTGCTCGCCTTCACCGCCGATCTTCACCGCCTGCCGGCCGCCAGCCCCGCCGCCACGGCCGACCTGCGCGCCTTCGCACGCCAGCGCCTGAACCGCCTGCGCAAGCGCGCCCGCCGCCGCGCCGCGGCCGCGGCCACGCTCGAGCCCACCCGGCTGCACGCGCTGCGCATCGCCTTCAAGCTGCTGCGCTATGGCGTCGAGTTCTTCGCCCCGCTGTTTCCCGCGCGCACCACCGGCCGCTACCTTGACGGCGTGGTGCAGGCGCAGACCGCGCTCGGCTTCCTGCAGGACGTCGACATCGCGCAGCAACGCCTCGCCGCCTGGACCGCCGCCAACCCCGCGCTCGCGCCCGCCGCCGCCTTCGTGCTCGGCTGGCATGCGCCGCGCTATGCCCGCCTGCGGCGGCGGGTGCTGCGCGAGTGCGCCCCGCTGCTGGAGGGCCGCAAGCCATGGTGACGCCAGACCACGCCGCCCGCCACGCGCCCGCTTCATCGTGCTGAAACACGCGCCGCCGATGATGCCGGCCCTCGACTCCCGGACGAACGAAATGGACCTGCTGCTGTGGCGACATGCCGAAGCGGTGGACGGTAGCCCCGACCACACCCGTGAACTCACCCCGCGCGGCCTCAAGCAGGCGCGGCGCATGGCGCGCTGGCTGGAGGAGAACCGGCCGAAGCAGCTCAAGGTGCTGGTCAGCCCCGCGGTCCGCACGCGGCAGACCGTGGCGGCCTTCACCGAAGACTTCCAGGTCGTCGGCAGCCTCGGCCCCGACGGCAACGTCGCCGACATCATCGCCGCCACCGGCTGGCCCGACGCCGGCGGCGCCGCGCTGGTGGTCGGCCACCAGCCGGCACTCGGGCGCCTGTGCGCACTGCTGCTGGCCGGCAGCGAGGCCGACTGGACGATCAAGAAGGGCGCGCTGTGGTGGTTCACCAACCGCGTGCGCGAGGGCGAGACGCAGACCGTGCTGCGCGCGGCGATCCCGAGCGATTTCGCCTGATCCGGAGCCCTGCAGCCACCGCCACGGCCGATCTCGGCGCGCCCGCACGGTGCTCCGCGATCGAAGCGTGAATTCCTCACGGCAGCCACGGTCACACGCTCGCAAAATCATCTGCTTGCGGCACGCCGCCGCGCCCCGGCTTCCCCGGCGCGCGGCGCCTTGTGCTTTGTCCGGCATTGCGTAAGATGCCGGCTTCGCCCCGGACCGGACCATGCTCGAACGCTTCTTGCCCACCCGCGACGCCATCACGCAGAGCCGCCTGCTGCGCTGGCTCGGGCCGCGCATCCACGACCCGCTGCTGTGGCACGTGAACCGGCGCTCGGTCGCGCGTGGGGTGGCGATGGGGGTGTTCTTCGGCCTGATGATCCCGGTCGCGCAGATCCCCGCCGCGGCGATCGCCTCGCTGCTGCTGCGCGGCAATCTGTGGATCGCGGCGGTGTCCACCCTGGTCAGCAACCCGCTGACCTACGGCCCGCTGTACTACTTCGCCTACCGCCTGGGCGCCGGCGTGCTCGGCACGCGCGCGCCCGCCAGCCTGAGCGCGGCGGACGCCGACCAGCCGCTGCGCACGATGGACACGCTCGCGCAGGCCTGGAGCTGGCTGACCGGCATCGGCCAGCCCCTGCTGCTGGGCATGCTGATCATGGCCGTCACCGGCACCGTCATCGCCTACTGGGGCACCCAGCTCGTGTGGCGCCTGCGCGTCAGCGCCAAGTGGCGCCGGCTGCGCCAGGAGCGGCGTGCACGCGCCGCGGCGGCGGCGCGGCAGGGTGCTATTGGAAGCGCCTGAGGGCGGGCGTATGCTTGGTCTCCCCTTCCCACGCTGACGCCCCCACCACCATGGACGAGCCCATCCCGGACGGCACCGTCGCCCTCGTCGACGGCGTCCGGCGCATCTACCACGACGGCTACTGGCTCAAGGTCTATGACCCACCCGCAGACTCGCTCGACGCCAAGAAGAAACTGATCCAGGCGCTCACCCGTCGCCTGTTCAACCACGTCGAGCACGGCATCAACATCCCGGGCAAGCGGCTGGACGATGCGCGGCGGGCCTACCAGGACGAGCCGGATCCGGAACGCAAGCGGGTCAAGGGCGCGATGTACGCCGGCGCGCTGTTCAACCGCGCCACCGACATCTTCACCAAGCTGGTCGAGCTGCAGGAGCTCGGCATCGAGATCGAGACCGACAACGCACTGATGCGCGAGTGCGGCCTGTGCCTGCAGGAGGCGCTCGCGCTCGGCCGCCTGGTGCTTCACCGCAGCGGCGACGAGGGCATCGACGAGCTGTGGGGCGAGCCCTTTCGCGCGTTCTCGATCCCGGTCGAGGCCTTCTACGAGAGCCGCTACATCAAGATCGCCCAGGCGCTGCGCGAGATCGACCGCCTCGGTGCGGTCATGGCGGCGAGCTTCTCCGGGACGCACCTGTTCCAGGGCGTGGCGCTGCTGGTGCTCGAATTCACCCGCATCGCCAAGATCAAGTGCGAGACGCTGCGCACCGACCCCGACATCTTCGACGTGTGGGCGGACTTCGTGGTCGCCTCCGAGCACCTCGGCGCGGTCAGCGCAATGCTGTCGCCCGCCTCCACCGAACTCGAGCGCCAGCTTGCCGCCGACGGCCTGCGCCTGATCCTGCAGGGCCGCAACCTGGTGACCGACATCACCCGCGCGCGCGTGACCATGCCCAAGAGCGCGCGCGAGTACATCGAACGCTGCGAGACCTACGCCGCGCGCCTGCAGGCCGCCAGCCACCCGCCGCTGGCGGTGGCCGGCGGCGTGCTGAAGGCCTGAGGCGCGCTGCGGCCCGGACGCGCGCCGGGCGCGGCGGTGCTCAGAGGATGATGCCGCCGCCGAGACAGACGCGGGATTCGTACACCACCACGCTCTGGCCCGGCGTGATCGCCCACTGCGGCTGTGCGAAGGCGATCTCGGCGCGGCCCCCGCCGATGCGGTCGATCTCGCACGGCTGGTCGGGCGTGCGATAGCGCGGCTTGGCGGTATAGACCCAGTTGGTGTGCGGGTCGCGGCCGGCGATCCAGTTGAGCTCGCCCGCCACCAGACGGTCCTTCAGCAGCGCGGGGTGATCGTGTCCCTGCACCACGTACAGCACGTTGGCCTTGACGTCCTTGGCGGCGACGTACCAGGCGTCGTGCTCGCCGGCCTCGTCCTGGTTGCCCTTGATGCCGCCGATGTGCAGCCCCTTCCTCTGGCCGATGGTGTGGTACATCAGGCCCTGATGCTCGCCGAGCACGCGGTCGTCGTCGAGCGCGCGGATCTCGCCCGGCTGGGTCGGCAGGTAACGCATCAGGAACTCGCGGAACGGGCGCTCGCCGATGAAGCAGATGCCGGTGGAGTCCTTCTTCGCGGCCACGTGCAGCCCGGCCTCGGCTGCGATGCGGCGCACCTCGCGCTTGTACAGCGCGCCGAGCGGGAACATGGTCTTCGCCAACTGCGCCTGGTCGAGCCGGTACAGGAAGTAGCTCTGGTCCTTGGTGCCGTCCTCGGCCTTGAGCAACTGGTACTCGCTGCGGCCGTCGTTGTTCCACTCGCGGACCTGGGCATAGTGGCCGGTGGCGATGCGCTCGGCGCCCATCTGCATGGCGTGGTCGAGGAAGCAGCGGAACTTGATCTCGGAATTGCACAGCACGTCCGGGTTGGGCGTGCGCCCGGCCTCGTACTCGCGCAGGAAGTCGGCGAACACGCGGTCCTTGTACTCCTTGCTGAAGTTGACGACCTCGAGTTCGATGCCGATGACGTCGCACACCGAGGCCACGTCGACCAGGTCCTGGCGCGTCGAGCAGTACTCGGAATCGTCGTCGTCCTCCCAGTTCTTCATGAACAGGCCGGTGACCTCGTAGCCCTGCCGCTTGAGCAGCAGGGCAGTCACCGACGAGTCCACGCCCCCGGACATGCCGACCACCACCTTCATGCCCTGCCCATCCTGCATTCCATCCTGCCTACTGGACATTCGGTCCACCTCCATTGAGCCATTCCGCGAGCGGCAGCACCACGGCCGGCTCGCCATTGTCGACGAACCAGCTGTCGACCACGTAACGTTCCCCCGGACGGCCACCGCCGTCCGCATCCTCGATCACCCGTCCGTCCTCGGTGCAGTTGCAGCCCGCCAGCGCCTGACCGGGCGGCAGGCGCGCGATGCGCTCCTCGACCGTCAGCACCTCGACCACCGCGCTGAAGTGCTGCAGGATCAGGCGCGTGCGCCGCGCCGGTTCGAGCACGCGATGATGGCGCAGCCAGCCGCGCGCCTCGACCAGCGCGAGCAGGCGGGTGGTCGAGGTCGCATGGTCGATGCAGTCCATGCGGCCGTGGGCCTCGGCGTCGAGCAGGTTGCCGGCGCGGTCGGCGCCCACCGGCGTCTGCGTGCCCGCGATCCGATACAGCTGGCCGATCGCCTCGGCCAGCAGCGCGCGCTCCTCGGCGGCGCTGCGCGCGGCGGCCAGGCGCTCGCCCACACGCGCGAGCGTCGCGGCCTGAAAACGAACGACGTCCTCGCGCACGCAACCGTAGCCGTGACAGATGCTGACCTCGGCGCCCGCCCGCGCTTCGGCCCGCGCCAGCATGCCGCCCTGCCCGCCCCGCAGCGCGGCGCCCTGGGCCAGCAACGGCAGGCACAGCAGCAGCGCGAACAGGGTGCGGATCATCCCGGCCCGGCGCCCTGGCGGTAGTGGCGCACTAGCGACAGCGGGTGGCGCTCGCCGGCGAGCCAGTCCTCGATGCAGTGCAGGATCAGCGGGCTGCGGTGGCGGTCGGCGGTGGCGCGCACCTCGTCGGGCGTCATCCACAGGGTGCGCACGATGCCCTCGTCGAGCCGGCGCCCCGGCTCCTCGCCCTCGAGCCGCCCGCCATAGGCGAAGCGCAGGTAGGTGATGTCGCCCTGCGGCCGTGTCCACTGATAGATGCCCACCAGGTACTCGGGCACGAAGCGTTGCGCGGTCTCCTCGAGCGCCTCGCGCACGGTGGCCTCAAGCAGGGACTCGCCCTCCTCGAGATGCCCCGCCGGCTGGTTGAAGCGCAGGCCCTCGGGCGTTTCCTCCTCGACCAGCAGGAAGCGGCCGTCGCGCTCGATGACGGCGGCGACGGTGACGTTGGGTTTCCAGGGACGATCCTTCAATTCCGGCTCCGGGCGCAGAAAGCGCTGCATTCTAGCGCGCGCCGGCGCGCCCTCCCAACCACCCACGCGCCCCCCGGCGGCGCCGACATTGCACGGCGCTCGCGTCGAACCCGCGCCTTTACGCTAGAATCCTGCGGCTATGCCCCGACGAGATCCTGGCCGGGGCGTTCCCGACCCCCATCCAGCGAACACTCATTCAGGCGGAGATTTTGATCATGTCCATGGCTGACCGCGACGGCTTCATCTGGCAGGACGGCAAGCTCGTCCCGTGGCGCGAGGCGACCACGCACGTCCTCACCCACTCGCTGCACTACGGCCTCGCCGTCTTCGAGGGCGTCCGTGCCTACAACACCGTCAACGGCACCGCGATCTTCCGCCTCGCCGAGCACACCCAGCGCCTGATCAACTCCGCCAAGATCTACATGATGGACATCCCGTACGCCAAGGATGAACTCATGGAGGCGCAGAAGGAGGTGGTGCGCGCGAACAAGCTCGAGTCCTGCTACCTGCGCCCGATCGCCTTCTACGGCTCGGAGAAGATGGGCATCTCGACCATCGGCGCGCGTGTGCACGTGGCGATCGCCGCCTGGCCCTGGGGCGCCTACCTCGGCGAGGAAGGCCTCGAAAAGGGCATCCGCGTCAAGACCTCGTCCTACACCCGCCATCACGTCAACTCGACGATGCCGCGCGCCAAGCTGTCGGCGACCTACCCGAACTCGATCCTCGCCAACCTCGAGGTCACCCGCATGGGCTACGACGAGGCGCTGCTGCTCGACAACCAGGGCTTCGTCGCCGAGGGCGCGGGCGAGAACCTGTTCATCGTCAAGGACGGCCGCATCTACGAGCCCGAGATCGCTTCGGCGCTGACCGGCATCACCCGCGACTCGATCCACGTCATCGCGCGCGAGCTCGGCTACGAGGTCGGCACCAAGCGCCTGACCCGCGACGACATCTACCTCGCCGACGAGGCCTTCTTCACCGGCACCGCCGCCGAG
>JAREIX010000194.1 GCA_029286945.1 Thauera sp. | reverse complement strand
GCGCCGAACAGCTTGATCGTGTCCATGGTGGCCATCGCCAGGCCGGCGCCGTTCACCAGGCAGCCGATGTTGCCGTCGAGGCTGATGTAGGCGAGGTCGAACTTGGAGGCCTCGATCTCGTCGGCGTCCTCTTCGTCGAAGTCGCGGAAATCGACGATCTCAGGGTGACGGTAGAGGGCGTTGGAGTCGAAGTTGAACTTGGCGTCCAGAGCCTTGATGTTGCCGTTGCCCTCGAGGATCAGCGGGTTGATCTCCGCCAGCGAGGCATCGGTTTCCATGTAGCAGGTGTACAGGCGCTTGAGCGTGTCGACCGCCTTGGCGACCGAGCCCTCAGGCACGCCGATGCCGCGGGCCAGGTTCTCGGCCTGGGCGTCGGTGAGGCCGACGAGCGGGTCGACGAACTCCTTGAGGATCTTCTCGGGGGTGTTGTGGGCGACTTCCTCGATGTCCATGCCGCCTTCCGAGGAGGCCATCATGGCGACCTTCTGGGTGGCGCGGTCGGTCAGCGCGGCGACGTAGTACTCGTGCTTGATGTCGGCGCCTTCCTCGATCAGCAGGTTGCGCACCTTCTGGCCCTCGGGGCCGGTCTGGTGGGTGATCAGCTGCATGCCGAGGATGTCGTTGGCGTGCTGACGCACTTCGTCGAGCGAGCGGGCGAGCTTGACGCCACCGCCCTTGCCGCGGCCGCCGGCGTGGATCTGGGCCTTCACCACCCAGATCTTGCCGCCGAGTTCCTCGGCCGCCTTGACCGCACCGTCCACCGACACGCAGTGGAAACCGCGCGGCGTGACGACGCCATACTTCCTCAACAGTTCTTTTGCCTGATACTCATGAATCTTCATGGTTGCCCTTCGATCGAAGCCGCGACGGCACGCGCCGTCGCGAACAGGTTGATGGCATGCTTTGGAGCACGCGCTCAACGACGGGCGCCGTCTCCCTCGACCGTCGCCCACCGCCATGAATCGGGACCCCCCGACCCGACCCGCGGGCCGGGCATGATCCCTCCCCGACCGCAAGACCCCATAATTATAACCGGTTTTGCGCAGTGCACCGACGAAGCACCGCGTCCGCCGGACACCGTCTGCGCCGTCCTGTCAACGCGTGAGGTCGGCGCGGCGATACCACTTCGGGTAATAGCGCCGCACCGCCTCGGCCGAGCTCTCGAGCGCATGACAGCGATCGAGCTGGAAGGGCTTCTCGGTCGACTCCTCGTTGTCACGGCGAAAGGTGGCGAAGGTCTGGATGGCCGCGGTCGGCAGGGACAGCAGCAACTCGGTCATGTGGGTGCAGCCGCGCACGTCGGCGAACATCTCGCCGACCGTGCGCCGGAATCCGCGCACCAGGTTGAGGCCGATCAGCTTCCTGTAGGCCGGACCGATGGTGTCGCACTGCCCGGGGTAGGGAACGCCGTCCGAGCAGGCTGCGGCATCGAGGATGTTGAACGCGGCATCGAGCGTGACCCGCACGTGCATCAGGTGCACCGGAACACCCGCGGGGCGCAGGCCCGAGGCGAGCGGATAGTCGACGTCCTTGACGTCGCAGAGCGAGGCATCGAGCTCGTACAGACCGTCCTCGCGCACGAAACCCTGGATCTCGATGCGCCGGGTGTGCGCGCGGCGTCGTGGGGCGGCGGGTTCAGGCAATGGCATCGTATTCCTGGACGTACGTCTACGTATGGAGCGGGGATCTTAGCCGATTTTCCCGGCAGCCCCGAAGTGGTGCGAAGGCGATCCTGCGCATGCCGAGTGCGCACCCCGTCACGGCGCATGAAATTCAGCGGCCGAAGTGCGGCGCAGTTGCTGGAGCGCCCGGGGGGAGTCTGATAAAAGCACTGCATCTGCCAACCCACCGCCGGACGCGCGGACAATGAAGAACAGACGCATACCGCTAGCCATCGCTGTTGCCGCAACCCTGCTCACGCCCACCTCGGCTGCGCTGGCGGCCGTCCTCGGCGAGGTCGCCGCACTTTCCGCACTTGGCGAACGTTTCCGCGCCGAGATCGCGCTCGAAGGTGACGCCTCGGCCGAGGCCAGCTGCTTCCGGGTGGTCGCCCCGGGCGATGCCACGGCCGGCATCCCCACCCTCGCCGGCGGGCGGGTGAGCATCGTCGGCCGAGGTGCCGGCGCACGCCTCGTCGTGGTCGATGAGCGCCCGGTGCACGAGCCGGTGCTGCGGCTCGCGATCGCCAACGTATGCGAGTCCCAGCTGCGCCGCGAATACACCCTGCTGATGCCGTTCACCGCTGCCGCAGCGGTCGCCGCTCCGGCGTCCGCCGCGCCGGCGCGCAAGCCAGCGCCCAGCGGAGCAGCCGCGGCGCCGGCGCGCACCACGCCCGCGCGCGCGACCAAACCGCGCTCGCCCAAGGCCGCCGTGCGCACCTGGAGCACGGCGGCGGGCGAGTCGCTGGAATCCCTGGGCGAGGCGCTGTACCCGGACGACCCGGCGGCACGCGCGCGCTTCCGGCAGGCGACGGCGGCGGCCAATCCGCAGCTGTTCCCGAACGCGGACACGCACGGCGAGCCGCTCCCGGCTGGCACGCGGGTCGTGATCCCCGATCTGCGCCGGGCCGCGGACAAGCCGGCGGACGACCCTGCCGCGCGTCCGGCGGCCGCTCGGACCGCCATGCCTGCGGTGGCAGCGGCCGCAGCCACCGGGGACCGCGTGGTGGTCGACAAGGCGGTCGCCGCGCCCACGGCGTCGAGCTCGCCGGCGAACGCATCGCCTGCCGCCCAGGGCGCCGGCCACGCCGCGAACGGATTGCTCGAGCGCGAGCGCGAGCTGGCGGCCGCGATCGACCGCAGCATCATCGCCGAGATGGAGCTGCTCGCCCGCATCAAGGAGCTGGAGGAACTCCAGGCGCGGCTCGAGTCACGCCTGCGCACCCTTGCCGCCGCGCCGCCGCCGGCCGCCGCCGGCCAGGTCGTCGCCGCGGTCGCGGTGGCGGCCACTGCCCCGGCACCGGTGAGCCCTGCCCCAACGCCCATGCCCTCGCAGGCGAACGACGTCTATCTGTTCGCCGGCCTCGGACTCGCCGCCCTGCTGCTGGCGGGACTGCTGCTGCGGCGTCGGCGCAGCGAACAGCCCGCGGCCGACTTCCACACCCCCACGCCGGCAACGCCCGCCCCGCGCGGCACACCGAACCGCGGGACGACCCCCGACGCGCGCAGCGGCGATGTCGTGATCGACACCGCGACCGACCACCGCGCGCTCGTCCCGGGCGCGCGCGGCGAGGCGGCAGCCGCCACCACGGTCGTGGAGGAGCACAAGTCCGCGGTCGAACTGGCCGACATCATGATCAGCTTCGGCCGCGTGCAGGGTGCGGCGGAGACCCTGGCCGAGTTCATCCGCGGCAACCCCCGTGAAGCGGTCACGCCGTGGCTCAAGCTGCTCGAGGTCTATCGCGCCGCCGGTCTGCGCGGCGAGTTCGAGACCATCGCCGGCGAGCTGAACAAGACCTTCAACGTCACCGCGGTGAACTGGGACAACTACCAGGCCCTGCGCGCCGCGAGCACCAGCCTGGAGGACCTGCCGCACATCGCCGAGACCCTGCAGCGCAGCTGGCGCACCACGGCCTGCCAGCGCTACCTGCAGCAGCTGCTGCGCGACAACCGCGACGGCACCCGCGTCGGCTTCCCGTTCACGGTGATCGACGAGATCCTGACCCTGTCGGCGATCCTGGAGGAGGAGCTCGGCCCCTGTCCGCGTCCCAACGACGCGCAGACGCGGCGCTAGACCGGATTGTCGAGGTCGACGAACGCTGCCTCGAGGCCGAGTTCGTCGGCGAGGTAGGCGGCGACGGCCTGCGCGCCGTAGCGTTCGGTCGCGTGATGGCCGGCCGCGATGTACGGCACGCCCGCTTCGCGCGCCAGGTGCACGGTCTGCTCGGAGATCTCGCCCGACACGTAGAGATCGGCCCCGGCGAGGATGGCCTGCTCGAAATAGCCCTGCGCGCCGCCGGTGCACCATGCCACCCGGCGCACCGCGCGCGCGCCGTCGCCGACCAGCAGCGGGGTGCGCCCGAGCGCACCGGCCAGCGCCGAGGCGATCGCATCGGCGCGCTCGCCCGGCACCGCGGGGCGGCCGATCCAGCCCAGATCCTGGTCGGCGAAGCGCCCCTCGCCCTGCCAGCCGAGGCGCTTGCCGAGCTGGGCGTTGTTGCCGAGCTCCGGGTGTACATCGAGCGGCAGGTGGTAGGCGAACAGGCTGATGTCGTTGCTGAGCAAGGTCCGCAGGCGCTGGCGACGGAAACCGGTGACGCGCCCGTCCTCGCCGCGCCAGAACAGACCGTGGTGAACGAACACGGCGTCATAGCCTCCGGCCGCCGCGCGGTCGAGCAGCGCCTGGCTCGCGGTGACGCCGCACAGCACGCGGAGCACGTCCGGGCGTCCTTCCACTTGCAGACCGTTTGGGCAATAATCCTTGAGCCGCTGGGCGTCGAGCAGAGTGTCGAGGTGGTTTCGGAGCTCGATGAGTTGCATGCAGCGTCCCTCCATGAATCGAACGACAGCGCCAGCGGGCTCCGGGCCCGGGCGGTGCGTTCGTGACCATCGTCCTTGAAGCCCCACATTATGCGCCGCTTGTGGCTCATCTTCGCGCAGGCCGTGACGCTCAGCGTCGCGGTGCTGTTCGTGCTCAATACGCTCAAGCCCGAGTGGCTGCGCGACGCCACGCCGGGGGCGGTCGTCGCCATCCTGGAGGCGCCGGCCGAGGGCGGCGAACGGCCTCCCGCTGCCGGGTCCTATGCACCGGCCGCGCAGCGGTCGCTGCCGGCGGTGGTGCACATCTTCACCAGCAAGGCCGGTCGCAGCCAGCGCCACCCGTTGTTCGACGACCCCGTCTTCCGCCACTTCTTCGGCGAGCGTCCGGACAGCGGCCCGAGCCAGCGCGAGTCGGGCCTCGGCTCGGGGGTCATCGTCAGTCCGGACGGCTACGTCCTCACCAACAACCACGTCATCGAGACCGCCGACTCGATCGAGGTCGCACTCAATGACGGACGCAAGTTCGCGGCGCGACTGATCGGTCGCGACCCGGAAACCGACCTCGCCGTGCTGCGCGTCGAGAGCGCGGCCGCGCTGCCGGCGATCACCTTCTCGGCGAGCGACAGTCTCGCAGTCGGCGACGTCGTGCTGGCGATCGGCAATCCCTTCGGCGTGGGGCAGACGGTGACGATGGGCATCGTCTCCGCGCTCGGGCGCAGCCAGCTCGGCATCAACACCTTCGAGAACTACATCCAGACCGACGCCGCGATCAATCCAGGCAACTCGGGCGGCGCGCTGGTCGACAGCACCGGCCACCTGGTCGGCATCAACACCGCCATCTACTCGCGCTCGGGCGGCTCGCTCGGCATCGGTTTCGCCATCCCGGTGTCCATCGCGCGCAGTGTGCTCGAGCAGATCGTCGCCACCGGCGAGGTCGTGCGCGGCTGGGTGGGGGTGGAGATCCAGGACCTTACGCCGGAACTGGCCGAATCCTTCGGCTATCGCGAGGCCGGCGGCGCGCTGATCGCCGGCGTGCTGCGCGGCAGCCCGGCGGACCGCGGCGGCGTGCGCCCGGGCGACGTGCTGATCGCGCTCGACGGGCAGTCGGTGCGCGATCCGCGCGCGATGCTGGACATGGTCGCCGCCCTGCCGCCAGGGAGGAGCGCGCTGTTCAGGGTGCGCCGCGGCGCCGAGGAGCTGGACCTTACGGTCGAGGTGGGCAGGCGGCCGGTGCCGGCGGCAAACCGCTGAGGCCGCAGTCCTCAGGACTTGCCGCGCTGCTGCTCGTCGGCCTCGATGCGGTCGAGTTCCTTGTCCATGTCCGCGATCGAGGGCGGCACGTATCCTGCCGCCGCCTCCTGCTGCGGCGACGGCTTGCCCATCATGTTCGCGAGCAGGATGCCCAACTCGTAGAGCAGGCACATCGGCACCGCGAGCATGAACTGCGAGACGACGTCGGGCGGCGTCACGATGGCGGCGATCACGAAGGCGCCGACGATCACGTAGGGGCGCACCTCGCGCAGCTTGGCGACATCGACGATGCCCGCCTTCACCATCAGGATCACCGCCACCGGCACCTCGAAGGTGATGCCGAAGGCCATGAACATCGACATCACGAAGGACAGGTACTGCTCGATGTCCGGCGCCGGCACGATGCTCTTGGGCGCGAATTCGGCGATGAACTTGAACACCATGCCGAACACGAAGAAGTAGCAGAAGGCCATGCCGAGCAGGAACAGCAGCGTGCTGCCGAGCACCAGCGGCAGGGCGAGGCGCTTCTCGTGCGCGTACAGCCCGGGCGCGATGAAGGCCCAGGCCTGGTAGAGCACCCAGGGC
>JAREIX010000193.1 GCA_029286945.1 Thauera sp. | reverse complement strand
GGTGAGCTGGCCGGTGATGAAGGCCTTGTTGGGCACGATCATCTCCTTGCGGTCGAAGTCGGTGATCGTGGTGGCGCGGATCTGGATGCGGCTCACCGTGCCCGACACGTTGCCGATCGTCACCACGTCGCCGATGCGCAGCGGGCGCTCGAACAGGATGATCAGGCCGGACACGAAGTTGGCGAAGATCTCCTGCAGGCCGAAGCCCAGCCCCACCGACAGCGCCGCGACCAGCCACTGCAGCTTGTCCCAGCTCACGCCGAGCGTGCCCAGGGTGGCGACGATGCCGGCGCCGACGATCACGTAGGACAGCAGCGTGGTGATCGCGTAGGCGCTGCCCTGCGCCAGGCGGAGTCGCGACAGCACCAGCACTTCCAGCAGGCCGGGCAGGTTGGCGGCGAGCACGAAGGCGATCGCGGCGATCACCAGCGCCCCGATCACGTCGGCGAGGCTGATCGGCACCACGCTCGCGGCATCGCCGCTGCCGCTGCCGTATTCGTAGAGCGTGATGTTGTCGAGGTAGGCGAACACCGTGATCAGGTCGGCCCACACCCAGTACAGCGCCACCAGCAGGCCGCTGAGCAGGCCGAGGTGGAGCAGGCGCAGCGACTGCTGGTTGATCTTGGCGACGTCGAGCACCGGGGCCTCGAAGGTGGTCTCGGTGTCGGCGCCGGGCTTGCCCTCGCGCTCGGCGGCCTCGCGGCGGGCGACCGCGCGCTGGTAGTCGATGCGGCGGGCGGCCACCGCCAGCGCGCGCACCAGGGTGGCCTCGAGCAGGCGCCACAGGATGAGCAGGAACAGGGTGTCGATCAGGCGCCCGGTGAGCTTGAGCGCGGTGTAGTAGTAGCCCATCAGCAGTGCGCCGATCAGGGTCAGCGGCATCAGCGCCAGCGCGACGCCGATCACCACCCGCAGCGGCGAGGGGCGCGCATCCTGCGACTTGTGCACCAGCAGGCGGGCCATCAGCCAGGCCATGGTGGCGTAGCCGGCGAGCAGGGTGAGGATGCCGAACACATCGTTGGCGAGCACCTCGGGCTGGCGCTCGGTGAGGGTGACGATGGCGACCACCGCGAGCACGACCAGGCCGAGCCGGCGCAGCTGGCGATGCAGTTCGCGCACCTGCCCGGCCGGCCACTGGAAATGGCGCTCGGCCACGCCGCCCGGCACCATCACCCGGTAGGCGGTGTAGAACACCAGCCAGGCCTGCGCCATCTGCATCAGCGCGGCGCCGAGCGCGGCGTTCTGGCCGCGCGCGTCCATCTGCAGGGCGAGGCCGCCGAGCGCCAGCAGCAGGCTCACCGGCAGCGCGAGCAGCAGGTTGAACAGGATGGCGAGCGGCGTGTGCAGCTGGCTGTCGCGGCGCACGTAGCCGATGTCGGCATGCAGGCGCTCGAGCTTGTCGCGCAGCCAGCGCCGGCGGCCGAGCAGCGCCAGGCTCAGCAGCAGCACCGGCAGGAACAGGAAGGGACGCGCCTGCAGGCCGGCCCACAGCTCCATCGTCGCCGACTGCCAGGGAATCGCGGCCAGCTGCTTGCTCAGCTGCACCGGCGCCGCCTGCAGCCAGGCGAGGTCGAGCGGGCGGTTGCTCGGAATCCAGAACATCTGCTCGTCGAGGGTGGCGCGCAGGCGGTCGGCGTTGGTCTGCAGCTGGCGCTCGTTGAGCTGCAGCGTGATCGCCTCGTTGAGCAGGGTGTTGAGCTCGCGGTTCAGGCGCTCGAGGAGCTCCGCGCGGGTGGCGAGCAGCTCCACCAGCGGGGCCTGCATCGAGGCGTCCGCCTGGCCCGGTGGCGCCGCGGCGAGCAGGCGCTCGGCGAAGGCCTGCGGGCGGGCGAGCTGCTCGCGCTGCTTGTTGACCTCGAACTGATAGAGGCGGATGTCGGCGATCTGCTCGGCCAGGCTGCCGTCGATCGTCGGCTGCGGCAGCGCGCGCTTCTGCTCGAGCAGGATGCGCGACAGCAGCAGGCTGCCCTGCAGCACGTCGATCTGCTCGTCGATCACGGTGCTGTTGCGGTTGAGGGCGTCGAGCTGCTGACGTACGGCGAGGTTGCGCTGGGTGAGGGTGTTGAGATGTTCGGTGGTGCGCAGCAGGTAGTCGGAGAGCTGCTGGTTGGTGAGCGTCTCGCGCGCCAGCAGGCTGTTGGGGGTGCCGGCGGCGGCGCCGTCGCCGGTCAGCGCCTGCACGGTCTGCGCCGCCTCGGCGCTGCGGCGCTGGTTGATCGCGGTCTGCAGGGCCTGGATCTCGGCCTCGAGGCGGGCGACTTCGAGCGTGGCGAGATCCTGGCGCGTCTGGCCGAGGTCGAGCAGCGCGCTGTTGGCCGCCAGCTCCTCGCGGCGCAGCGCTACCTGGGCGTCGAGTGCCTGCCATTCCGCGGCGAGTGCGTCGCGGCGTTCGGCGCTGAGCGGCCGGGCTTCGCGGCCGGGCTCGCGGCCGGCGCCGAGTGCGGCCTCGATCGCCGCCATGCGCGTCTGGCTGGCGCTGATCTCGGTCTGCGCGCGTTCCGGGCCGGTGCGGGCGTTCACCAGCAGGGTGTTGGCCTCGTCCAGGCGGCGGCGCCAGTCGGTGAGCGCGGCGTTGCGTTCGGCGAGGCGGCGCTCGAGCTCGGCGTCGGCGGTGGCGGGGTCGATCGCGGTCGCCGGGTCGGCTGCGGCCTGCAGGGCGGCGAGCTGCGCGCGCGCCGCGCGCAGGTTCTGCGGCGCGGCGCCGACGCTGGCCTGCAGCGCCGCGCGCTGGGCGCGCAGATCCGCGGCCAGCGCCAGGCTGGCGAGCGCCTGTTCGAGCGCCTGCTGGGCGGCGCGCTGCTCGGCGTCGGGCAGCTTGCGTTCGGCGAGCGCGCCGAGGCGGCTGCGCAGCTCGTCGGCGGCCGGGGCGGCGGGGGTCTGTGCGGCCGCGTGCAGCGACAGCAGGGGGAGCAGGAGCAGGACGAGGAGGCGGAGCAGATGCATGGGAAGAGCGCTTCGGAAGGGGATCGCCACCGCGCAGGCGGGCGCAGGGCGGCGGACAAGGCCCGAGTTTAGCGTGCGCCGCGCGCCCGGGCGGCAAGCCGGTTGGTAAGGGAATATCGCAGCGCGGCCCGTCTTCGCCGGTGCGCCGCGCAGGGCGAATTTTATCTTTGCTTGAATCGATCCCGCCCGCCGTCTATCTTGACCGACCTCGAGGAAACGGATAACGACAACGATGGACTACCAGCTCCAACGCATGAAGGTGCTGTGTGCCGGCATCTTCAGCATGATGCTCGCGCTCGGCATCGCGCGCTTCGCCTACACCCCGTTGCTGCCGCTGATGCAGGCGCAGGCCGGACTCGGGCTCGCCGAAGGCGGCTGGCTGGCGGCGATCAACTACGTCGGCTACCTCACCGGTGCGCTCACCGCGGCCTCGATCAGCGATCTCGTGCTGAAGGACCGCCTCTATCGCATCGGCATGGTGGTGGCGGTGGTGAGCACGCTGATGATGGCGCTCACCGACGATTTCTGGGTGTGGGCGCTGTCGCGCTACATCGCCGGCCTGTCGAGCGCGGCCTCGATGCTGCTGTGCACCGGGCTGATCCTGAACTGGCTGATCCGCCACCACCAGCGCCCGGAGCTCGGCATCCACTTCGCCGGCCTGGGGCTGGGCATCGCCGGCTGCGCCCTCGTCGTCGGGCTGATGAGCCCCGCGCTCGACTGGCGCGCGCAGTGGTACGTCTTCGCCGCCATCGGCTGCGTGCTGATGGTGCCGGCGCTGGCCTGGCTGCCGGCGCCCGATCGCAGCGCGGTCACCACGACGGGTGCGCCGATGCAGGACAGCCCGCCCAGCACGGTGTTCCTGCGCCTGCTGATGGCGGCCTATTTCTGCGCTGGCGTGGGCTACGTGATCAGCGCGACCTTCATCGTCGCCATCGTCAATCGCCTGCCGGGGCAGGAAGGACACGGCAGCTGGATCTTCATGGTGATCGGCCTCACCGCGGCGCCGACCTGCATCGTCTGGGACCTGGTCGCCCGCCGCACCGGCGAGCTCAATGCCCTGCTGCTCGCTGCGCTGATGCAGATCGTCGGCATCCTGCTGCCGGTGACGGTGGGCGGCGTGCTCGGCACCCTGGCGGGGGCGGTGCTGTTCGGCGGCACCTTCCTGGGCATGGTGAGCCTGGTGCTGACCATGGCCGGACGCTACTACCCGACGCGGCCGGCGAAGATGATGGGCCGCATGACCATCTCCTACGGCATGGCGCAGATCCTCGGCCCGGCGGTCACCGGCTGGCTGGGTGCGACCTTCGGCAGCTATGCCGCAGGGCTGTACGTGGCCGCAGCGACGGTGGCGCTCGGCGCGCTGCTGCTGATGGTGCTGAAGGTGGTCGAACGTCGCGACGCGCTGACGACGCGCGTGGCGCCGCCGGTGGCGGGCGCCGGCGGCTGAGCCGGCCGGCGCTGCGCCCGCTGCCGGGCGTGGCGCCGGCAGCGAGTCCTCAGCGCTGGCCGATGCGCGCGCCGGCGAACAGGTTCTTGAGCTCGGCCGGCTGCGAGCGCCAGTACTGGCGCGGCGCTTGCACCTGCGCGCCGAGGCGGGCGGCGGCGTGCCAGGGCCAGCGCGGGTCGTAGAGCATGCCGCGGCCGAGGGCCACGAGGTCGGCGTGGCCCTCGGCGACGATCGACTCGGCCTGCTCGGGCGCGGTGACCAGGCCGACCGCGATCACCGGCACCTTCACCGCGCGCCGGATCGCAGCCGCCAGCGCGACCTGGTAGCCGGGGCCGAGCGGGATCTTCTGCAGCGGCGAGACGCCGGCGCTCGAGACGTGCAGGACGCTGCAGCCGCGCGCTTCGAGCGCCTGGCTGAAGGCGATGCTCTGCTCCACGTCCCAGCCGCCCTCGACCCAATCGGTGGCCGAGAAGCGCACGCCCAGCGGCAGCCCTGCGGGCAGCGCGGCGCGCACCGCGTCGAAGACCTCGAGCGGGAAGCGCATGCGGTTCTCCAGCGCGCCGCCGTAGCGGTCGGTGCGCTGGTTGGCGAGCGGCGACAGGAACTCGTGCAGCAGGTAGCCGTGGGCGCAGTGCAGCTCGATGAGTTCGAGCCCGAGGCGCGCGGCGCGCTGCGCGGCGGCGACGAAGGCCGCGCGCACCTGCTCGAGCCCGGCCTCGTCCAGCGCCGCCGGCGGTACTTCGCCGGGCGCGTGCGGAATCGCCGACGGGGCGACGGTCTGCCAGCCGCCGGCGGCCGGCGCGATCTGCGCGCCGCCGTCCCACGGCGTCTGGCTCGAGGCCTTGCGCCCGGCGTGGCCGAGCTGGATGCCGATCGGCATCGCCGAATAGCGGCGCACGGCGGCGAGCACGCGGCCGAGCGCGGCCTCGTTGGCGTCGGAGTAGAGGCCGAGGTCGGCCGCGGTGATGCGGCCCTCGGGCACCACCGCGGTGGCCTCGATGATCAGCAGGCCGGCGCCCGACTGCGCGAGCTGGCCGAGATGGATCAGATGCCAGTCGGTGGCGCAGCCGGCCTCGGCCGAGTACTGGCACATCGGGGCGATGACGATGCGGTTGGGCAGTTGCAGCCCGCCGAGCGTGAACGGTGAGAAGAGCTGACTCATGCGAGGGCCTCCGTCGGCCTGAAAACAGGTTGCAGAGCATCGAACAAATCGGGGTCGCTGTCGACCGCCCGGCGCGCGCTGCAAGCGGTGTTCGCAGGCCTGCATTTCGCCATGTGGTTGCAGGTTTCGATGTCGGCGAGGGCGATAAGTGGTATTTTCCCGGCGACTGCGTTCAAGCGACCAGCGCGTCGCGCCGGCGACGCGGGCGTCGCCGGGCGGTCGTCGAGACAAGATCTAAAACATCTAGGGGAAACAAATGTCTGCAGGGAAATCGAAGATCATCTACACGCTCACGGATGAAGCGCCGCTGCTTGCGACGTGCGCCTTCCTCCCGATCATCCGCACCTTCGCCGGCCCCGCAGGCATCGACATCGAGAAGGCCGACATCTCGGTCTCGGCCCGCGTGCTGGCCGAGTTCCCCGAGTATCTGAGCGAAGAGCAGCGCGTGCCCAACACGCTCGCCGAGCTCGGCAAGAAGACGCTCGAACCCGACGCCAACATCATCAAGTTGCCCAACATCAGCGCCTCGGTCGCGCAGCTCAAGGCCTGCGTCAAGGAACTGCAGGAGAAGGGCTACAAGATCCCCGACTATCCGGAAGATCCCAAGACCGACGAGGAGAAGGAGATCCGTGCGCGCTACGGCCGCTGCCTCGGCTCGGCGGTGAACCCGGTGCTGCGCGAGGGCAACTCCGACCGTCGCGCCCCGGCCGCGGTCAAGAACTACGCCCGGAAGAACCCGCACTCGATGGGCGAGTGGAAGCAGTGGTCGCAGACCCACGTCTCGCACATGCACCACGGCGACTTCTA
>JAREIX010000192.1 GCA_029286945.1 Thauera sp. | reverse complement strand
AGCAACGACTTCGTCAGTGGCGCTCTGGTAGTCCACGAGCCGCTGTGTGGCGTGCTCGATCAGGCCGCTCTCTTTGGCCGTTGAGGGCAGCTTGCGCAGTGCAGCGAGGCTTTCCGACAGCCGTGCCTGCTGGGCACGCAAGCGCACCTGCGCGTTCGCGGCAATCTCCGGGCTGGGTGCGGACACGAGCTCGATCAGATCGAGTTCGGCCTGCTTGAGATCGGCAGCAAGGTCGGCCGCGATCAGCGCCCCCGGGATGGCATTGTCGGTGAGGGTCTGAATGAGTTCGCCATTGCGCCGGAACTGACTGGTGCCGATGACGCCGATCGACAGCAGCAGCGTCGCGGTGATGACGATGAGAACAACAAGGTTTTGTCTGATGCTCATGAAGCGATTCCACAATTCGGGGGTAATCGAAGCGGCACGGAGAGGCCGCGATACGCCCCCTTTGGACTTGAAAAACTAGGTCTGCTTGACGGAGGCCAGGGCTTTGCCTCTTCCGATGGCAGGCGCCCGCCTGACGGCACGACGCCCTGGCGCCGGCCCTATATTGAACTTCGCGGCACGTTACGGTACGTGGTCACGGGCGCGCCCGTTACGCAGCGGTTGTGCACGATGTCACACCGCCACTCAACGACGTCGACGAACAAGACGAGGACGGGAACGGCGAGATACCCACCACGCGTCGGGGGTGTGACCCGATCACGCGCTGCAACGGCGAGTCACACCCCAGGCGGAGATACCGCCGGGCCTCAGCGCCGTGCCTGCATGGCATCGAAACCCTCGGCTGCCTTCTGCACATCGGGTGGAAAGTCCGACATCTCCTGAACCTGCCGGATCTCGATGATCTCGTTGTCCGCCATCGGGCAGCGCGACGCCCACGCGATCGCCTCCGCCTTCGACTTCACGTCGATCATCCAGTAGCCGCCGACTACCTCCGTGGTCTCGATGAAGGGACCATCGGTGACCGTCGGCTTGCCACCGGCGAAAGAGACGCGCGCGCCCATCGACGGCGGGTGCAGGCCGTCGAGCGTCAGCAGCACGCCCGCCGCTTGCAGCGCCTCGTTGTACTTCATCATCGCCTCGACCGCCTTCGCGTCGGGCACCGTTCCCGGCGGCGCCTTCTCGTAGCCCTTCGGGATCACCAGCATCATGAACCGCATGTCAATGACCCTCCTTGTCGGCTGCGCAATTGATCATCCAGGGCACGCCGAAGCGGTCGGTGCACATGCCGAAGCGAGCCGCCCAGAAGGTGGCGCCGAGTGGCATCTGTACCGTGCCGTTGTCGGAGAGCGCGGCGAAGATGCGCTCGGCCTCGGCGATCAAGTCGACATTGAGCGATACCGAGCAGCCTTTGATGCCCTCGTATGGAAACGGGGGCACGGCGTCCGAAGCCATCAGCGTCTGGCCGTCAATGGCCAGGCAGGCGTGCATGATGCGATCACCGAATTCGGCGGGAATCGGCCCGCACCCGGGCTGATCGCCGCCGCCCACGGGGGCATCGGCGAACCGCATCATGGCCTGGAGGGTGCCGCCGAGGCACTGTTGATAGAACTCGAAGGCCGCTTCGCACTGGCCGTCGAAGATCAGGTAGGGATCGATCCGCATGATGTTCTCCTCGGCAGGTCAGGGTTCCAGCCACAGGGCGGTGTTGCTCTGGGGGTCGAACGGGGCGGAGAAGTGCTCGTGCACGACGCGCCAGTTGCCGTCCTGCCTGCGCAGGCAGGAGGTCAGGCGCATCCAGCCGGACATCTCCTTGCCATCCGGGCCGGTGCCGCCACAACGTGTGAGCCCGTGCGCGAAAGCCAGCTCGGCGTCGGTGGTGATCTGCAGCTCGTGGAGCTCGAAGATCATCGCCCCGCCGCACATGGCCATGCAGGTTTCCCAGTGCTTGCGGTAGGCGTCGGCGCCCTTGAACTGCAATTGCGCGATGGCGTCGAAGGCGACGATGTCCGGTGCGTAATGGGCGAAGATGCGCTCGACGTCCTTGGCGCGGACGGCGTCCGCCCAATCATCCAGTGCCGTGCGGATTTCCGTTTCGCTGAGTGCGACGGTGGATCTCGTGTCCATGTTTGTCTCCTTGGGGTTGCAAGCGGCGCGGTTGCGCCCAGGGGTTGATCGGCGAATCACCGATTCGACATCGCTCGTTCCTTCAGCAGTTGGCGTCCTGCGTCTCGAAACCCAATGCGCGCAGGGTCTGCAGGTCCTGTGCGACCGGGCGCACCTCGACGCAGCCGAAGCGCGCGCCGGGAATCCGCGCGGCGACCTGGATGGCTTCGTTCAGATCCCGCGCCTCGACCAGGTAGTAGCCGCCGAGTTGCTCCTTGGTCTCGACCCAGGGCCCGTCGGTGACCGAGATGCGGCCGTCGCGCACACGGACAGTGATCGCGGCATCGGGGGGTAGCAGGCGATTGCAGCCGAGATAGTGGCCGCTCGCGCGAATGGCGTCGGTAAACGCCTGGTATTCCTCGAAGTGCTTGTCCGCATCGGCGCGCGGCATCTGTTCCATGACTTTCTCTGCACAGATCAGGCACAGGTATTTCATCGTGGCTCTCCTGATGGGGTCGGGGTTTGCGTAACACTGGTCGAACGAGGGACGACGAGATCGACATCCCGACTCAAAAAAACATCACGCTGCAAGTTCCGTCAGCCGGCGCTCGAGGAAGCGACGCTCCGGAGCCTGCATCGTCAGCGTGAGCGCCCGCTGGTAGGACACCCGTGCTTCCGCGTTACGGCCCAGACGCCGGCACAGGTCGGCGCGGGCCGCGTGCGCGAGGTGATAGTCGGCAAGCTCGCCGCGCACGAGGATCGCGTCGATCGCCGCCAGCCCCGCCGCCGCGCCGTCGCGCATCGCCATCGCGACAGCGCGATTGAGCTCGACGACCGGCGAAGGCTCACGCTGCAGCAGCAGATCGTAGAGGCCGACGATCTGGACCCAGTCGGTCCCGGCGGCGGTGGGCGCCTCGGCATGGACTGCGGCGATCGCGGCTTGCAGCGCATACGGGCCGGCGGGCCCGGCGACGAGTGCGCGCTCGACCAGCGCCGTACCCTCCGCGATCAGCCCGCGCTGCCACTGCGAACGGTCCTGTTCGTCGAGCAGTACGAGATCGCCGCTCGGCGTGCTGCGGGCGAGGCGGCGCGACTCGTGGATCAGCATCAGCGCCAGCAGCCCGAGCGCCTCCGGTTCGGGGATCAAGTCGACGAGCAGCCGTCCAAGCCGGATCGCCTCGGCGGACAGTTCGGCACGGGTCAGCGTGTCGCCAACCGAAGCCGAGTAGCCTTCGTTGAACACGAGGTAGATCACCCGCAACACGCTGTCGAGCCGGGCGGGCAGCTCCGCGCGTTCGGGCACTTCATACGGGATGCGAGCGTCGCGGATCCTGGCCTTGGCACGCACGATGCGCTGCGCCAGGGTCGGCGGCGCAACGAGAAAGGCACGCGCGATCTCTTCGGTGGTGAGGCCGCACACTTCGCGCAGCGTCAGCGCGATCTGCGCCTCGGCAGACAGGGCCGGATGGCAACAGGTGAAGATCAGTCGCAGGCGGTCGTCCTCGACACCATCGCCAGGGTTATCCCCATCTGCAGCGCCTTCGCTCGCCGGATCGGGCCGGTCGTCCAGGTCCTCGACGAATTCGAAGCGCGCGCGCCGGCGCAGTGCATCGACCGCCTTGAAGCGCCCGGCCGATACCAGCCAGGAACGGGGGTTGGCCGGCAGCCCCTGCTGGGGCCACTGCTCGAGCGCGGCGCGAAAGGCATCGTGCAGGCCCTCCTCGGCCAGGTCGAAGTCGCCGAGCAGGCGGATCAGCGTGGCAAAGACGCGGCGCGACTCGGTGCGGTAGATCTCCTCCACCTTCCCGCGCACTGCCGCCGCCGAGGGCTGCTGCCCTGTGTCCGATGCGGCATCACGGTCGACCATCGGGGGCATCTCCGTTCGTCGAAGGACATGCCGTAGACTAGTTCACTTGGCTGCATGCTCAATGTTGTTGAATCGTGCCCCGTCCGACATGGCTTCCGACGCGCCACCCGGCATGCCGCGCTGCAATGCCTTGGCGACAGGCGGGCACGGCGACGGATGATGCGGAACGCTTGCAGCGCGAGCTGACGCGCATCGAGTGTTATCTGCCCTAGCTGTTCTTCGCGGTGGAGTCGTCACGCCGGGTCGCGCGCGCCTGCACACGCAGCACGCCCCCGAGGTGAAGGCGGCGCGCGTGCAGGGCTGGGCGATGCTCAACCGCAGGCGGCAACCTGAACGATCCGGTCCCGCGCGCCCGGCGCCACCGGCGAGCGCTCGGCGAAGTAGTCCGCGAACGCATCGACATCCACCTCGCCGCCGAGCGCATCGCGCCCGAGGTTGAACACCCCAAAGCCGTCCCCGCCGCTGGCGAGGAAGGAGTTCATCGTCACCCGATAGTCGCCGCCCACCTCGACCGGGACGCCGTCGAGCGTGACCGAGCCCGGGCACACGTACTGGCCGCCAAGCGCGCTCTGCGCCGGACGGAAGCTGTGGCGATAGCCGAAGCCTTCCGACACCTGCAGGATGCGGCCGTTGGCCGGCTGACCGATCGCCCACTGCTGCTCGAGGAGCGCATAGATCTGCGCACCGGTCAGCGTCTTCACCACCAAGCTGTTGGCGAAGGGCTGGACGGTGAAGGCTTCGCCGTAGGTGACCTGGCCGTCCCCTTCCCCGGCGTTGCTGCTCGGATAGGTAAGGTCGGCACGGATGCCGCCCGGGTTCATGAACGCCACCACCGCGCCGCCGCGCTCCGGCGCAGCCGTGGCACGCAGTTGGGCATCGGCGATCACAGCGCCCAGCGCCGACTCGCCGGAAGCGTTTGCGCTGCGGGTGATCGGCGCGGTGATCGAGCCGATGACGCGGTTGGCGATCGGCTCGGCGAGTGCGTTGTAGTTGGCCACGACCGAGGTGATCTTCGCGTCTGGCTGGATGGGCGTCGCGGTATTGAGGTAGTTGACGCGATCCACCAGCAGGTTCTCGGCGGCCGCGCCGATCACGTCGCGCGAGGCACGATCCAGCGTGAGGTCGATGCGGGTGATCAGTCGGCCGAAAGCGCCCGCACTGGTGACCGGAATGTCGCGCCCTTCCGCATTGGGCAGGCGGCAGTTGTAGGCCTGGTGCGTGTGGCCGGTGACGACCAGATCCACCGCACCGTGCAGACGGCCGACGATATCCACCACCGGACCTGACACGCCGCTGCAGCCGTTGATACTGCCGGGCGCCACGCCGCCTTCGTGGATCAGCACCACCACGGCTTCGACGCCTTCGCGGCGCAAGCGGCCGATCAGCGCGTTGGCCGATTCCGCTTCGTCGCCGAACTGCAGGCCCTCGATGCCGGCCGGGGTGACGATGCCCGGCGTGCCTTCGAGCGTCATGCCGATGAAGGCCACGCGCACGCCGTCCACCTCACGAATCCCGTATGCGGGAAAGATGGTCCGGCCCGTCGCACTGTCTGTGACGTTGGCGGCAAGGAACTGGAAGCGCGCGCCCTCGAAGGGCGACGGGGTGCCGACCCGGGCGCCCTGGCACGAGTTCGCATCGGTCGGGTGGCAGCCGCCGTGCTGCATGCGCAGCAGCTCGTCCTTGCCTTCGTCGAATTCGTGGTTGCCCACGGCGTTGAAGTCGAGCCCGAGCAGGTTCATCGTCTCGATCGTCGGCTCGTCATGGAAGAGCGCGGAGTTGAGCGGGCTGCCACCGATCAGGTCGCCCGCCGACACCACCACGCTGTGCGCCGCCTCGTCGCGCAGGCGGCGCACGAGCCCCGCCATGTAGTCGACCCCGCCCGCCGGCACCGCCAGGCGTGCCCCCGTCGCCGTGCTGCGATAGATGCCGTCGACGTCGCTGCGCAGGCTGAGGTTGGCGCCGTCGATGTTGCCGTGGAAGTCATTGAAGGCGATCACGCGCAAGCCCAGCGTGCGCCCGGCGTTCGAACGCGCAGCGGCGCTGGTGAGCGCACCCGCCTCGCGAGCGCTGATGACGCCGGCAGCCCGCCAGGCATCGATCTGGCGCGTGAGCGCGGACATGAAGTCGCCATGACTGGCGTAGCGGGCGCCCTCGGCGACGGTGTCGATGATCTGGGCGTTGAGGCAGACACCGCCCACCGCACGGTCGGCGACAGTGCTTTCCACCCTGCCCGCCCCCTCCCCGAAGCTCACGGCCCCGCTACAGCTTGCGGTTGCGGCGAATGCGGCGCCCGACAGGGCCATCGTGCTCGCCAGGACGAGCGGTTTGATCATGGATTGCACGGCGGACTCCTCGGTTGCTCGGCAGAAATGGGCTGCCGGCCACACTAGCAGCCTGTCGGACTTGAAGCCGGCGGACGGCGTACCGGCAGGCGGGTTTTCATGATGTGAAAAATAATCGGCATTTCAGAGCCGAAAGCGCC
>JAREIX010000191.1 GCA_029286945.1 Thauera sp. | reverse complement strand
GATCGGCCGCGTCGCCCGCCGCATCTGGGCGGTGGCGATGAAGAACAAGTACGGCGCCAACGAGCGCAGCCAGAAGCTGAAGTACCACGTGCAGACCTCGGGCCGCTCGCTGCATGCGCAGGAGATGGACTTCAACGACATCCGCACCACGCTGCAGGCGCTGATCGCGATCTACGACAACTGCAACTCGCTGCACACCAACGCCTACGACGAGGCGATCACCACGCCGACGGAAGAAAGCGTGCGGCGCGCGATGGCGATCCAGTTGATCATCAACCGCGAGTGGGGCCTGGCCAAGAACGAGAACCCGAACCAGGGCGCCTTCATCATCGAGGAGCTCACGGACCTGGTCGAAGAGGCGGTGCTGAAGGAGTTCGAGGCCATCGCTTCGCGCGGCGGCGTGCTCGGCGCCATGGAGACCGGCTACCAGCGCGGCAAGATCCAGGAGGAGTCGCTCTACTACGAGCACAAGAAGCACGACGGTTCCTACCCGATCATCGGTGTGAACACCTTCCTCAACCCGAAGGGCCATGTCGAGCAGGAGATCGAGCTGGCGCGTTCGACCGAGGAAGAGAAGCAGGGCCAGTTGAAGCGCCTCGCCGACTTCCACGCCCGCAACAAGGAGCAGGCGCCGAAGTGGCAGGCCAAGCTGCAGCAGGCCGTCATCGACAACACCAACGTGTTCGAGGTGCTGGTCGATGCAGTGCGCTACTGCTCGCTGGGGCAGATCACCGAGGCGCTGTACAAGGTCGGCGGCCAGTACCGCCGCAGCATGTAAGCGCCCGGTCCGGTCCCGCTCGCGGGGCCGGCTTTCCGGGGACAATGGCGGCTGTCTACCGCCCCCTCTCCGGCCATGAACCTCACCACGCCCGCGCTGCTCTTTCCGGCGATCTCGCTGCTGCTGCTCGCCTACACCAACCGCTTCCTGACCCTGGCGCAGGTCATCCGCCAGCTCAACGCCTCGCCCGACCGCGGTGCGCCGCTGGTGCAGTGCCAGCTGCCCGGCCTCAAGCGCCGGATCGCGCTCACCCAGTACATGCAGGGTTTCGGCGTGCTCAGCTTCCTGCTCTGCGCGCTGTCGATGCTGGCGCTCTTCCTCGCGGCCGAGAGCGCAGGCAAGTGGATGTTCGGCACCAGCATCGTGACCCTCGCGCTCTCGCTGGTGCTGTCGCTGATCGAGGTGCTGCTGTCGACCGAGGCGCTGTCGCTGGTGGTGCGGGACCTCGAGCAGGCGAAACCGCAGGGCGAGGCGCCCGGCCGCTGAGGGCCCGGACCCGACGAGCGGCCGTGCCCCTCAGCGGCTGGTGAGCTTGAGCTCGATGCGCCGGTTGCGGGCGTAGGCCTCTTCGTTGCTGCGCGCATCCAGCGGATGGAACTCGCCGTAGCCGGTCGCGGCCAGCCGCTGTGGCGGGATGCCCTGGTTGCGCAGGAACTTGACGATTGCCAGCGCGCGCGCGGTCGACAGCTCCCAGTTCGAGGGGAAGCGGGCGGTGGCGATCGGGCGGCGGTCGGTGTGGCCGTCGACCTGCAGCACCCAGGGCAGGTCGTCGGGGATCTCGGCAGCGAGCGTCTTCAGCGTCTCGGCGAGCCGGGTGAGCTGGATCATGCCCTCGGCGCTGACGTCGTCGGAGGCGGTCGGGAACAGCACCTCGCTCGAGAACACGAAGCGGTCGCCGACGATCTGGATGTCCTTGCGCTCGCCGAGCACCGCCTGCAGGCGGCCGAAGAACTCCGAGCGGTAGCGGGCGAGCTCCTTGACGCGTGCGGCCAGCGCGAGGTTCAGCTCGCGGCCGAGCTCCTCGATCTTCAGGTCCTTGTCCTTCGCGGCGAGCTTGGCGGCGTCGAGCGCGGCGTTGAGCTGTTCGAGCTGCTCGCGCACTGCGGCGAGCTGGCGGTTGAGCAGTTCGACCTGGGCGATCGCCGCCGCCGACATCTCCTGCTGTTCCTTGAGCCCGCGCTCGGAGGTGTCGAGCGCACTCGCCAGACGCGCGACCTCCGCCTCCAGCTCGGCCTTCAGCTTCTGCAGCGCGGCGATGTCGGCGCCGAGGCGGGCGGCCTGCTCGCGCTGCGTCCTGGCTTCGTCCTGCGCGGCGTGGAGTTCGTCGCGGGCGGTCAGAAGTTCGGTCGACAGGGCTTCTCGCTCGCGCTCCGAGCTGGCGAGCGAGGCGCTCAGCTCGCCCACCTGCAGGTCGGCGCGCGCGCGGGCGGATTTCTCCAGGCTCAGCGTCTCGGCAAGCGCGGCCAGCTCGGCATTGAGCTGGGCGAGCGCGCGGTCGCGACCGCTGACCGCGTCGGCGAGCACGAACTGGCCGATGACGAAGATCAGGATCACGAACACCATCACCATCAGCAGCGAGGCGAGGGCGTCCACGAAGCCGGGCCAGAAGTCCAGCGGCCGGCGGCGAGCGAGGCGGGCCATGGCCTATTCCGCCTTGCCGCCACCGAGCGCGGCGCCGATCGTGCGCGACAGCAGGCGCAGCTCGGCGCGCAGGTCCTCGGAGAACTGCGCGCCCTGCGCCGGCTGCTGTGCAAGCTGGCGGATCAGGCCGCGCAGGTCGTCCTGGGTGGCTGACAGCGCCGACAGGTCACGGGATTCGCGGGTGATGAGGTCGGCCAGGCGGGTGAGCTGGTTGTTGAGCTCGCCGAGGTGCTCGGCGGTCGCGCGCCGCTCGCGCTCGGACTCCACCGCTGAGCGCTGCATGCGCTCGATGCTCTCGGCGGTCTGCTCGAGCAGGGCCTGCACATAGGCCGGCACGTTGCCTTCACCTTCCATGCCCACGCCCGCGGGCAGCTTGGTCATGTGCGACAGCCATTCTTCCAACTCGTTGTAGAAGCGGTTCTGCGCGTGGCCCGACTGCAGGTCGAGGAAGCCGACGATCAGCGAGCCGGCGAGGCCGAACAGCGAGGTCGAGAAGCTGGTCGCCATGCCGCCGAGCGGCGCGTCGAGCTTGGTCTTGAGGGCCTCGAACATGGCCACCGGGTCGGCGCCCACGCTCATGCCGCCGATGATCTCGCCGATCGAGCGGATGGTGGTGAGCAGGCCCCAGAAGGTGCCGAGCAGGCCGAGGAAAATGAGCAGGCCGATCAGGTAGCGCGACAGGTCGCGCTGCTCCTCGAGCCGGATCTGCACGCTGTCGAGGATGGAGCGGGTGGAGGCGGGCGAGAGGTGGAACTGGCCGCGCTTGCGGCTCGACAGCAGGCGCGCCATCGGTGCCAGCAGCACCGGGCGCAGGCCGCCCTGCGGGGTCTCGGGGTCGGCGCGATGGAAGTCCTCGATCCACAGCACCTCGCGCTGCAGGCGCCACACCTGGCGCAGATTCACCACGATGCCCACCGCCAGCACGAACAGGATCACGCCGTTGAAGGCGGCGTTGGCGATGAAGGCATGCTTGAGCTGGGGAACGAGTGCGGCGGCCAGCACCGCCACGAGGGCCAGAAAGACCGCCATCCAGGTGGTGACGTGGACGGGTTTGGTGAATTCCTTGCGTTCCATCGGCGACATTCCCCGTGAGCTGTACGTCCTGAGCGGCCTGATTGCTGCCCCATTCCGGGCGGTTGCTACGCGGGGAGTCTAGCGCGAATCCGGCAGAATTCTGAAGAAATCGGCCGGCACCTGATCTAGATCAGGGTCATATCTGGCAAAATCGAGAAAATGAAAGATGGTTGTGTGTTTTTCGTGCGCAAACGTCTTGACCACAACAAACAATAAAACTGTTCATTGCCTTCCCTCATGATTAGATCCCTTGCGGTGCGGGCTGCGCTGACGGGCGTTTTGAGCCTGTGCGGCGCCGCGGCCCAGTCCGCCGATACCGGCGCAGCGTCGCTGACGCGCTGGACGCTCAATGGCTTCGGCACGCTCGGCGCGGCCTACCATGACGAAGCCGACACGCGTTTCCGGCGCAGCGTCGATCAGCGCGGCGGTGCGCGCGCGGGTCACCTCGAGCTGCGCAACGACAGCCTGCTCGGCGTCCAGGTCAATGGTGTGCTGGGAGCGCACTGGTCGGTGATGGCGCAGGCCGTCACGCGCCAGGACGTCGATCGCACATGGACGCCGCAGCTCACCTGGGCCTTCGTCAAGCACGTGCCCAACGACTGGTCCGAGTACCGCCTCGGGCGCATGGCGGTCGATATCTACCTCGAGGGCGACTCGCGCCACGTCGGCTATGCCTACACGATGGTGCGCCCGTATGCGGACGTCTATGGCCGGCTCACCTTCGACAGCTTCGACGGCGCCGATGCGACTTTCCTGCGCGACCTCGGGCCGGGGCAGCTGCGCTTCAAGCTCTTCGGTGGTCGCACGCGCGGCGACGTGTACCTGAACGACGCCATCTATTCGCTCGACCTGGGCCGCACCTTTGGCGCCACGCTGGACTGGGTCGGTCCGGCGCTGAGCGTGAAGCTGTCCTGGGGCAGCGTGGTGACGACCCGCGATCGCCAGAACGATCCCCTGCGCGCGGGCTTGCTGGCGTTTGCCCCGTCCTTGCCGAATCCGGCGCAGGCTCTTGCACGGGCGGCGGAGATCACCAACTCGAACCGGATCTCTTATCTTGGCCTCGGCGTGGGCTGGGAGCGCGGGCCGCTTTCGCTGCAGGTCGTGGGTACCGACATGTCGATGACCGTCTATCCCGGCTTCGAGGGCTGGGGGCTGGGCGCGACCGCAGCCTACCGCTTCGGCCCCTGGAAGCCCTTCCTGACCTACTCGCGCAGCATCATCGATCCGGTCGCGCGCGCGCTGGAGGTGCCCGCTGCGCATCCCTTCGCCCCCTACTGGCATCTCGCCAGCGACTACACCCGCCACGACCAGCACACCGCCGGCATCGGCGTGCGCTACGACGTCGCGCCCAACGCCGCGCTCAAGCTGCAGCTCGACCGCGTCGACGCCAAGCGTTCCTCATCCCTGCTCGACGATGCAGGCAGGCGCACCGACGCGCGGGCGTTCACGCTGTTCTCGGCGTCGCTGGACTTCGTGTTCTGAGGGGATCGTGGCGAACTCGATGATCCTCGGCCGGGCCGCGTCCTGCCTGGCCCTGCTCGCCTGCCTCGCGGCGGCGCCGGTGTGTGCCGACGGCATGGTGGTGGTCGCCCACGCCGACAGTGCGATCGGCGCCCTCAGCCGCGAGCAGGTCACCCACATCTTCCTCGGCCGCATGAAGCGGCTGCCGAACGGCGAGCCGGTGACGGCCGTCGAGGTCGAGCCCCTGCGCGCGCGCTTCTATCCGCGCCTGATCGGGCGCGAGGTCGCGGAGGTCAATGCCTACTGGGCCCGCCTGCAGTTCTCCGGGCGCACGCAGCCGCCGCAGCGTCTGGCGTCGAGCAGCGACGCGCTCGCTGCGGTGCTCGCCGACCGCAACCTGGTCGCCCACCTCGAGGCCGATCCGGGCGATCCGCGTGTGAAGGTCCTGCTGCGCCTTGAGCCCTGATCCCGCCCTCCTGCCGGCCGCGCGCGGCCATGCCCCCGAGCGCGTCGCGCG
The DNA here is from genome assembly GCA_029286945.1 of Thauera sp. Classification (GTDB taxonomy): domain Bacteria; phylum Pseudomonadota; class Gammaproteobacteria; order Burkholderiales; family Rhodocyclaceae; genus Thauera. Next base: position 956 of record JAREIX010000191.1, on the reverse strand, counting down.
CGGGCGCGGGCTCGCGCTGCGCAGCACGGTGCTGATCGCGGTGGCGCGCAACATCGCCGCCAAGCTGGTCGATGCGGTCGGCCAGCCCTTCGCGCTGCGCGATGGCGCACGCGTGTCGATCGGTGCCAGCGTCGGCGTGGTCTCCTCGCACGGCCTGCCGGGACAACTCGCCGTCCTGCTGCGGCGGGCCGACGCGGCAATGTACGAAGCGAAGAAGGACGGCAAGTCCCAGTACCGCATCGCCTTTCCGGCCTGAGGCCCGGCCCGTCGGCGCCTGCGCGCCGGACCTGCAACAATTCAGTACATTCCGCAAACAGTTGCGCAAAAGTGGCTTGCCACACTCCAGCCTGAACGGGATCGGGCGCCTGGCGGCGTCCCGCCCGGGCCTTCAACACAACGCACAAGTGGCCCGCGCGACGCATCCCGGCGAGGACGAGACCAAAGGAGGAGTGGGGCATGGACACACGCACGAGCGCGTCCGACCACGGGCAGGCCGAAGCGGGGCTGGACACCTTCCCGCGCTGGCTGATGCATCACGCGAAGCTACGCCCGCAGCACCCGGCAATGCGCGAGAAGGAATACGGCATCTGGCAGACCTACAGCTGGGCGCAGGTGGCCGAGAACGTGCGCGCGATCGCCTGCGGGCTGGCGCAGCTCGGCTTCAAGCGCGGCGACCGCCTCGCGGTGGTCGGCGACAACCGGCCGCGACTGTACTGGTCGGTGGCCGCCTGCCAGTGCCTGGGCGGCATCCCGGTGATGATGTACCAGGACGCGGTGGCCGCGGAGATGGCCTACGTGCTGCAGGACGCCGAGATCAAGTTCGCCGTGGTCGAGGACCAGGAACAGGTGGACAAGATGCTCGAGATCCAGCCCGAGGCACCCCTGCTCGAGCACGTGATCTACGACGATCCGCGCGGCATGCGCCACTACACCCAGACCCTGCTGATGGGCCTGGA
>JAREIX010000190.1 GCA_029286945.1 Thauera sp. | reverse complement strand
CATCGCGGTCGAGGTCCACGCGTAGCTCGCCGCGCGCACCCGGCCCCAGCCCTGCTCCATCTTGCTCGCCATCATCTCGACCGCGATGATCGCGTCGTCGACCAGCAGGCCGAGCGCGATGATCAGCGCGCCGAGCGAAATCTTGTGCAGGCCGATGTCGAGCAGGTGCATGAACAGGAAGGTGATCGCCAGCACCACCGGGATGATCACCAGCACCACGACGCCGGTACGGAAACCCAGCGACAGCAGGCTCACCGCCATCACGATGATCACCGCCTCGGCGAGCACGGTGACGAACTCGTCGACCGCCCGCTTGACCGCGCGCGGCTGGTCGGCGACGCGCTCGAGGCGGATGCCGACCGGCAGCTGGGCCACGATCCGGTCCACCGCCTCGTCGAGCTGGCGGCCGAGGGCGACGATGTCGCCGCCGGCGCGCATCGACACGCCGATGCCGAAAGCCTCCTGCCCCATGTAGCGCAGGCGCTCGGCCGGCGGGTCGGCGTAGCCGCGGCGCACCTCGGCCACGTCGCCGAGGCGGAAGCTGCGCCCGCCGGCGCGGATCACGGTGGCGCGGATGGCATCGAGGTCCTCGAACTGGCCGCTCGGGCGCAGCCAGATGCGGTCCTCGGCGGTCTCGAAGAAGCCGGCGGCGGTCTCGGCGTTCTGCTTGGCGAGCGCGCCGACGATGTCGTCCAGGCGCAGACCGAAGGTGGCGAGCTTGGTGTTGGAGAGCTCGATGAACACGCGCTGCGCCTGCTCGGCGAAGAAGCTCACCTTGGCGACGTCCTTCACCCGCAGCAGCTCGCTGCGGATGGCCTCGGCGTGGCGCTTGAGCTCGGCGTGGCTGACGCCCTCGCCGACCAGCGCGAACAGGTTGCCGTAGGTGTCGCCGAACTCGTCGTTGAAATAGGGACCGCGCACCCCGGTGGGGAAGGTGTGGGCGATGTCGCCGATCTTCTTGCGCGCCTGGTACCACACCTCGGGGATGTCGCGCGCGCGGGTGCTGTCCTTGACCAGGAAGAACACCAGCGCCTCGCCCGGCTTCGAGTAGCTGCGGATGACGTCGGCCTGGGCGATCTCCTGCAGCTTCTTCTCGATGCGGTCGGTGACCTGCTGCTCGAGCTCGCGCGCGCTCGCCCCCGGCCATTCGGCGCGCACCACCATCACCTTGAAGGTGAAGGGCGGATCCTCCGACTGGCCGAGCCGGGTGTAGGAGAAGATGCCGATCAGGGTGCTGACGACGAGGAAGTAGAGCACCAGCGAGCGGTGGGTCAGCCCCCACTCGGAGAGATTGAAGCGGCCGTGGCCGATCGGGGCTTCGTCCGGGCCGCTCATCGCCGGACGTCCAGCAGCACCGGCGCGCCCTCTTCGACCGCGCGCACCTTCTCGCCGGCGACCAGGGCGTGCACGCCCGCCACCACCAGGCGGGCGCCGGCCGGCAGATCTGCCCGCAGCAGGGCGCCATCCTCGCGCCAGGCCAGGACCTCGACCTCCACCGGGCGCACGGTGTCGTCCGCGCCCACCACCCACACCCTGCCGCCGCGCGGGCTGTCGGCCACGCGCGTGACCGCGGCCAGCGGCACGTGCAGACTGCCCGCGGCGACCTGCTCATCGACGAAGGCGACGCTCGCGGTGGCCCCGAGCGGCAGCGCGGCATCGGCCTCTGCCACCGCCACGCGCAGCGCGTAGGTGCGGGTGACGGGGTCGGCGGCGGGCGCCAGCTCGCGCACGCGGGCGGCGTACTCACGCTCGGGCGCGGCCCAGGCGCGCACGCGCGCCGCCCTGCCCGGACGCAGCGCGGTCGCGCGCCCCTCCGGCACATGAATCAGCACCTCGCGCTCGTCGGTACGGGCGAGGCGGAACACCGGCTGGCCCGCCGCAACGACCTGCCCCGGCTCGGCCAGCACCGCGGTGAGCACGCCGGCGGCGGGCGCCTCGAGCCGGGTGTAGGCGGCCTGGTTGGACGCGGTGTCGGCCTGCGCGCGCGCCTGCCGCAGCCGCGCCTCGGCCGCCTGCAGCGCAGTGCGGCGGACGTCCAGCACCGCAGCGGACACGAATTTGCGCGCCGCCAGCTCCTGCGCCCGCGCGAACTCGCTGCGCGCCAGCGCCAGGTCGGCCTCGGCCGCGGCCACGGCGGCCTGCGCCGCGCGCGCGGCCAGCAGCGCGTCGGCCGGATCGAGCAGCGCGAGCAGCGCCCCCGCAGCGACCTCGGCACCGACATCGGCCTTGCGCTCGAGGAGCTTGCCGCCGACGCGAAAGCCCACCTCGGCCTCGATGCGCGCGCGCACCTCGCCGCTGTAGACCTGCACCGCGGGCAGCGCCGCCGCGCCATCCACCGGGCGCACCATCACCGCGCGCGGCGGCGCGAGCTGCGGTGCAGGCGGCGAGCAGGATGCCAGCAGGCTGGCGCCGGTGAGCACGGCGAGAAGGGAGCGGATGCGCATCGGGGTTCTCCGCGGGGAGCGGGCGTGAAGGCTTGCGCCAGGAGGCCGGCAGCGCCAGGCGAAGGCGCTAGTGTAGCGCTTCGCCCTGGCGACCAAGCCTGCCAGGGGGCGAGCGGCCCGGACGCGCAGGCGGACAGACGCAACCCGATCACCGCTCGACCGCGCGCGTCGCGGCCCGCGCCTCAGCGCGACTCGAGCAGCAGGCGGCCGTTGGCGGGCTGGATCGGCCGGCCGTTGCGCGGGTAGAGGCGCGCGAACACCGCGAGCTGCGCGTCGGCGATCGGCAGCGGCTGCTTCATCACCACCCACAGCACGTCCTCGGTACAGGGCGGCACCGGCAGGGAGCCGGTGTACAGGAAATGCCCCGGGTCTCCCGGCACCAGCTGGGCGAGGTCGATCACCGCATCGGGTGTGTATTCGCGGCCGCGATCCAGCGGCAGGTTGTTCCACAGCGTCTGCAGCAGCGGATGCGGCTCGCTGCCGGCGGCCAGCAGCACCGACAGGATCGCCTGCTTGCCTTCGGTGCTGCGGTGCTCGAGGTAGATCGCCATGTCGTGCGCCATGCCGCCGACGCGGTCCTGCGAAGGACGATGCAGCGTGAAGCGCTCGAGCGCGTAGCGCACGCCGCGCACGGTGATGCCCATGCCCTCGCCGACGTCGACCTGCAGCGTGTTGCCGGTGTCGCGAATGCGGAACCCGCTGCGGCCGTAGTCGAACTGGACGGGCGCAAGATCGACCGCGATGCCGTCACGCAGGTCGATCGGCGACTGGCGCGTGCCCTCGGCGCACACCCGCCATTCCGGGCGCAGCCGCGCCCAGTGCTCGGGGCCGGTCTCGCCCTCGTAGCTCCAGCCGGCGGCGCCCGCCGGCAGGGTCGTGACGCGGATGCCGCTGCGGTCGGAGGCGGCCGGCGCGGTGCCCGGCAGGGCGCGGCCACCTTCGTCCACGCGGCGCTGCGCCAAGCTCACGCGCGCCGGCGCCGAATCCTCCGGCGGAACGCCGGCCGTCCGCGGCGGGCGGACGGGGCTCGCCGCGGGCGTCGGGGTGGTGCGCGCCACCGCAGACGTCGCCTGGTGGATTGCCACGTTCGCTTCCCGCGGCGCAGCGCGGGCGGGCGCCGCCATCGCGGGCGAGGCGGGGGCTGCCGTCGCGGCCGGCGTCCGTCCGGCGCGCGGGGTGGCCGGAGGGGCGGCCGGCGTGGTCACCGGTGTGGTCACCGGCGTGGTCGCCACCGCCTTGCGCGCCTCGGCGCCCGCCGCGGCGACAGCGGCCGGGGCCCCGGCCCCGGTGGCGAGCGCGGGCAGCGGCGGCAGGATGGACTTGCGCGGCGCCGCGGGCTCGGCGCTCGGCTTGCCACCGGGCAGGAACTTGGCGGGGATCTCGACGTGGGTCTCGGTCACCGGCCCGGCCGCGGCCGGGCCCGCCGCCGGAGCCTGCGCGGTCCGGACCAGCGCCGGCGCGAGCGCGGGATCAGGGCGGGCGGCCGCCTGTGGCGCCGGCGGGGCGGGAGGGCTTGCCGCAGCCCGCGGGGCGGACTGAGTGCCCGCAGCCGGCGGAGCGGGGGGAGTCCCCGCAGCCGCCGGGGCGGGGGGAGTCCCCGCAGCCGCCGGGGCGGGTGGACTCGCGGCCGTCGGCGGGGCGGCCAGGCGCGCCGCCTCGGTTGCCAGCTTCTGCAGGTCGGCCGCCGAGGGCGGGTTACAGACCTCGCGCCACATCCGCTCATCGACCGAATTGCGCGCCACGGCGAGCGCCGTCTGGTCGGCCACCGGCTCCTCGCGCACGATGTTGTCGTCGGCGTCCACATACACGCGCTTCACGGTGACGAAGGTCCGGTTGCGGCAATCGTAGCGGTTGAGCGCCTTGATCATCGCGTAGCCGGCGGCCTTCGCCTCCTCGGAGGTCAGCACCACCCTGCCCCAGGAGATCTTGGTCCCGGCGTCCGAGCTCAGGATGCTGCCGCGGTCGATCTCGACCCGGCGGTTGCGGTCGCTGAGCACCAGCTGCCAGTCGGCCGCGAGCGCGGCGCCGGCGGTGTGGGCGAACAGCAGGGCGGCAAGGATCGGACGAAGCGGGCTCATGGGGGCGGCACTCGAGGGTCACGCCATGCTAATCGACCTCGGCGCGCGGATCTTGAGCACCTTGCCACGGCAGAGGGCATGAAGTATCTTCCATCGCTCTCGTTGGGGGTGCCCGCCGCGCACGGGCTGAGAAACACCCTTGGAACCTGATCCGGCTCGCACCGGCGTAGGGAAACGTAAGCCATGATTCCATCCGCATCACCCGCTGCCGCTGCAGGCAGTGCGTCCGCCGCTTCTTCTGCCGCGTCGTCCCGCATTCCCAATGTCGTGTCCATCGCCGGCGTCGACCCGTCCGGCGGTGCCGGCGTGTTTGCCGACCTCAAGGCCTTCTCCGCGCTCGGCGCCTACGGCTGCGGCGTGGTCGCCGCGCTCACCGCGCAGAACACCCGGGCGGTCACCGGCGTGCATGTCCCGCCCACGGACTTCCTGCGCCTGCAGATCGACACCCTGTTCGCCGACGTCGCCATCCACGCCACCAAGATCGGCATGCTCGGCAGCGCCGAGGTCACTGCTACCGTCGCCGATCGCCTCGCCCACTGGAAGGCGGCCAATGTGGTGCTCGACCCGGTCATGGTCGCCAAGAGCGGCGACAGCCTGCTCGCCAGGAGCGCGATCGCCGCGCTGCGCGAGGCGCTGTTCCCGCAGGCCTTCCTGATCACCCCCAACCTGCCCGAGGCGGGCGTGCTGCTCGAGCAGCGCGCGCCCGACACGGTCAAGGAGATGTACCGCGCCACCGAGCGCCTGCGCGAGCTGCTGCCGCTGTCCTCCGAGCGCTGGGTGCTGCTCAAGGGCGGCCACCTGCCCGGCAACGAGCTGGTCGATCTGCTGTTCGACGGCGACCGCATGGTCGAACTTCCCGCGCAGCGCATCGAGACCAAGAACACCCACGGCACCGGCTGCACGCTCAGCTCGGCGATCGCCGCGCTGCTGCCGCAGGCCGAAGGCCAGTTCCGTCCGGTCGAGGCCGCGGTGCGCCACGCCCGCCAGTGGCTGCTCGGCGCCATCGGGCATGCGGGCGAACTCGCCGTCGGCAGCGGCCACGGCCCGGTGCATCACTTCCACGCCCTCTGGCGGCGCCCGCAGGCGTCGTCCTGACTGCGCTCCCCGGCCGCCCCTGCCAGGGGCGGCGTTCGCACATCCACACATATATACAGACTGCCCCCAGGAGACTCAGCCCATGAACGCCAACGAGAAATTCATCGCCGCCACGGCCCATGTGGACGCGGCTGCGATCGCCCCGCTGCCCAACTCGCGCAAGATCTACGTCGAGGGCTCGCGCCCGGACCTGCGCGTGCCGATGCGCGAGATCACCCAGTCCGACACCCCGGCCTCCTTCGGCGCCGAGCCCAACCCGCCGATCTTCGTCTACGACTGCTCCGGCCCCTACACCGACCCGGCGGCGAAGATCGACATCCGCTCCGGCCTGCCCGCGCTGCGCCAGCAGTGGATCGAGGAGCGCGGCGACACCGAGGTGCTGCCCGGCCTGTCCTCCGAGTACGGCCGCCAGCGTGCCGCCGACACGGCGCTGGACGAGCTGCGCTTCCCCGGCCTGCACCGCGCCCCGCGCCGCGCCAAGGCGGGCGCCAATGTGACGCAGATGCACTACGCCCGGCGCGGCATCATCACGCCCGAGATGGAATACATCGCCCTCCGCGAGAATCTGAACCGCGAGCGCTACATCGAATCGCTGCGCGCCACCGGCCCCAAGGGCCAGAAGATGGCCGACATGATGCTGCGCCAGCACCCGGGCCAGAGCTTCGGCGCCAGCCTGCCGCCGGTGATCACGCCCGAGTTCGTGCGCGATGAAGTCGCCCGCGGGCGCGCCATCATCCCCAACAACATCAACCACCCCGAGAGCGAGCCGATGATCATCGGCCGCAACTTCCTCACCAAGATCAACGCCAACA
>JAREIX010000373.1 GCA_029286945.1 Thauera sp. | reverse complement strand
CTTCGACGCCAAGGGCAAGACCTTCCGCGACGACTGGTATCCCGAATACAAGTCGCACCGCCCGCCGATGCCCGACGACCTGCGCGCGCAGATCGCGCCTCTGCACGAGGCGGTGCAGGCCGAAGGCTGGCCGCTGCTGTCGGTGGAGGGGGTGGAGGCCGACGACGTCATCGGCACGCTCACCCGCCAGGCGCTCGAGCGCGGCTGGGAGGTGGTGATCTCGACCGGCGACAAGGACCTCACCCAGCTCGTGCGCCCGGGGGTGAAATGGGTCAACACGATGAACGAGGAAGTGCTCGACGAGGCCGGCGTCGAGGCCAAGTTCGGCGTGCCGCCCGAGCGCATCGTCGACTACCTGGCGCTGGTGGGCGACACGGTGGATAACGTGCCGGGCGTGGAGAAGTGCGGGCCCAAGACCGCGGTGAAGTGGCTGACCGAATACGGCACGCTCGACAACCTGGTCGCCAACGCCGACAAGGTGGGCGGCAAGGTCGGCGAGAACCTGCGCCGGCATCTGGATTTCCTGCCGCTGGGCAGGAAGCTGGTGACGGTGGCGACCGACGTCGAGCTGCCGGTGGGGCTGGACGCGCTGCCCGCGCGCGAGGACGACAAGGCGGCGCTGCGCGCGCTGTACGAGCGTTTCGAGTTCAAGTCGTGGCTGAAGGATCTGGATGGCGGGGCGGAGAGTGTGGCGGCCTCGAAGGCCGCGACCGAGGCGCGCCGCTTCGATGGCGAAGGAAATAGGGGACAGACCCCAATTTCCGACGATCCGCCCGGGGCGCATCGCGGCGGCTACCTGACGATCCTCGACTGGCCCACTTTCGACGCCTGGCTGGCGAAGATTACCGCCGCCGGGCTCACCGCCTTCGACACCGAGACCACCAGCCTCGACCCGATGGCGGCGAAGCTGGTCGGGATGTCGTTCTCCGTCGAGCCGGGCGAGGCGGCCTACCTGCCGCTGGCGCACCGCAATGCGGATGCGCCGGCGCAATTGCCCCTGAACGAGGTGCTGGAGAGGCTCAAGCCCTGGCTCGAGTCCGACCACCACGCCAAGCTCGGCCAGAACCTCAAGTACGACGCCCACGTGCTCGCCAACCACGGCATCCGGCTCGCCGGCATCACGCACGACACCCTGCTCGAGTCCTACGTGCTGGAGTCCGACAGGCCGCACGACATGGATTCGCTCGCCAAGCGCCACCTGGGGCTGACCACGATCCCCTACACGGAGGTGTGCGGCAAGGGCGCCAAGCAGATCGGCTTCGACGAGGTCGCCATCGAGCGCGCCACCGAGTACGCCGCAGAGGACGCCGACCTCACCCTGCGCCTGCACCGCCACCTGCGGCCCCAGCTCGAGGCCGTGCCGCAGCTCGAAGCCCTTTACCGCGAGCTCGAGATGCCGGTGCTCGGCGTGCTGCAGCGCATGGAGCGCACCGGGGTGCTGATCGACCCCTTCCTGCTCAGCCAGCACTCGGAGGAGCTCGGCCGCCGCCTGCACGTTCAACCTCGGCTCGCCCAAGCAGCTCGGCGAGATCCTGTTCGGCAAGCTCGGCCTGCCGGTGGTCAAGAAGACCGCCACCGGCCAGCCCTCCACCGACGAGGAGGTGCTGGAGAAGCTCGCCGAGGACTACCCTTTACCGAAGCTGCTGCTCGAGCACCGCGGCCTCGCCAAGCTCAAGAGCACCTACGCCGACAAGCTGCCGCGCATGGTCGATCCGAAGACGGGCCGGGTGCACACCAGCTTCTCGCAGGCCACCGCGGTCACCGGCCGGCTGTCGAGCTCCGAGCCCAACCTGCAGAACATCCCGATCCGCACCCCCGAAGGCCGCCGCATCCGCGCCGCCTTCATCGCCCCGCGCGACCACCTCATCGTCTCCGCCGACTATTCGCAGATCGAGCTGCGCATCATGGCCCACCTGTCGGGGGATGCCCGCCTGCTCGAGGCCTTCGCCCACGGCGAGGATGTGCACCGCGCCACTGCCGGCGAGGTCTTCGGCGTGGCGCCGTCCGAGGTCACCAGCGAGCAGCGCCGCTACGCCAAGGTCATCAACTTCGGCCTCATCTACGGCATGAGCGCGCACGGCCTGGCCAAGAACCTCGGCATCGAACGCGCCGCGGCGCAGAGCTGGATCGACCGCTACTTCGCCCGCTACCCCGGCGTCGCCGAGTACATGGACCGTACCCGCGCCGAGGCGCGCGAGCAGGGCTTCGTCGAGACCGTGTTCGGCCGCCGCCTCTACCTGCCCGACATCCGCGCCAGCCAGGCGGGTCGCCGCCAGGCCGCCGAGCGCGCGGCGATCAACGCGCCGATGCAGGGCACGGCCGCGGACCTGATCAAGAAGGCGATGATCGCCACCGACGCCTGGCTGGCGTCCTCCGGCCTCGAGTCGAAGCTGGTGCTGCAGGTGCACGACGAACTGGTGCTGGAAGTGCCCAGGGCCGAGCTCGACACCATCCGCGAACAGCTGCCCAAGCTGATGGGCGGCGTGGCCGCGCTGAAGGTGCCGCTGCTGGTCGAAGTCGGCGCCGGCGACAACTGGGACGAGGCGCACTGATGAGCGCGCCGGCGCTCGCGGAGAAGCCTGCCGCCAGCAGCATGAAGGTGTACCTGCGCCTGCTCGGCTACACGCGGCCCTTCCTCGGCTACTTCGCCCTCAGCATCCTCGGCTTCGCGATCGCCGGCGCCTGCAAGGCCGGGCTGGCGAGCGTGCTCAAGTACTTCATCGACGGCCTCGCCGCGCCCGACGCGCCGATCGCCACCGGCCTGCCCTGGCTCGACGCGCTCGACCTGATCTTCGCCATCCCGGTCATGATCGTGGTCATCGCCCTGCTCGAGGGCCTCGGCACCTTCCTCGGCAACTACGGCATCTCGCGCGTCTCGCTCGGCCTCATCCACGACCTGCGCACCCAGCTCTTCGGCAGCTTCCTGGTGCTGCCCAACCGCTTCTACGAC
>JAREIX010000189.1 GCA_029286945.1 Thauera sp. | reverse complement strand
GCCGTCAGCCGCGCGCTGATCGCCCATGGCATCGAGCCGGGCGACCGGGTCGCGATCTGGGCGCCCAACCGCGCCGAATGGATCCTGGCCGCGCTCGGCGTCCATTGCGCGGGCGCTGCGATGGTGCCGATCAACACCCGCATGAAGGGTGCCGAGGCGGCCGACATCATCGAGCGCAGCCGCAGCCGCGTGCTCTTCGTCGTCGACCGCTTCCTCGACATCGACTACCCGGCGATGCTCGCCGGCTGCCGTCCGCCCACGCTGGAGAAGGTGGTGGCGATCGGCGCGGCCGGCGCGCATGCCGACACCGACTGGGCGCGCTTCCTCGCCGACGGCGAGGGCGTGAGCGAGGGCCAGGCGCGCGTGCGGGCGCAGGCGGTGCAGCCCGACGACATGTCCGACCTGATGTTCACCTCCGGCACCACCGGCCGCCCCAAGGGCGTCGTCAGCGCGCACCGCCAGATCATCCAGGCCTTCATCGAGTACGTGAAGATCGCCGGCATCGAGGCCGGCGACCGCTACCTGATCGTCAATCCCTTCTTCCACACCTTCGGCTACAAGGCCGGCTGGGTCACCTGCCTGATCGCCGGCGCCACCGTGCTGCCGCACCCGGTGTTCGATGCCGAGGCGGTGTTCCGCCGCATCGAGGCCGACCGCGTCAGCGTGCTGCCCGGGCCGCCGACGCTCTACCTGTCGATGCTCGCCCACCCGAAACTGGCGCAGACCGACCTGTCCAGCCTGCGCGTGGCCGTCACCGGCGCCTCGACCATTCCGCCGGTGCTGATCGAGCGCATGCGCGCCGAGCTCGGGTTCAAGGTCGTGCTCACTGCCTACGGCCTCACCGAATGCGGTGGCCTGGCCACGATCTGCGCCGCCGACGACGACGCCGAGACGGTGGCGCTGACCAGCGGCCACGCCATCCCCGGCACCGAGATCCGCATCGTCGATGCCGACAACCGGCCGCTGCCGGCAGGCGAGGCGGGCGAGATCTGCCTGCGCGGCTTCCACGTCATGCAGGGCTACTTCGAGGACGCCAAGGCCACCGCCGAGACCATCGATGCCGAGGGCTGGATGCACACCGGCGACGTCGGCACTTTGGACGCGCGCGGCTACCTGCGCATCACCGACCGCCTCAAGGACATGTTCATCGTCGGCGGCTTCAACTGCTACCCGGCCGAGATCGAGGCCGCGCTCACTGCGCACCCCTCGATCGCCCAGGTGGCGGTGGTCGGCGTGCCCGACGAGCGCATGGGCGAGGTCGGCTGCGCCTGCGTGGTATTGCGGCCCGGCGAGGCGCTCGACGAGCCCGGGCTCATCGCCTGGTCGCGCGCGCGCATGGCCAACTACAAGGTGCCGCGCTTCGTGCGCTTCTTCGCTTCGCTGCCGGTCAATGCGTCGAACAAGGTCGCCAAGAACGAGCTGCGGGCGCTGGTGCGTGTTCCTGCGTGAGCCCGTCGCGGTGTCCGCGCCCCATGTCGAATCCAGCGTTGAATCCACCGTCGAGTCCCACGTCGAGTCCCACGAGGTCCGCATGAGCCAAGCCCCCGATCTGTTCGCCCCCTTCAAGCTGGGGCCGATCACCCTGCGCAACCGCTTCATCCGTGCCGGCGCCAACGAGGGCATGGTGTTCCAGGGCGCGCCCACCCGGGCCTTGGTCAAGCACCACCGCGACATGGCCGCGGGCGGGGTCGGCCTCACCACCGTGGCCTATGGCGCCGTGGCCAAGGTCGGCCGCACGCTCCCCAACCAGGTCTGGATGCGTCCCGAGATCCTGCCCGACCTCAAGGCCCTGGCCGATGCCGTGCATGCCGAAGGCGGCGCGATCTCGTACCAGCTCACCCACGGCGGCTCCTTCGTCACCTCGGTGAAGGTCGACGGGCCGACGATGAGCGCCTCGGCCGGCCTCAACAAGGCCGGCCTGATGCGCGGCAACTTCTTCCAGCGCGCGATGACCCGCGCCGACATGGATCTCGTCATCCAGCAGTTCGTGGACGCCGCCGAGCTGTGCCGCCAGGCCGGCTTCGACGCGGTCGAGATCCACATGGGCCATGGCTACCTGCTCAACCAGTTCATCTCGCCGCTTTCGAACAAGCGCAAGGACGCCTACGGCGGCAGCGCCGAAAACCGCGCGCGCTTCCCGGCCGAGGTGCTGCGCCGGGTGAAGGACAAGGTCGGCAGACAGATGGCGGTGCTGGCCAAGATCAACGTCGCCGACGGCGTGCCGGGCGGGGCGACGGTCGAGGACGCCATCGTCACCGCACGCCTGCTGCAGGAGGCCGGCGCCGACCTGCTGGTGCTGTCGGGCGGGCGCAACATCGAGTCGGGCTGGTTCATGTTCGGCAGCAACTTCGACATGGACGAGATGAAGAAGGTGCTCAAGGACAGCTGGCTGACCGGGCTGATGATGAAGCTGTCGCAGTCCGGCACGCCCAGGGTGCAGTTCCGCGAGATGTATTTCCTCGAGCACTCGCGCCGCATCCGCGCCGCGGTCGACATTCCGCTTGGCTACCTCGGCGGCGCACGCTCGCTCGCCAACGCCGAGCAGGCCATGGCCGAGGGCTTCGATGCGGTGGTGATGGCGCGACCGCTGATCCACGATCCGCAGCTGGTCAACAAATTCCGCCGCGGCGAGACCCGCTCGTCGGGCTGCATCAACTGCAACCGCTGCGTGCCCTACATCTACCACCCGGCGGGCACGATGTGCGTGTTGAATCCGCCCAACGACCCCGCGCTCAACCAGGTGCGCGCAGGCGTTTGAAGCGCGACACCGGCGCGGCACAATGCGCCGGATGAGCACCTCCGACTCCGCCTCCCGCGCCGCGCTGCGCGCCGACCTGCGCGCGGCGCTGCGCGGCACCGACGCCGACTACACGCGCATTCCGCTCAAGCGCGCGGTGTTCCTGCTCGCCGTGCCGATGATGCTCGAGCTGGTGCTCGAGTCCACCTTCGCGGTGGTCGACATCTTCTTCGTCGCCAAGCTCGGATCGTCGGCGGTGGCCACCGTCGGCCTGACCGAAACCTATCTCTTCCTGCTGTACTCGATCGCGATGGGCCTGGCGATGGCGGTCACCGCGATCGTCGCCCGCCGCATCGGCGAGCATCGGGGCGAGGAGGCTGCGTTGTCGGCGGTGCAGGCCATCGTGGTGGCGGTGCTCGTCTCGCTGCCCTTCGCCGTGGCCGGAATCGTGTGGGCGCAGGAGCTGCTGCGGCTGATGGGTGCGGACGCCTGGGCGATCGAGCACGGCTACCGCTATACGCAATGGATGCTCGGCGGCAATGCGGTGATCCTGCTGCTCTTCGTCATCAACGCCATCTTTCGTGGCGCGGGTGACGCGGCGACGGCGATGCGCGTGCTGTGGGTCGCCAATGCGCTCAACATCGTGCTCGACCCGATCCTGATCTTCGGCCTGGGACCGATCCCGGCGCTCGGCATCGAGGGCGCGGCGATCGCGACCAACATCGGGCGCGGCGCGGGTGTGCTGATGCAGCTGTGGATTCTCGTGCGCGGCAGCGAACACCTGCGCATTCGCCGCGCCAGCCTGCGCTGGCATGGTGCGACGCTGTGGCAGATCGTGCGCACCTCGCTCGGCGGCATCGGCCAGATGATCGTGTCGATGACTGCGTGGATCTTCCTGATGCGCATCCTCGCCGGCGTGTCGACCGAGGCCGTGGCCGGGGCGACGATCACGATGCGCATCATGATGTTCACGCTGATGCCGGCCTGGGGCATGTCCAACGCCGCCGCCACGCTGGTCGGGCAGAACCTCGGCGCGGGCCAGCCCGCGCGCGCCGAGGCCGCCGTCTGGCGCATCGGCTGGATGAACATGGCCTTCACGCTCGCCGTGTCGGTGGTGTTCTTCCTCCTGCATGACGAACTCGTCGCCCTGTTCACCGACGACGCGCAGGTCATCGCCATCGGCGGCGAATGGCTCGCCATCCTGTCGTATTCCTACTTCGTCTACGGCTGGTGGATGGTGTCGGTGCAGGCCTTCAACGGCGCCGGCGACACGATGACGCCGACCTGGATCAACCTGGTGTTCTTCTGGGCGATCCAGATCCCGCTCGCCTGGGCGCTTGCGCTGCCCCTGGGCTGGGCGCACTCGGGCGTGTTCTGGGGCGTGTTCATCTCCGAGACGGCGGTCGGCCTGTTCACGCTGTGGCTGTTCAGCCGCGGGCGCTGGAAGGCGACGCGGCTCTGATCGCGCCACAGGGCTGCCGGAGTCATCTCTCCGTGCGCAATCGGGGATGAGAGGGGATTATCGTTCCATTATTGGGACAATGAAACCAGCTCCACCGCCTGTTTCCGCTGGCGGGCGCTACCTATAGTGGTCTCAGCCCGGCGCCGCATCTGACTTCCCGCAGCGCGTCGCGAGGGTGGGTGCGTCGCATTCGCGGGCACCAGTCAGGGCGGTGACGGAGCCTTTCCTGCGCGGAGAGCCGGCACCGACCCCCAGCAGAGAAGAAGGAGACCTACCATGAGCAAGCCCTACGTCCGCCTCGACAAGAACAACGCCGCCGTGCTGCTGGTCGATCACCAGGCCGGCCTGTTGTCCCTGGTGCGCGATATCGACCCCGACCGCTTCAAGAACAACGTGCTCGCGCTCGCCGATCTGGCCAAGTATTTCGGCCTGCCCACCCTCCTCACCACCAGCTTCGAAGAAGGCCCCAATGGTCCGCTCGTGCCCGAACTGAAGGAGATCTTTCCGGACGCGCCCTACATCGCCCGTCCGGGGCAGATCAACGCCTGGGACAACGCGGACTTCGTCCAGGCGGTCAAAGCCACCGGCAAGAAGCAGCTGATCATCGCCGGCGTCGTCACCGAGGTCTGCGTCGCTTTCCCGGCGCTGTCCGCGCTCGAGGAAGGCTTCGAGGTCTTCGTGGTCACCGACGCCTCGGGCACCTTCAACCCGCTGACCCGCGACGCGGCGTGGGACCGGATGTCGGCCGCCGGCGCCCAGCTGATGACCTGGTTCGCGGTCGCCTGCGAACTGCATCGTGACTGGCGCAACGACATCGAGGGCCTGGGCGCGCTGTTCTCGAACCACATCCCCGACTACCGCAACCTCATCACCAGTTACACCGCGCTCACCCGCGGAAAGTAAGGCGCGGGCGCTCGCCGCGGCGATCGTTCTCCGGACGGAAGGCTTCGCGATCATGCCGCGCGACACGCGGCAGGTCGCGAAGCCGGCCCTCGGTCAGGCGGTGATGCCGCCGCCGTTCAGCGGCACGATCTGGCCGGTGACCCATTCGGCCTCGCGCGAGGCCAGCCAGGCCACGCCGGCGCCGACGTCGGCGGGCGAGCCGGCGCGCGGGATGATGCAGTTCTTGCGCGCCAGCTCCTCGGAACCTTCCCAGTTGTTCATCGTGCCCAGCGACAGCGCGTTCACGTTCACCCCCTTGCGCCCGACCTCGGCGGCGAGCTGGCGCACGAAGCCGACCACGCCCGCCTTCGAGGCGGCGTAGGCGGCGATGCCCATCGGCACCGCGGCGCGCCAGGACTCGGAGGTGATCGCCACGATGCGGCCCCACTTCTTCTCGATCATGCCCGGCAGCACGGCGTGGCAGCCGTTCATCAGCCCGTACATGTTGAGCTTGACGAAGCGCTCCCAGTCCTCGGGCTTCGATTCGATGAACTTCCCGTAGCCCATGCCGGTGGTGGGTACGCCGGCGTTGGAGACGTAGATGTCCACGATGCCGGCCTGCTCGCGCACGGCGGCCACCATCTTCTGCACCGCCTCGTGGTCGGTCACGTCGGCGGGCGCGGCCAGGGCCTTGAGCCCGGCGGCGCGCAGCTCGGCGGCGGCGGCCTCGGCACGCTCGGGGAAGAAGTCGTTGATCGCAACCGTGGCGCCCTGGCGGGCCAGGGTCTCGGCCACGCCGCGGCCCATGCCGCGGCCGGCGCCGGTGACGATGGCGACGCAGCCGTCGAGGCGGAAGAGGCCTGCATTCGGGGCGGTGCTGGAGGCGGCGGAGGCTTGGGTCAGGGGCGAGTCGGACATTGCGCGGTGTTCCTGTCAGGTGTGGAAAACGGGGGCGGGCGGAGTGGGGTGGGTCGAGCCGGGCGGGCGCAGCCGGTGCCGGGCGGCATCGGCGAGCGCCGTACGGGCTTCAGCGCCCCTCGAACTTCGGCGGCCTCTTCTCGATGAAGGCCTGCATGCCTTCCTTCTGGTCGCGCGAGGCGAACAGCAGGGCGTTGGCGCGGCGCTCCATCGCCAGCGCGGTCTCGAGCGGGGCGTCCATGCCTAGCAGGATGCATTCCTTGATCTGCTCGGCGGCGAGCGGCGGCATCGCGGCAACCATGCGCGCCAGCTCGATCGCGGTCGGGATCACCTGGTCGTCGGCCACCAGGTCGCTCACCAGGCCGGCGGTCCACGCCTCGTGCGCGGTGATCGGCTTGCCGGTGAGCGCCATGCGCATCGCCTTGACCTTGCCCACCGCGCGCACCAGGCGCTGGGTGCCGCCGATGCCGGGCATGATGCCGATGC
>JAREIX010000188.1 GCA_029286945.1 Thauera sp. | reverse complement strand
ACTACACAATTTATGACAATGTGAACAGGGGCTTCGCAAGGTCATGAAAGTTAAAGAGTTATTGCATTGACTTATGCGAAGTCGGTGCGATTGCCCTGTCAGAGGTGTCGAAGGTAAGGACTGAGCAGAATCTATTTGCAGAAAATGCACACCTGAAGCAATATATACAGAAACTTGATGGAAATAAGGCAGAGCAGAACTTGGAAACCCTTTCAAAGTTGTGGGGAAAGAATATAAACGAGACAAAAGCAATTGCCGCAGAGTTGGTTTTTGTGGGATTTTTCGAGCAGCGGGCGGCCAGAGATGAAGGGGTTTATAAAATTCCATTCATGTATCGCCCGTACCTGCGAGTGACGCAAGGCAAAGCGTTCTCATAAGTGCTAGGTCTAACTGTCGGTTCAACGCAGGCGCCAACAGCAGACATGTGTTCGGCAGTTTTATGCCCGCTGTTGGTACCCTCCAGCCTTAGGCTTCCGGCGCCGGTTAAGCTGGGCGTTATGCCTACGCGACGAGTTCCCTATGAGCACGAGCCCATCGACTGTCATCTCTTGTTTGCGCCGCATTTCAGAGTTCGAGGATGCGGTTCGTGACTTCATCAATACGGGACGGCATCAAGCGAACCTGCTTCGGTCGAGAGAGACTTGGAATCAAATTTGCAGTTCGTTGGATGTGATCGGTGACACGGCCCTCTGCATCGAGGATTATCTCTCCTCGGACTATCCGTCAACTGACGGTTTGAAGTATATCTTCACGTACGGCATACTTCAGGCTTTGTTTCTACAGCAGGATGCTGTTCGTCATCTGGCCGAAGCATTTGAAATCACAAATACGCCCGGTGCGGCGCTGATGAAGATCCGAGACATCCGAAATGCAGCCATCGGCCATCCGACCAAGCATCAGTTCAAGAAATCCACTCACTATAACTACATCTCCCGCATCTCACTTTCAAAGACAAGCTTCACGTTGATGCGCTCTTCTCCCGACGACGACATTCAGTTTTTTGATGTGGATATCTCGGGAATCATTTCCGACCAGTTGACGGATATTGAGAGCGCTTTGTCCACGATCGCCGCGAAACTGAGGGAGGCTGATCGCATGCATCGAGAGAAGTTCGGAGGCAAGTTGATCGCCGACATATTTCATTCCTCCACGGGTTACCTGTTCGAGAAGGTGGCGCAGGGAATTCACTCCCCTTCGCACGGGAACAAGTCCTTTGGGCTCTCTATGGTCAGTTCCATCGAGACGATGTACGCGCAGTTCGAATCCGCCATGGAGGAGAGGGGCGAGCTTAATGAATATACGCGGTACGATCTAGAAGAGTACAAGCACGCGATGTCGGTAGTTCGGGAGTACCTTTCTGGAAACCCGGGACACTTGGTTGAAACCGATGCACGGATCTACCTTTTCTATTTGCGCGAGCAGCACAATCGGTTTGCGAAGATCGCTGAGGAGGTGGATGAAGAGTACAAGGGTGGCGAGGTGTAACAGATCGGTCAGCGCGGACGGCAACGCGGGTGGCTTGCGCCTGCCTATGGGTCGCCGTTTACTTTTGCGTTGAGCGACAGCTTTCCTCAAAGGTCGACTGCAGCATCGGGTCCAGGCTGTGTCAAAACCCATCCGTGACGGGACGGCGTGGGAAATCTTAGTTCGCCTTCACGTCTGATAAGGTATCAGGTGGGTAATCGATGAAGATTAGAATCCGTTAACCGGCTTCGGGTGGGAGTTTCTTGCGATAAGTCTCGCGCTTTGCAGGTTCTGACACAGCCTAGGTCGTAGCCAGGCTGCTGAGGAGGGGTAGGCGCCAGGAGTTTGCCTGGCCCACGTGGCGTTCGATATGCGGGTGTAACGTGGTTGTCACCGCTTGGCGGAAACGCACGTGACAGTGGCGGAGGCAGGAAGGCTGAAGTCGAGGAATCGAAAACCAGGGCAACGATGCGAATGCTCGAGTCGGGAGTGTAGCCAGGCAAGGTGGCGAGGACGATCGGGGTGTCTCGGGTGACGCTGTATCGAAGTGTGGGCTGGGTAGAGCGGTTGTCGTGTGATGTGGGAAAATGGATGGTTTTCAGGCGGGGCGGGCTGTCGGCCGTTTCCAGTTTGTAAAGATTTCAGGGTCGAAAAGGGGAAAACCGCACAGAAAACCGGACAAAACGCCCTTGTCGGATCTGTGGGGTTCGCGTGCGAGGAACGGGGTTGTTGGGAGTGGCACTCACTCACGCGGTTGTGGCTGCTGCTCTCAGGTATACATAACCCTTCTGACGGTTCATCGCGCCCCGCCCGCGAGCGCGTTGCACGCGCGGCGGCCGGCGGCCTGCGAGGCATTGAAAGCGGGAGAGCCGACCCCAGATCGGCAAGGGAAGGAGGGATCATGAAGGAACTCATCAGTTACGCGGACGGCGTGCATGCGGTGGATTCCGGCTACGGCCGCCCGCAGCTCGCCGCGATCCATATCGTCGTGCAGGATGGCCGCGCGGCGATCGTCGATACCGGCAGCAACGCTTCGGTGCCGCGCGTGCTCGGTGCGCTCGCCGCGCTCGGTGTCGCGCCCGAGGCGGTGGACTGGGTCATGCTGACCCACATCCACCTCGATCACGCCGGCGGCGCCGGCAGTCTCATGTGCGCCTTGCCGCAGGCGCGCCTGCTGGTGCATCCGCGCGGCGTGCGCCACATGGTCGATCCGTCCCGGCTGTGGGAGGCGACCTGCGCGGTCTACGGCGCCGAGCGCGCCTACGAGCTCTACGGCATGCTGGTGCCGGTGCCGGCCGAGCGCATCGTGCCGGCGACCGACGGTCTCGAGCTGCAGCTCGGCGGCCGCAGCTTCCGCGTCTTCGACACGCCCGGCCATGCCCGTCATCACGTCTGCATCTGGGACGCGAGCGCGCGCGCCTTCTTCACCGGCGACACCTTCGGCCTGTCCTACCGCGAGCTCGACGTGGACGGCCGGCCCTTCATCATGCCGACGACCACGCCGACCCAGTTCGAGCCGCAGGCCATGCACGCCTCGATCGACCGCATGCTGGCGATGCATCCGCAGGCGATGTACCTGACCCATTTCAGCCGCGTCGGCGACGTCGAGCGCCTGGGCGCCGACCTGCACCGGCTGATCGACACCATGGTCGCGGTGGCCTCGGCCGCGCGCGGCACCGGCGTCGCCCGCCACGTCGAGATCCTGGCCGGGCTCGAGCAGATCGTGCGCGAGGAGGCGACGCGCCAGAACTGGGCGCTCAACGAGGAAGACACGCTCGAGCTGCTGCGCATGGACCTCGAGCTCAACGCTCAGGGGCTGGGCGTGTGGCTGGACAGCCTGCGCGTGGCGGAAGCGGAATCCGCCTGAGGCGCGCCGGCGATGCTGCCCGAGATCGACCCCGCGCGCCGCTTCGGCGGCATCGACCGGCTCTACGGCGCCGGAGCGATCGACGCCCTGGCGGTGGCGCACGCCTGCGTGATCGGCGTCGGCGGGGTGGGTTCATGGGCGGTCGAGGCGCTCGCGCGCAGCGGCGTGGGCCGCATCACGCTGATCGACCTCGACCACGTCGCCGAATCGAACATCAACCGCCAGGCCCACGCGCTCGACGCCACGCTCGGCATGGCCAAGGTCGAGGCGATGGCTGAGCGCATCGCTGGCATCAACCCGGGCTGCCGGGTCGAGGTGGTGGACGACTTCGTCACCCCCGACAACGCGGGCGCGCTGATCCAGGGCTTCGACGTGGTGGTCGACGCCATCGACAACGTGCGCGCCAAGGTCGCGATCGCCGCGCTCTGCCGCCAGCGCCGCATGCCGCTGGTGATGGCCGGCGGGGCGGGGGGCAAGCTGGATCCGGCACGCATCTGCGTCGACGACCTGGCGCGCACGCTGCAGGACCCGCTGCTGTCCAAGGTGCGCGCGCGCCTGCGCAAGGAGCATGGCTTCAGCCGCGATCCGAAGAAGAAGTTCGGCATCGAGGCGGTGTTCTCGACCGAACCGCTGCGCTTTCCGGCGGTCCAGGCCTGCGACGTCGATGCTCACGCCGATGCGTCGCAGCCCGCGCCGCACGGGCTGGCGTGCGCGGGCTACGGCTCGAGCATGGCGGTCACCGCCAGCGTCGGCCTGTTCTGCGCGGCGCGCGCACTCGACCACCTGCTGCGGGCCGGCGCGCGGCGTCTCGAGCACGCGGCCACCACCCCTATGGAGATTCCCTCATGACCGTCGCGCCCCGCACCGATTCCGCCATCGTCCTGTTCGGCCACGGCGCCCGCGACCCCGAGTGGGCAGGCCCGATGCGGCGCATCCGGGACACCTTGCTGGGTCGTCCCGAGGCGCCGCAGGTGGAGCTCGCCTTCCTGGAGTTCATGAGCCCGACCCTGCCCGAGGCGATTGCCGCGCTGGCCCAGGCGGGTGCGCGCCGGGTCGCGGTCGTGCCGGTCTTCCTCGCCCAGGGCGGCCACCTCAAGCGCGATCTGCCGGTGCTGCTCGAGGCGGCCCGCGCCGCCCATCCGGGCTGCGAGATCACGCTCGCCACCGCCGCCGGCGAGGCCGAGCCGGTGGTGCGCGCGATGGCTGATTACGCGGCCAGCTGCCTGGGCTGATCGCCGTTCCGGGCTGCGGCCCGGTGCCCTGTCCGCGGGCGTGCCCGCGAATGGCTTCTGTCGCCCTGCGCGGGTGCACGGCGCTTGACCAGTGATTGTATAAGAATATACTTATACACATGAAGCCCATCGCGCTCCGCACCCTTGTGCCCTCGTGCCCCGTCCGCGCGTCCCGCGTCCGCGCCGGACTCCTGCTCGCGGCCGCGCTCGCAGCCTACGGCCCGCCCACCCACGCCGAGGTGCCGACGGTGCGCGTCGCGTCGCGCGCGCTGATGCCAACGGTCGCCGCCGAGGCGACGATCGAGGCGGTGCGGCAGTCCACGCCGGCGGCGCAGATCCCGGGCCGCATCATCGCGCTCGGCGCCGACGCCGGCGACCGGGTCGGCAAGGGACAGCTGCTCGTCCGCATCGATCCCGCCGAAGCCGCTGCCGCGGTGGCCGCGGCCGAGGCCGGCATCGCCCAGGCGCAGACCGCGCTCGCCAATGCCCGTGCCGAGTACGCGCGCGCGCGCAGCCTGGTCGAGCGCAGGTTTCTCAGCCAGTCGGCGCTCGATGGCGCACGCACGCAGTTCGAAGCCGCCGAAGCCCAGCTGCGCGCCGCCCGCGCCCAGCGCGAGCAGGCGGCCACGGTGCGCGGCCATGCCGAGGTGGTCTCGCCGGTGGACGGCGTGGTCGCGGCCCGTCACATCGAGGTCGGCGAGATGGCCCAGCCGGGGCGCAATCTCCTCACCGTGTACGACCCGGCGCAGATGCGCGCGGTGGCCGATCTCGCGCCGCAGCGCCTGGCGGAGCTCGGGGCTCCCCCCCTGCGTGCCAGCGTCGAACTCCCGGCGAGCGGACGCATGATCGAGGCCGCCGCAGTCACCGTGCTGCCAGCCGCCGACGCCCGCACCCACACCGTGCGCGTGCGCGTCGACCTGCCGGCCGGCACCGCGGACCTGCGGCCCGGCAGCTTCGCGCGCGTGCATTTCCACGGCGCCGCGGCTCCTGCAGCGGTCTCCGGGCCGGTCGTGATTCCCGCCGCCGCGGTGCTGCGCCGCGGCGAACTCACCGCGGTGTACGCCGCCGACGGCCAGGGCGGCTTCACGCTGCGCCAGATCCGCCTCGGCCGCACGCTGCCCGGCGGCGAGGCGGTCGAGGTGCTGTCCGGCCTCAAGGGTGACGAGACCCTCGCCCTCGATCCGGTCCAGGCCGGCATCCAGGCCCGCGCGGCCGCGGCCGCGCGCTGAGCCCGGAGGCGACCATGGAAAACCGCCTCGGCATCTCCGGCCGCATCGCCGCCGGCTTCCAGCGCAACGCGATCACGCCGCTGCTGGCGCTCGTGCTGCTGCTGGCCGGCATCTTCGCCACCCTGATCACGCCCAAGGAAGAAGAGCCGCAGATCGACGTCACCATGGCCAACGTGCTGGTGCCCTTTCCGGGCGCCTCGGCGCGCGACGTCGACGCCCTGGTGGCACGGTCGGCCGAGCAGGTGCTGTCGCGCATCGCCGGCGTCGAGCACGTCTACACCGTGTCGCGCCCCGGCATGGCCGTGATCACCGTGCAGTTCGAGGTCGGCGTGCCCAACCAGACCGCGCTGGTGCGGCTCTACGACACGGTGGATTCGCACGCCGACTGGCTCTCGCCGCAGCTCGGCGTCGGCAAGCCGCTGATCAAGCCCAAGGGCATCGACGACGTGCCCATCGTCAGCTTCACGCTGTGGACCGCCGACCCCGAGCGCGCCGCGTTCTCGCTGCAGCAGGTCGCGCGCGCGATCGAGACCGAACTCAAGCGCATCCCCGGCACCCGCGACGTGGCCACCATCGGCGGCCCCGGCCACGTGATCCGGGTCGACATGGACACCGAGCGCATGAACGCGCACGGCATCACCGCGCAGGACCTGCGCGGCGCGCTGCAGCTCGCCAACGCCTCGCAGCCGGCGGGCAGCCTGGTCGCGGGCAACAAGGAAGTGCTGGTGCAGACCG
>JAREIX010000372.1 GCA_029286945.1 Thauera sp. | reverse complement strand
TGGGGTGGAGACGTCTTGATGCCGCACCAGCACAGAGCTGACTTGGCGCGACGCCTTCACTTGTTCGCTGCTGTCGGGCGTTCCGACGATCACCACGTGCAGAAAACGCGGGCCATGCGCCCCCAGCACGAGGCTGCCCTCGATGTCCGTAGTGCCGCTGGCACCCGTGACGATGTTGACGTTGCGCGGAGGGCACTGGCCGGCAGTGGCCGCGGCATAGTCGTCCAGGAAGGGGAGAATGGTGTCCGCCCGTACCATGACGAGGTGATGCAGGGGCAGGAAGTTGGCGAGGATCGGCGTATCGGCGCCCGAGTGAAAGACCAGCGAGCCGGTCTCGGCGATCCCCCAGCGCGCAAAACCGATCGCGATGGTCTCGTCGGGCGCCACCCGGTCGCGGGTCTCGAACCCCGACCAGTCGAGGGCCTGGAGCGCTGCGGCGGGCTGCAAGGCGACGACCGCAGGCAGCCCGCGCGCCACGAGGTAGCGTCCGACGGCCGCCGGCAATGCGCTCGCACTGCCGATGCACTCGGCGGTGGCGGCCACCTTCGGGCTGGTGACACGGGCGATGAAGGCGTCCACCAAGCCATCTTCCAGCAGCGGCGGGCGGATGGACGGCAGGCCCTGCAACAGCGCGTCAGCCTCGCGGCGCACGGCCATGGGATGGATCTCGGTGTTGCCGAGGCCGCCGCGGATGGCGTTGAGAATAGTGTCGCGCGCGCTCATTGGCCCTTCTCCTGATCCTTGTACATTTCCATGAAGGTGCGCTTTGCCGGTGCCGGGAACTCGCGGTAGGCGGTCCAGGCGCCCAGCCCTGGCATTCCCTTGATGACGCCGCCACGACTGAACAGGCGCATGACGCGAATCGCGATCGCGGTTCCCAGCCGGTACAGACGCGGGCGGGCGGCGACGAAGGTGTGGATGCCGAGGCCGAAGCGCACGGCGCTGGGCTCCAGCCCCTCGCGCCAGGAGCGGTCGCGCCAGCCGCGCAGCAGGGTCGGCAGCGGGATGGCCACCGGGCACACTTCCTGGCACTTGCCGTTCATGGTGCACGCGTGCGGCAGGTCGCGGGATTTCTCCAGTCCGTCGAACACCGGGGTCAGCACCGCGCCCATCGGCCCGGGATAGGTGCCGCCATAGACGTGGCCGCCCAACTGGCGGAACACCACGCAGTGGTTCATGCAGGCGCCACAGCGGATGCAGCGCAGCATTTCCTTCATGCCCTCGCGCAGCATCCGCGTGCGGCCGTTGTCGACCAGCACGATGTGGAATTCTTCCGGCCCGTCGCGGTCGCCCGGCTGCTTCGGACCGCAATGGAAGGTGGTGTATTGGGTGACGTCCGCCCCGGTCGCCGAACGCACCAGCAGGCGCAGCATGGCGATCGCGTGGCCCATGCTGGGAACGAGCTTCTCGATGCGTTGCCCTCGTTGGTCACCGTGCACGTGGCGCCGGTGTCGGCGAGGAGGAAGTTCGCGCCCGAGATCGACACGTCGGCGGTCAGGAACTTGTCGCGCAGTTCGCGGCGCGCGCTGTCGACCATCGCCTCGATGGTTTCCTCCTGGTGTGGCGCACGATGCAGACGCTTGAACATCTCCGAGACCTGCTCGCGCGTGCGGTGCATCGATGGCCACACGATGTGTGACGGCCGATCGCCACCGAGTTGCACGATGTGCTCGGCAAGGTCGGTCTCGACCCGCTCGATCCCGGCTTCGTCGAGCGCGTGGGGCAGGCCGATCTCCTCGCCCAGCATCGACTTGACGCGGGTGACGCGCTTGGCGCCGGCCTGCTTGCACAGCGCGACCACGATCTGCGAGGCTTCCTCGGCCGTCCTCGCCCAGTGCACCTTGGCGCCGGAGGCGATCGCGTTGCGTTCGAACTCGAGCAGATAGTGGTCGAGGTTCGCGATGACGTGGTCCTTGATGCGCTTGCCGCGCTCGCGAGCGGCCTCGAACTGCGGGAACTGCGTCATCGCCACGGCGCGCTTGCGCTCGGCCGTGCCGGTGGTGCGATCGATCGCGATCTTGAGCGTCGGGTCCGCCAGTGCTTCCTTGGCGCGCGCCTTGAAGGAGAGGGTTGCTTCCTGCATGGCTCAGCGCTCCTCGCCGATGGCCGGACCGCCGGCCATGCCGGCCAGCACCTCGGCGGCGTGGAAGCTGCGCACGCTCGAGCCCTTGCGCTTGAGCTTGCCGGCCATGTTCATCAGGCAGCCGAGGTCGCCACCGAGCAGCAGGCTCGCGCCGCTGCGCTCGATGGCGTCGGCCTTCTCGCCGACGACCGCGTTCGAGATCGCCGGATACTTGACGCAGAAGGTGCCGCCGAAACCGCAGCACACGTCGTTGCCTTCCAGCGGCTTCAGCGTGAGCCCGGACACCTTGTCGAGCAGGGCGCGCGGCTGGTCGTGCACACCGAGCTCGCGCAGGCCCGAGCAACTGTCGTGGTAGGTGAAGCTGGTGTCGAGCTTCACATCGGCGGGCGCAAAGTGCATCACGTCCACCAGGAAGCTCATGAGTTCGTATGTGCGTTCGCCGAGCCGGCGTGCGCGTTCGGCCCAAGCGGGATCGTCCGCCAGGGCCTCGGCGTAGTGCGCCCGCGTCATGCCGACGCAGGAGCCGGAAGGCGCGACGACGTAGTCGTAGCCCTCGAAGGTCTCGATGAAATGGCGGGCGAGCACTGCCGCGTCGGCGGTGTCGCCGCTGTTGAAAGCCGGCTGGCCGCAGCAGGTCTGCGCGTCCGGTACCTCGACACGGCATCCGGCATCGCGCAGCAGCTTGAGCGTGGCGAA
>JAREIX010000187.1 GCA_029286945.1 Thauera sp. | reverse complement strand
CCCTCGATCAACAAGACCTCCGACCTGGTGCAGGAGATCGCCTCCGCCAGCCAGGAGCAGACCGCCGGCGTCGGCCAGATCAACAACGCCATGGGCCAGTTGAACAAGGCCACCCAGCAGAACGCCTCGGCTTCCGAGGAGCTCGCCGCCACCGCCGAGGAGCTCGGCGGACAGGCCGGACAGCTGCAGGAGCTGATGGACTTCTTCATCCTCGACGACGCCAGCGGCGGGCGCCGCCTGCGGGCCGCCTGAGGCGCGATCAGCGGACACGCGCCATGATCAGCTGGCACACCTTGTCGCCGCAGGAGATCGAGCGCCGGGCGCAGAGCATCTCGCCCGGCGAGTGGGCGGTCGACATGCAGCGCCCGCTCGCCACCCTGCTCGGCTCCTGCGTGGCGGTGTGCATGTACGACCCCGCGGTGGGGGTGGGCGGCATGAACCACTTCATGCTGCCCAACATGCGCAGGCGCGAGGGCGGGGTCGACGTCGACTCCCTGCTGTCGGGCGACTACGCGATGGAGGTGCTGTTGAACGGCATCCTCGGTCGCGGCGGCGCCCGCCACCGCATCAAGGCCAAGGCCTTCGGCGGCGGCACCATCATCAGCGGCATCGCCGCCTCGGGCATCGGCAAGCGCAACGCCGATTTCGCCTGCGAGTGGCTCGAGCGCGAGGGGATCGAACTGGTCGCCTCGGACTTCCTCGGCGCCTGCTCGCGCAAGCTGCTGTTCGTGCCCGCCACCGGCGATGCCTGGTGCCGGCGCATGACGACCACCATGGCGAGCGCCCAGGAAGTGGCGAAGGCCGAGCAAGCCTATGCCGAATCGCTCAAGCGGCCGGCGCCGAAATCGAACATCGAACTCTTCTGAGCGCGCGCCCTACCCGAGACATGGACAACAACGGCCTCACCGACGCGGAATTCGCCCTCTTCCAGAAGCTCATCTACCGGCTGGCCGGCATCAACATGGCCGACAGCAAGAAGCCGCTGGTCGCCGGCCGCCTGTCGCGCCGCCTGCGCCACTACGGCCTGGACAGCTTCGGCGCCTACTACAAGATGGTCACCAGCAGCGAGCAGCCGCAGGAACGCCAGCTGATGGTCGACCTGCTGACCACCAACGAGACCTACTTCTTCCGCGAGGCGGCGCACTTCGACTTCCTGCAGGACTTCGCCGCCAGCCGCCGCGGCCGCCCGTTCCGGGTGTGGAGCGGCGCCTCCTCGAGCGGCGAGGAGCCCTACACCATCGCCATGGTGCTCGCCGAGACGCTCGGCCTGGGCGCAAGCTGGGAGGTGGTCGCCTCCGACATCAGCCTGACCGTGCTCGAGCGCGCGCAGACCGGGCTCTACCCGATGGAGCGCGGCCGCGGCATCCCGCCCGAGCTGATGAAGAAGTACTGCCTCAAGGGCGTGCGCAGCCAGGAGGGCAACTTCCTGGTCGTGCCCAGGCTGCGCGAGCGGGTGGACTTCCGTCACATCAACCTGATCGCCCCCGAGACCCGCGACCTCGGCCAGTTCGACGTCATCTTCCTGCGCAACGTGATGATCTATTTCGACAACGACACCAAGCGCAAGGTGGTGCGCAACATGGTTCCCCACCTGCGCGAGGACGGCACCTTCATCGTCGGCCATTCGGAGACCCTGACCGGCATCAGCGACGAGCTCAGCGCGCTGCGCCCGACGCTCTACTGCCGGCCCCAGGCGCAGACCCAGCTCGAGCGCCACCGGCTGAACCGCGCGGCGCCGCGCGCCCTCCACCCCGCGCGCAGCGAGCACGGCCGATGAGCGCCCGCATCAAGGTCATGATCGTCGACGACTCGGCGGTGGTGCGCCAGACGGTGCGCCAGGCGCTCGAGCGCGACGCCGGCATCGAGGTGATCGCCGCCGCCTCCGACCCGCTGTTCGCGATCAGCCACATGCAGCGCGCGTGGCCGGACGTGATCGTGCTCGACATCGAGATGCCGCGCATGGACGGGCTCACCTTCCTGAAGAAGATCATGACCGAGCGCCCGACGCCGGTGGTGATCTGCTCCTCGCTCGCCGAGAGCGGCGCCGCCGCCACCCTGCAGGCGCTGTCGGCGGGCGCGGCGGCGATCATCACCAAGCCGAAGATGGGCGTGAAGCAGTTCCTCGAGGACAGCGCCAACGACGTGGTGCAGGCGGTGAAGGCGGCGGCGCGCGCCAACGCCAGCCGGCTGGTGCCGCGCGCCACGACGCCGCTCAACCCGGCACCCAAGCTCAGCGCCGACGCCATGCTCGGCGCCGGCCTGGGCAGCGGCTCGAACATGGTGCGCACCACCGAGCGCATCATCGCCATCGGCACCTCGACCGGCGGCACCCAGGCGCTGGAGGCGGTGCTCACCCGCCTGCCGGCAGTGTGCCCGGGCATCGTCATCGTCCAGCACATGCCGGAGCGCTTCACCGCGATGTTCGCCGAGCGCCTCAACAGCCTGTGCGCGCTCGAGGTGCGCGAGGCGCGCCACGGCGACCGCGTGATGCCCGGCCGCGCGCTGATCGCCCCCGGCGGCAAGCACATGATGCTGGCGCGCAGCGGCGCGCAATACACGGTCGAGGTGGTCGATGGGCCGCTGATTAACCGTCACCGGCCCTCGGTGGATGTGCTGTTCCGCTCGTGCGCGAAGTTCGCCGGCAAGAACGCTGTCGGCGTGATCATGACCGGCATGGGCGACGACGGCGCGCGCGGGCTCAGGGAGATGCACGAGGCCGGCGCCCGCACGGTGGCCGAGGACGAATCGACCTGCGTGGTGTTCGGCATGCCCAGGGAGGCGATCCGCCTCGGCGGCGTCGACCGCGTGGTGCCGCTGACGCAGATCCCGGAAGCGATCCTCGGCCTGGTGCGCTGAAGGCGGCGGACGGCCTGCCCTCAGTGCCCCACCCTCAGTTCCGCAGGCTCAGCCCCCGGCCCGGCGCGACTGCACCAGCGACCACAGGCTGAGCATCGCAAGCGCGCCCACGATCAGCGCCATGCCGGTGAATTCGACCGCGCTCGGGCGCTCGCCGAGCTCGATCCAGCCGGCGAGCGCGCCCACCATCGGCACGCCGAGCGCGGACAGGCCCGCCATGCCGGTCGACAGGCGCTGCAGCACGTACAACCACAGCAGCCACGCCAGCCCGGTGGCGAGCACCGCATTGAACAGCAGCGCCCCGAAGAAGTAGGGCGTGGGATCGATCGGGCGCGAGGGGTGCAGCATCGCCACCACGACCAGCGCGAGCGCACCGAACAGCATCTGCCAGGCGGTGAGCGACAACAGGTCGAAGTCGTGGTCGCGGCGCATGCGCTTGGCCACCACCGCCGAGGCCGCCCAGGTCATGCCTGCGGCCACCGCGAGGAAGTTGCTGAAACCGCTGCCCGCCATCGCCCACGGCTGCAGCACGAGCACCAGCCCGCTTGCCGCGACCGCAATCGCAGCCCATTGCAGCCCGCGCACGCGCTCGCCAAGCATGCACCACGCCATCGGAATGACCCAGAAGGGCATCGTGTACACCAGCACCGCGGTCTTGCCCGCCCCGCCCGCGACCAGCGCCCACTGGATCAGCGCGGTGAAGGCGCCGGTCTGCAGCACGCCGAGCAGCACCACCTGGCGCGCCGCCACCAGCGACAGCGGCCGGCGCAGCACGATCAGCACCAGGAACAGGGTGCCAGCGCCCAGCAGGGTGCGGATCGCGGAGAAATCGAATGGATCGACGTACTGGATGACCTGCTTCATCACCACCCAGTTGTAACCCCAGATCAGGGACAGCGCGGCCAGCGCGACGAGCGCCATGCGGGGCGTGCCGGTTGTGGACATCGGACCTCCAAAAGGAAAACGCCGCGGCGCCCCTGACGGGGGGCCGCGGCCGAAGGGCTGCCGCCGGGGAGACGGCGGCGCGCAACAGTGCGGGGCGCATTATGCACCGCAGCAGGCGCGGTGACATAAGGCCGGGCAGATAGCGCGTATCGGATCGCGAGCAGCGTGCAGCGGCCCTCGCCCGCCGGGCTGCCCGCCCCGCCGCTCCGGACTCACATCGCCTGCACCGCGACGACCGGCGCCTTGCGGCTCATCAGCGCCAGGTGCAGCACCGCGCCGAGCAGCGCGCCGAACATCCACGAGAAGCCCGCCCAAGCCGCCAGCGCCGGCGTCCACACCGAGGCCACCGAGAACAGCGAGGCCACCGAGAACGCCACCAGCGCGCGCTTGTTCCAGCCCTTGTCGAAGTAGTAGGTGGAGCCCGGCTCGGCCGAGAACAGGTCCTGCACGTTGAGCTTCTGCTTGCGCACCAGGTAGTAGTCGGCGACGACGATGCCGTACAGCGGCGCGAGCACCGCGCCCAGGGTGTCGACGAAGCCGGCGATGCCGATGTGGCTGATCAGCGCCACCCACAGGCCGCCGATGAAGAACGAGATCACCGCGGTGATGATGCCGCCGGTGCGCGCGCTGATCTTCGCCGGGGCGAGGTTGGCCAGGCCGAAGGCCGCCGGGATGAAGTTGGCGACCAGGTTGATGCCGACGGTGGCGGCGAAGAAGGTGAGCGCGGCGATGATGGTCAGCGCCAGGTTGTCGACCTTGGCCACCATCTCGGCCGGGTTGGTGACGATCTCGCCGAACAGCACCGCGGTGCCGGCGGTGATGAAGAGGGCGAGGAAGGAGAAGAAGGCGAGGCTCACCGGCAGGCCGAGGAAGTTGCCCCACTTCATGTGCGATTCGCTCTTCACGAAGCGCGAGAAGTCGCCGTAGTTGATCACCACCGCGGCGAAGTAGGCCACCATGGTGCCGACCACCGCGGCGAAGGCCGCGATCGGGCCGCCCGGGTGCTCGCCACGACCGTCGAAGATGTTGCCGAGCTCATTGACCAGGCCGCCGCCGGCCTTGTACCAGATCACCCCGAGCAGCGCGATCATCACCAGATAGACCAGCGGGCCCGCCCAGTTGAGGAAGTTGGTGATCCAGTCGAAGCCGCGCAGGAAGAGGCCGAGCTGGAACACGCACACGATCGCGTACGACACCCAGTCGACCGCATTCATGCCGAGGAAGGTGCCACCGCCCGGGTTGTCGAGCAGCGCGTTGAACAGCAGCGCGAGCGCGGTCGAGGCGAAGTAGGTCTGCACGCCGTACCAGAAGATGGCGACGATGCCGCGGATGAGCGCCGGGAAGTTGGCCCCGCGCACGCCCATCGAGGCGCGCGCGATGACCGGGTAGGGAATGCCGTACTTCACGCCCGGCTTGCCGGTGAGGTTGACCAGCACGTTGACGATGATGCCGGCGAGGATGATGCCGGCGAACACCGTCCAGCCGTTGAGGCCGTACGAGATGAACAGCGTGGCCGCCAGCGTGTAGCCGAACAGGCTCTGGATGTCGTTGGACCACACGTTGAAGATCTCGAACCAGCCCCACTTGCGCTGCGCGGGCGGCAGCGGCGCGAGGTCCGAGTTGTAGAGGCTGGGATCCATGTGATGGATCCTGAGGTCGATCTTTTCGGTTTCCATGTCTGTCTCCAGTTCTGCCCGGATACGCGGCGCCGCGCGTCCGTCGCCGCGCGCTCGGTGCTTGTCTTCGTGTTGTCCGCTTACTTGATCGCCGCCGCCAGGGCGTCCGACAGGCCGGCGCTGTCAATGCCTGGCCGCGCACCGCCACCGGGCCTGGCGCGCCCGACATTGCGGGCGAGCAGCTCGGCCATGGCCACCGAGACGGCCACGTTGTCGATCAGCGGCACGCTCACCCGGTCCGCAATCTGACGCGGGATGCCGGCGACCGCCGCCCCGCCCAGGATCACGCAGTCGGCGCCATCCTCACGGACGCAGGTTTCCGACAGTTCGGCGAGCAGGGTGAAGGCGCGCTGCTGATCCTTGGCGATCTCGGCGCCGGTGAGCGGAATCGCGCGCACCGAGGCAACCCGGCTCGACAAGCCCAGCTCGTCGAAACGCTCCTTCAGCATCGGCACCCAGCGCTCGCCCCCGGTCAGGACCGAGAAGCGCTTGCCGAGCAACAGGGCGGCCGAGGCCGACGCCTCGAGCATGTCCACGATCGGGAACGGCGCCAGCTCGCGCATCGCCACCGCGCCCTGGGCGCCAAAGCCGGCGAGAATCGCCGCATCGAAACGGCTGTCGGTGGCGAGCACCCGTGCCAGCGCATCGACCGCCGCGTGGCTGGCGATCGCCGCCGTCGCGCGCGTGCCGATGTAGCGCGGACCGAAGGGCGCGGTCGTCTCGACCACCTCCACGCCCGGCGAGGCGGCGCGGCGGACCTCACGGGCAATCAACTTCGTGAAGTCCTCGGAACTGTTCGGATTGACCACCAGGATCCGCGGCGCCGGCGCCGCGCCGCCCTCCCCGGCGCCGCGCTCTGCGGCGCGCGCGGCGAGCGGCGAGGCGGCCGCGGACAGCGCCGCGAGCGTTGCACCGGCCAGGAGGCGGCGGCGTGTCTGGGCGTGTGTCGTGTTCAATTGGCTGTCTCCTTGCGTCATTGTTGTCGTGGTCTTCCGCAGCGCGTGCGGGCGCGCTCAGCGTGCCGAGTGGTGGGGGTGGTGCGCGATCCAGTGGCGGGCGACGTCGACGCGGCGGCACACCCACACGCGGTCGTGCTTCTCGATGTGGTCGAGGAAGCGCTGCAAGGCCTT
>JAREIX010000186.1 GCA_029286945.1 Thauera sp. | reverse complement strand
CTCGAGCGCTCGCTCGACAACGCGCCGGCCCTGCGCCGCGCCCGACTGGAGATCGACCGACGGCAGGCGCTGACGGAACTCGAGAAGGCGCGCCGAATCCCGGACATCACCGTCAGCCTGGGCGCGAAGCGGTCTGAAGAGTTGGGGCGCAACCAGGCCATCCTCGGCCTGTCCGTCCCGTTGCCGATCTTCGATACGAATCGGGGCAACCTGCTCGAGGCGCTCAAGCGCGAGGAGAAGGCTCGGGAAGAACTCTCCGCCAGCCAGTTGCAGGTGTCGGCCGAAGCGCGGGAGACCCGTGCGCGCCTGGCGTCGCTACGCCAGGAAGCCCAGCTCTTCGCCGAGCAGGTGCTGCCCGGCGCCCAAAGTGCCTACGACGCGGCGGCGAAGGGCTTCGAGCTGGGGAAATTCAGCTTCCTCGAAGCGCTCGATGCGCAGCGCACGCTGCTGCAGGCCCGCAGCCAGTACCTGCGCACACTGGCCGATACCCACCGCGCCCGCGCGGACCTCGACCGGCTGCTCGGCCTTGACGAATCAACCGAAACCCCGCTCGCGTCGGCAACGGTCTGGCGCACTGGAGAGTGAAATGGCAGAAACCAAACCGAAGAACACACCCTGGGCGATCGTCGCGGTGCTTGTCGTCGGGCTCGCGTTGGGTGCAGCGATTCTTGCGACCGATGGCAACAAGTCCGTCACTGACGAACATGGGCATGCCGCCCATCCGGAGGCGCCCGGGCACGCCGAGGAGGAGCATCACGGTCAGGCCAAGTCGACCGACCACGCCGACGATGCCTCGCATGCCGATGAAGAGCACCACGAGGCCGCCGCCGAACCGGCCAAAGGTCCACACGGCGGCAAGCTGCTCACCGATGGCCGCTACGGCATCGAGGTGACGATCTTCGAAACCGGGGCGGAACCTCAATTCCGGCTCTACACGTACTGGGATGGCAAGCCGCTCGATGTCGCGCAGAGCCAGATCCAGCTTGTCCTCGAGCGGTTGGGGCAGTCGCCGCAACGTTTCAGCTTCATCAAGGAAGGTGACTACCTCAAGGGCGATGCGGTCGTGGCCGAGCCGCACTCCTTTGCGGTCAAGGTACAGGCGGACTACGAAGGAAAACGCTACCAGCTCGGCTACGAACAGGTCGAGGCCCGCGTCACCATGACCGAAGCACAGCTCCAGGGCGCCGGAATCGAGCTCGCCGAAGCGGGGCCGGCCACGATCGGAACAGCGCTCGAGTTACTGGGAGAGGTGCGCTACAACAGTGATCGTACCGTGCAGGTCGTCCCGCGGCTGGCCGGCCTGGTGGAGTCGGTGGCGGTCAGCGCAGGCGAACGTGTGCGCAAGGGACAGGTGCTCGCCGTGCTGAGCAGTCAATTGCTCGCCGACCAGCGTACCGAATTGTTGGCCGCGCAGCGTCGTCTCGCACTCGCGCGGACCACCTACGAGCGTGAAAGGACGTTGTGGCAGGAGAAGATCTCGCCCGAGCAGGACATGCTGCAGGCGCGCACCGTCATGCAGGAAGGCGAGATTGCCGTACAGAGCGCACAACAGAAGCTCGCCACACTGGGCAGCGTTGCTTCGGGCGGCGGCGCACTCACGCGCTATGAGCTTCGCTCCCCGATCGACGGGGTCGTGACCGACAAACGCCTGTCGGTCGGCGAAGCGGTCAAGGAGGACGCCGCGGTCTTCACCGTCTCGGACCTGTCGTCGGTATGGGTGGAGGCGCCGGTGTCCGCGCAGGATCTGGGTGCGCTCGCCGCAGGCCAGACGGTAACGATCCGCGCCAGCGCCTTCGACGCGTCGGCGCCGGGCAGGGTCACCTTCATCAGCCCGCTGATCGGCGAGCAGTCCCGTACCGGCATCGCCCGCATCGTGGTGCAGAACCCCTCCGGTGTCTGGCGACCGGGATTGCCGGTGTCCGTCACCGTCGTCGCCGCGGAAACGAAGGTGCCGGTCGCGGTCGCGGTGGACGCCGTCCAGGATCTGCGCGACTGGAAGGTGGTGTTCGGCCGCTACGGCGACGCCTTCGAAGCGCGCCCGCTCGAACTGGGTCGCAGCGACGGCCGACACGTGGAGGTGCTGGCAGGCCTGCAGGCGGGCGAGCGCTACGCGGCGAAGAACAGCTATGTCATCAAGGCGGAGCTCGGCAAGGCCGGCGCCAGCCACGACCACTGACCGGGAGCCCCCGACATGAAACAGATCACTGCCATGATTCGCCCCCACCGCCTCGACGCCGTCGAGACGGCGCTCGAAACGCTCCCGCATTGCCCCGGCTTCACCGTACACGATGTGCTCGTGCTGCTGATCCTGTGCCAGGACGATGACGCGTCCGCCATCGTCGACGCGGTCGCGGCGGCGGCACGCACGGGGCAACCGGGCGACGGGATGGTCGGTGTCGTCGAACTCGTCACCGCGGTCCGTATTCGCACCGGCGAACGCGACGCCGCGGCGCTTTGAGGAGAGGCTCGTGTTCGAACGCATCATCCGCTTCGCCATCGATCAACGATGGCTCGTGCTGCTCGCCGTGCTCGGCATGGTCGGCGTCGGAATCTACAACTATCAGCGTCTGCCCATCGACGCGGTGCCCGACATCACCAACGTCCAGGTCCAGATCAACACCGAAGCACCCGGCTACTCCCCGCTGGAGTCCGAACAGCGCGTGACCTTTCCGATCGAAACCACGATGGCCGGTTTGCCCAATCTCGAGCAGACCCGTTCCCTGTCGCGCTATGGCCTGTCCCAGGTCACCGTCGTGTTCAAGGACGGCACGGACATCTACTTTGCCCGGCAACTGGTGAACGAGCGCATCCAGGAGGCCCGCAGCAAACTGCCGGCCGGCCTCGCCCCGGCGCTCGGCCCCATCGCCACCGGGCTGGGCGAAATCTACATGTGGACGGTCGAGGCGACCGAGGGCGCGAAAAAACCCAACGGAAGCGCGTACACACCGATGGATCTGCGCGAGATTCAAGACTGGATCATCAAGCCGCAATTGCGCACCGTCCCAGGGGTCACCGAGATCAACACGATCGGCGGCTATGCAAAGGAGTTTCAGGTGGCACCCCTGCCCGAGCGCATGGTGTCCTACGGGCTGGCCATCAGCGATCTGGTCACGGCGCTCGAGCGCAACAACGCCAACGTGGGGGCAGGTTATATCGAGCGTCGGGGCGAGCAGTATCTGATCCGCGCACCGGGACAGGTCGCCGGCATCGACGATATCGCCAATATCGTCGTCGGCCACGCCCAAGGGGTCCCGATACGCATCCGCGATGTGGCTGAAGTGGGCCTGGGCAAGGAGCTGCGCACCGGTGCCGCGACCGAGAATGGCCGCGAAGTGGTGCTGGGCACGGTGTTCATGCTCATCGGTGAGAACAGCCGCGACGTGTCGAAGGCGGTCGACGCACGCCTGCAGGCAATCAACAAGACCTTGCCCGAGGGCATCGTCGCCAAGACGGTCTATGACCGCACCATCCTGGTCGAAAAGGCCATCGACACGGTCAAGAAGAACCTGACCGAGGGCGCTCTGCTGGTCATTGCCATCCTGTTCCTGTTTCTCGGCAACATCCGTGCGGCGCTCATCACCGCGATGGTGATCCCGCTGGCGATGCTATTCACCTTCACCGGCATGGTGACGAACCGGGTCAGCGCCAACCTGATGAGCCTGGGCGCCCTGGACTTCGGCATCATCATCGATGGGGCCGTGGTGATCGTCGAGAACTGTGTGCGCCGCCTCGCCCACGCGCAGGCTGCGCTCGACCGGCCGATGACGCGCAACGAGCGGTTTCACGAAGTCTTCGTGGCGTCGAAGGAATCGCGGCGGGCGCTGCTCTTCGGCCAGCTCATCATCATGGTGGTGTACCTGCCGATCTTTGCCCTGACCGGGGTCGAAGGTAAGATGTTCCACCCGATGGCCTTTACCGTCGTGACCGCATTGCTGGGCGCGATGATTCTGTCGGTCACCTTCGTACCCGCAGCGGTTGCGCTCTTTCTGTCCGGCAAGGTCAGCGAGACCGAAAATCGGCTCATGGCGATCGCCAAGCGCGGCTACGCCCCGGCGTTCGACTGGGTCATGGCGCGCAAGCCGTTGGTTCTGACGATCGCCTGCGTCAGCATCGTGCTGTCAGGGCTACTGGCGACCCGCATGGGCAGCGAATTCATCCCGAGCCTCGATGAGGGCGACGTCGCGCTTCATGCGTTGCGCATTCCGGGCACGAGCCTGAGCCAATCGATCGACATGCAGGTGCAACTGGAGCGCACGGTCAAGGCCTTCCCCGAAGTCGACAACGTGTTCGCCAAGATTGGTACGGCCGAGATCGCAACCGACCCGATGCCACCCAATGTCGCCGACAACTTCGTGATGCTCAAGCCGCGGGACCAGTGGCCGGACCCGCAGAAGTCCAAGAGTGAGCTGGTCGCGGCGATGCAGCGTGCGGTCGGTCAGATACCGGGCAACAACTACGAGTTTACGCAACCGATTCAGATGCGATTCAACGAGTTGATCTCGGGCGTTCGCAGCGACGTGGCGGTGAAGGTCTTCGGTGACGACATGGACACCATGAACGAGACGGCAGAACGCATTGCCGCCGTGCTCGAGGGGGTTCCGGGTGCTGCCGACGTGAAGGTGGAGCAGACCACTGGCCTGCCCATGCTGACGGTCCGGATCGACCGGAATCAGATTGCCCGGCTCGGCCTGAACGTCGCCGACGTCCAGGACAGCGTCTCGGCTGCGCTCGGCGGGCAGGAGGCCGGGGCGGTGTTCGAGGGCGACCGGCGCTTCGACATCCTGGTCCGGTTGCCCGATGCGATTCGCGGTGACCTCGAGGCGATCCGCCGTCTGCCAATCCGCGTGCCCGCCGGCGAGAACGGCGCGCGTGGCTTCGTCCGGCTGGGCGATGTCGCACGCATCGAGTCTGCGCCCGGCCCCAACCAGATCAGCCGCGAAAACGGCAAACGTCGGGTTGTGGTGACCGCCAACGTGCGCGGGCGCGACATTGGTTCCTTCGTCGCCGAGGCGGAAACGAAGATCGCCACGGCGGTGCAGGTGCCCACAGGGTACTGGACGACCTGGGGCGGCACCTTCGAGCAGTTGCAGTCGGCCGCCAAACGGCTTCAGATCGTCGTGCCGGTCGCGTTGCTGCTTGTCCTAACGTTGCTCTTCATGATGTTTGGCAATGTCAAGGACGGGCTGCTGGTCTTTACCGGCGTCCCCTTCGCGCTGACCGGCGGCATCCTGGCGCTGTGGTTGCGCGATATCCCGCTGTCGATCTCCGCCGGTGTCGGCTTCATCGCGCTGTCGGGCGTGGCCGTGCTCAACGGCCTGGTGATGATCTCGTACATCCGGAGTCTGCGCGATGACGGCTTCGATCTCGATGACGCGATCCGGGAGGGCGCGCTGACGCGATTGCGTCCTGTGCTGATGACGGCGCTGGTCGCATCGCTCGGGTTCGTTCCCATGGCGATCGCGGTCGGTACCGGTGCCGAAGTGCAGCGGCCGCTGGCCACTGTGGTCATCGGCGGCATCCTGTCGTCTACCGCACTGACGCTGCTCGTGCTGCCGGCGCTGTATCGCATCGCCCATGGACGCGAGAGGCGAATGGCGCCACCCGCGGAGACATTCGCTCCCGCCCATTGATCCTGTGTGGGGCGGAAGGGTACGAACCGCTGCGCTTTCGCCCGATAGACCCGATCCACCCGCGGTTCTCTACTTCGTCATGGAGGTCGCATGAAACACGCTTCTGTCATTGCAACGGTGATCGTCCTGGTGTCCTTCAGCGTCTTCGCCGCAGGCGGGCATGACCATGACAAGGGCCATGTGCCCCGACATGGCGGCATGGTGGCCGAAGTCAATGAAGTGGACTATGAACTCGTGGCTACGTGAACCCTGCTGCAACTCTACCTTCGCGATCATGGGAAGAGCGTTGCCGTCACCGGAGGCGCCGCAAGAGTCACTTTGCTGTCGGGTAAGGAAAGGATCGAAACCGCGCTATTGCCCGCCGTGGAGAAATTCGAGGTGCAAGGCCACTTCAAGATCATCCCCGGCATGAAGTTTGTGGCCGTGGTTGCCCTCCCCGGGCGGGGTGAGGCAACCGTGTGGTTCCGATTGCGATGACTTGACGCACCCATTGCGTCCGATGTGGGGTCAGCTCACGAAACGGAAAAATCGTACGCTAAGCCGGTCGTAGCGGCCCTAGATTTGCCACGCTCGGCTACGAGGAGGTTTGCGAAGCAACAGGATCAATACCGCCGAGTCTCGCGAGGAAGCGGACATAGACCAACTCGCTGAGCAACTCGACAAGAGTTTGCGTAACGACGATGGCAGGCAATACGGGTATGGCCCCAGGTACAGCGAGAGCAAGCGGCAACACGACAAGGGAATTTCGAGTGCCTGCGCTGAAAGCGATGGCTCGGCCGGCGGGGGCATCAAGGCGGAACAGCCGGCTGATGCTCCATCCGATCAGGGGGGCGATCACAGCAAAGGCGATATAGAAGGGAATCACACCCAAGGCCGCATCGGTCGCGGAGCCGAGCCGCGGCACCACGGCCGCGACGACGACGAATAGGACAAGGGCGGTCGCTGGTACCGGCAATAGACCAAGTGCCGCTGAGGTCTTTTCACCGGCCAGGCTTCGAGCCGCCCATAGTTGCACAAGCCCAGCAAGGGCGAGTGGAACCGCGATCAACCAGACGAAGGCATGAACGAACGGGCCGGGCTGCACGAGGGTTGCGGCATCGTTCCCGAGAAGCAGGCCGAGATAGACCGGCAGCAGCAGCATTTGCACAACCAGGAGCGCAGGGGTTGCCGCCAGTAGCAGCCGCGCATCGGCACGACCGAGGTGCGAGAACGTAACCACGTAGTCAATGCAAGGCGTCAGCAACACCAGCAGCACGCCAAGCCTCACCATAGGGTCCGATGGCAGGAATTGCACCAATACGGCCACCAAGAGCGGCGTTACGATGAAATTGGTAATGAGCAGTGCGGCAAGGAACCGGCCGCGACTGAAGGCCCGGCCAAGGTCGGCCAGGGGCACTTGCAGGAATGTCACGAACAGCATGAGTGCAAGCGCCGGGTTGACGCCACCCTCAAGCGCTGCCGTGCCGGGTACGAGCAAAGCGACAAGCGCAGCCAACACAACGGCCGCGAAGTAAATGCCGACTTGGTGCCTCTCGAATATTTCCCGGATGTCTTGCATGTCTGTATTTCGCTCCTTTGTGTCAATTTGAAGCATACCCTAACCTGGCGTCAGACCAGCCGACGCGAAAGCGTCAGGATAGACTTGCTTTCCGAATTGATTGACACACGCCACCAAGGGTCATAAATTTCTTCCTGACACATTGTCCTCAGGAGTACACCTTGAACGGTCAGCGCATCGGCTACGTCCGCGTCAGCAGCTTCGACCAGAACCCGGAACGCCAGCTCGAGCAGGTTTCGGTGGACCGGCTGTTCACTGATAAGGCGTCGGGCAAGGACACCCAGCGTCCTGAGCTGGAACGGCTGCTCGCCTTCGTGCGCGAGGGCGACACCGTGGTGGTGCACAGCATGGACCGCCTGGCGCGCAACCTCGATGATCTGCGCCGCCTGGTGCAAAAGCTCACCCAGCGCGGCGTGCGCATCGAATTCGTCAAGGAGAGTCTGACCTTCACCGGTGAGGACTCGCCGATGGCGAACCTCATGCTGTCGGTGATGGGCGCGTTCGCCGAGTTCGAGCGGGCGCTCATCCGCGAGCGGCAGCGCGAAGGGATCGCGCTCG
Organism: Thauera sp.; assembly: GCA_029286945.1. Taxonomy (GTDB): domain Bacteria; phylum Pseudomonadota; class Gammaproteobacteria; order Burkholderiales; family Rhodocyclaceae; genus Thauera. The sequence goes on along the minus strand of JAREIX010000186.1, from coordinate 5,127 downwards.
CCAAGCAGCGCGGAGCCTATCGGGGGCGCAAGAAGTCTCTGAACAGCGAAAAGATCGAGGAACTGAAACGGCGCATCGCGGCGGGCGAGCAGAAAGCCAAGCTCGCCCGCGAGTTCGGCATCAGCCGCGAAACGCTTTACCAGTACATGCGAGAAACCTGACCATGCCTCGCCGTTCGATCCTGTCCGCTGCCGAGCGCGAAAGCTTGCTGGCGTTGCCCGATACACAAGACGAACTCATCCGACACTACACCTTCAGCGAATCCGACCTGTCACTGATCCGCCAGCGGCGCGGTGAGGCCAACCGCCTGGGTGTCGCGGTGCAGTTGTGTTTGCTGCGCTTCCCCGGTCAGGGCCTGTTACCGGACGCTGAGGTGCCGAGGCCCCTGCTGCAATGGATCGAACGGCACCTGCGACTCGATCCGGCATGTTGGCCGCAATATTCCGAACGGGAGGAGACCCGGCGCGAACACCTGCTCGAACTGCGGGCGTACCTGGACATGGAGCCGTTCGGCTTGGGGCACTATCGCCAGGCTGTTCATGCCACGACCGCACTGGCCTTGCAGACCGACAAGGGCATCGTGCTGGCCGGCAGTGTCCTCGACTCCCTGCGGCACCAACACATCATCTTGCCGACACTCGATGTGATCGAGCGCGTCTGCGCCGAGGCGATCACCCGCGCCAACCGGCGCATCTACGACGCCTTGGCCGAACCGCTGTCGGACGCGCATCGCCGCCGCCTCGACGATCTGCTCAAGCGCCGCGAGAACGGCAAGGCGACCTGGCTGGCCTGGCTGCGCCAGTCACCGGCCAAGCCGAACTCGCGGCACATGCTTGAACACATCGGACGCCTCAAGGCATGGCAGGCGCTCGATCTGCCTTCCGGTATTGAGCGCCTGGTACACCAGAACCGCTTGCTGAAGATCGCTCGCGAGGGCGCCCAGATGACGCCCGCCGACCTCGCCAAGTTCGAGCCGCAGCGCCGCTACGCCACCTTGGTAGCGCTCGCCATCGAGGGCATGGCCACCGTCACCGAGGGGTTGTAAGCCGGAACCGCCGAAATTTCCGTTAGCCAGAGGGGCAACTCGCGTCTGAACCTCAGTCCCGCCCATCTTGGCTCATCACCCAGCTTGCGTAGCACAGCACCCTTTAGATCAGCGGACATGGCGCAGAGCCGTAGGAAGAGCTGCAAGCCGTAACTACACGAGAGATTGGTCAAGCATAGCCAACCCACCCCATGCCGATTGCAATGCCTATCCCGATAGCCATCATCCCAGGCAGGCAGCGCAACAGGAAGTCGCGCCCTGCGACCCAGGCGAGGAGGCCAGTTTTGAAGCACAGGTTAGAGAGAATCGCCAGGCCGATCGCGTTAGCGGCTACCTCGGCGCCCAGTTTCCCATTCCCAAACAGGCGCAGGGTCGACAATGCGATGGCATCAAGTTCGGTCAGCCCGGACACGGCGGACGCCAGGTAGAGCCCGCGGGTTCCCGCCCAATCGGACAGCCACGAGGCTAAAAGTAAAATGATGGCATACATCGCACCGAAGCTCAGCGCAACCCGTAACTCGGTCGGATTGGCAACTTCCGGCAAAAGAAGTGGCCCCCCCGTCCGCGAACGATGCCAGACGAACAGTACCGCCAAGCCGCCTGCCACCAGGTTGCCGACCAACACTGGCCAAAGGGTCGCCATCAAGGAGGGCGCGATGGCAACGGCGATCATGCCCAGGCGCACGGACAAGACCAGATTGGCCATGAGAATGACGATCGACGACGTCAGCGCCATGGTCGGCGTCTGGCGGGCATGACGGGCGTACACCAGGGTAGTCGCGGTGCTCGACACCAGTCCTCCCAGCAGACCGAGCAAGGGCGGGCCAAAGCGATCTCCGACCGCACGCATGGCCAAATAGCCGGCGAGGCTCAAGCCGGATATCAGGACGACCATCATCCAGACGTGGTGAGGATTGAAAGCGCCATAGGGTCCATAACCGACGTTGGGCAGGAGCGGCAGCACGATAAAACTCAGCGCAGCGAACTGCAGGATCGACACCAGGTCGCGGGAAGTAATCCGTGAACTCAAGCCGCGCAGCTCGGCCTTGAAATGGAGCAGCGCTGCGGCAGCAATGGCTAGCATAACAGCATAACGACCGTGGCCGAGCCAAACCATCGCTCCGAGGGTGAACGAAAGCAGGATGGCCATTCGTGTGGTGGGGCCAGCGTGGCTCTTGCTCTCCCCGGTCGCGGTCTGACCGAAAACCATGATGCCCGTCATGGCCAGCAAGGCGGCAGGGAGAAACCACGGCGCCCCGACGCTCTGGCCGACGAGGGCGGCGATGGAGCCGAACAGCGCGGCCAAGGCCGAAGTTCGTAACCCCATTGCCGAACCGGCGCGTTCACGCTCAACCCCGATCAGAAGGCCGATGGCCAGGCTGGTCAGAAAAGAGATCAGATGCTCGTTGACGTTAGGGTCCATTGGCGCTTCCCGTAGTTCACCTGACCAACTGTCGGGCAGATGGAAAAATAATTGTTGAAATATGAGGTAGTAACGCCCATCACCTGCGGGAACTGACCTACGCCTTCGAGGAGATGGGGCAGGCTTGGGCCAACCGCCTGATCGAACTGCTGGTCGCCGCTTGCCATGAGGTCGATCAGGCCGGCGGCGTGCTGACGCCCGAACGCCTTGCGTCCTGCCGCAAGGATTACGACGCCATTCTCGCGGACGGCGAGGCAGCCAATCCGCGCGCACCGCCTTCCGGCAAACGCGGGCTCGCGGCCGGCGTGATCGAAGCGGTGCGGCGATTCCGGCTTGACGGTCATGCCGCAGACGGGGTCGGTGATCGGGTGGTGCTCGTGCATGGCTGTGTCTCCCTTCTTGTATGGCGGCGCGCCGGCGGCGATCGGCTAAACGAGGAATTTCGCCGTGGCTTGTTGCAGATTGGACGCGAGCGATTCCAACTGGCGCGCCGCGTCGGCGATGTCTTCCACCGCCTGGCTGTTGCGCCGCGACAACTGGGCGATCTGTTCGACGTTTTCGGCCACCGCCCCGGAGGCCTGCCGCTGCTCGGCCAGGGTCGACGAGATCGCGCCGACGGCGACGATGACGTCCGCCGACCCCTGCCGCATGTCGGCCATCGAACGCGCCGCCTCGCCCGCCTTCTCCACCCCGGCGCCGACACGCTTCGTGCCGGTGTCCATGCCGTCGACGGCGCGGGCCGTCAGGGCCTCGACGCCTTTGATCATGTCGGTGATTTCCTGCGTCGATTGCGTGGTTCGTTCGGCGAGCTTCCTGACCTCATCGGCGACGACGGCGAAACCTCGGCCCTGTTCGCCGGCGCGGGCCGCCTCGATCGCCGCGTTCAAGGCCAGCAGGTTCGTCTGGTCCGCGATCTCCCGTATGGCACTGACAATGGCGAAAATCTGCTTTGAATCGTCGCCGAGTTGCTGCACGCTCGATGCCGCCTGCTGCACCGTAGCGGCGATTTGCTCCATCTCCCTGGCGGCATCCAGGACGATGCGCTCGCCTTCGGAAGACAAGGATCCCGAGCGCGCGGCGATGCTCTCGGCGTCCATCGCGCTTGCGGAGATCTGCCCGATGCGCTGTGTGATCTGCTCGACCGCCTGCGTCGTGTTCGACGCCGCCTGCGCCTGTTCCGCCGAACTGGCGGCCACCCCGCGGCTGGCCGCGGCAAGCTGCTGCGCCGACATCAGCAGGGCATCGGCACCGCGCCGTACCTGGCCGACGGCGTCCCGAATGCTCGTCTGCATGCGCAGCATGGACGCCATCAGGCTGTCGGCATCGCCCGGCAACGTCTGGACTTGAAAGGCGAGGTCGCCCTCGGCGATGCGCCGCGCGATCGCCGCCGCTTCGGCGGGCTCGCCGCCCAATTGCCGCAGCAGACTGCGGATGATCGCGTAGGACACCGCCAGCGAAAGACCGCCGCCCAGGGCGATGAGGATGCCGAAGACGCGCAGGGTCCCCCCGTAAAGGTCGTCGCTCTGGGCCATGGTTTCGGCGGCGACGCTGCGCGCGTGGTTCTCGATCTTCTGCAGCAAGGCCTCGGTCTTGGCCAACGGTCCGGTTTCGATCCCCGCGACCAGGTCGTCTACCGCATGCCCGGCGAGGTGATTCGACGGATCGAAGGTTGCCAGCGCCTTGCGGTACTTCTCGCCGATGGCGCGATGCGTTGCCAGCAGGTCGCGCACTTCGTCCGTCGCCATCCGCTGCGCATCCATCAATTCGGCGCCCTTGGCGAGAAAGGCCTGCACCTGTTTCTCCTCGCGCTCGAAATCGGCCACGTGGCGGTTGAACGTTGCCTTGTCGTGGCCGCGCAACAGGATGTTCTTCCAGCCGATCATCTGGCTGTGCAAGTGCGTCTGCGCGCGCTCCAGGGCGACCAGTATCTCCATCTGCCGCCCCTCGGTTTCGAGCGCCGAGCGCAAACTGCCGTGCAGGTAATGCAGGCCGAAAAATCCGGCCCCGCCCAACGCCAAGAGGCTGCCCAGGCTCAACGCGGCAAGCAGCCACAAACGCGAACTGGTCTTCGCAAGCATGATTTCTCCCATGATAACTACTCAGGTAGGCCGGAATAGCATCGCTATTCCGGGTTTGAGGACAGGCAGGCGGAGCCGATAAGAGAGGGCATGAATGAACTGCCCGATCTCGACCGACTCGGCCACGCCGAGAAGAACGATCTGATCCGTGCGCTGTTTGCGCAGGTTCAAGCACTGACGATAACGCCTGGCAGCCCTTCGGCGAGTGCAAGCGAAGCCGGAACCAACAGGATTAAAATGCCAGATAGGTGTTTTCTGCTGTGCATTGCTACTTCTTGCTCTCAAGTTTGCCTCAGCTAGATTCGAGGTGGCCGAATCAAAGCCATGGCGCAGTGGTTAGCTGCGATTCTAAAACGTCTCCCTACCTACCAAGCTGACGTCCTGCATGATTGAAACACATGGCGGCCGGCCTGTTGACTCGCTCCGCAAATGTAATTTATTCGTCATCTTGTCAGCAGGTAGGGGTTGTAAGCCGGAAACCCAGTGTTTTGCGACCTATCTGCAACAGTCATGTGCACCAACCTCTGGATGGCCTCAAAATTGTGCGGAAAACCATGTCGCCATGCGCTACCATACGGAAA
>JAREIX010000185.1 GCA_029286945.1 Thauera sp. | reverse complement strand
CCCTCGTGCTCGGTGATCGAGCAGAAGGTGCAGCCGCCGAAGCAGCCGCGCATGATGTTGATCGAGAACTTGATCATGTCCCAGGCCGGGATGCGCGCGTCGCCATAGCTCGGGTGCGGCGCGCGGGCATAGGGCCGGTCGTAGACGAAGTCCATCTCGGGCGTGGTCAGCGGCACCGGCGGCGGGTTGATCCACACGTCGCGCGCGCCCGGGCCCTCGCCGTGGCACTGCACCATCGCGCGCGCGTTGCCGGGGTTGGATTCGAGGTGGAACACGCGCGAGGCGTGGGCGTACATCACCGCGTCGTCCTTGACCTGCTCGTACGACGGCAGGCGGATCACGGTATGTGCGCGATCGGCGCGACGCGCGGCGAGGCGCTCGGCCGCCGGCACGATGCGCACCGGCTGGGCGCCGTCGGCCGCGGGCTTGGGCGCGGCCGCAGTGGGCTCCATCGCATACGGGTCGGGATGGGTGTCGATGCGGCCGGGCTTGTCCAGCGCCAGCGAGTCCACCTCGTGCCATTCGTGCGCCGGCCGCCAGCCCGGCTTCACCATGAAGGCGGTGCCGCGCAGGTCGCGGATGGCCTCGATCGGCTCGCCCGCCGCCAGGCGCTGGGTCAGCGCCACCAGCGCGCGTTCGGCATTGCCGAACAGCAGGATGTCGGCCTTGGCGTCCGGCAGCACCGAGCGCCGCACCTTGTCCGACCAGTAGTCGTAGTGCGCAATGCGGCGCAGCGAGGCCTCGATGCTGCCGATGACGATGTTGGCGTCCGGGAAGGCCTCGCGCGCGCGCTGGGCGTACACTGTCACCGCGCGGTCGGGCCGCTTGCCGGCCTCGGCGTTGGGCGTGTAGGCGTCCTCGGAGCGGATCTTGCGATCCGAGGTGTAGCGGTTGACCAGCGAGTCCATGTTGCCGGCGGTGATGCCGAAGTACAGCCGCGGCCTGCCGAGCGCGCGGAAGGGCTCGGCCGACTGCCAGTCGGGCTGGCTGAGGATGCCGACCCGGAAGCCATGCGCCTCGAGCAGTCGTCCCACCAGCGCCATGCCGAAGCTCGGGTGGTCGATGTAGGCGTCGCCGGTGACGAGGATGACGTCGCATTCGTCCCAGCCGAGGGCGTCCATTTCGGCGCGCGACATGGGCAGGAAGGGGGCGGTGCGAGCGCCGGGAACTGCGCCCGCGAGGATGCTGGGAAGCGCAGCGTCGGGAACGGTGTGGGGGAATAGGGAACTGGGCTGTGAACGCATGATGGCCGCCATTGTATCGGCGCAGAAGGTGATCGCTGCGAACTTCGACAGCGCTGCCACACGCCCATTCCCCACAGCGCCCGACGACCACGGGCTCGCGGCAGCCGATAGGGGAATTCCCGCCCTTGCCGAAGCGCCTGTCCCCGCCTGTAATGCCCCGGCAAACGCCCCTTCGATGTCCACCGAAGCAAGCTCTCCACGCCGGGAGGCCCCATGCTGCGAACGCTGACCCTCGCCCTTGCGCTCTTCATCGCCTCGCCCGCCCATGCCGCCTACAGCGCGCTCTACGTGTTCGGGGACAGCCTCTCCGACATTGGCAACGCGTATGCGCTCAGCGGCGCCACCTGGCCGCCCTCGCCGCCCTACGCACAGCAGTTCTCCGACGGCCCCACCGCCGCCGAGTATCTGGCGGATGGACTGGGGATCGCCCTCGCCCCTTCGATCGCGGGCGGCAGCAACTACGCGGTGGGCGGCGCCATGAGCGGCCTCACCAACTACAACCACCTGGTGGCGTCGCCCTTCCCCCTGCCCGCCAGCCTTGCGAGCACCGGCATGCTCGCACAAGTAGGCGGCTTTGCCGCGAGCCCCGCGAGCTTCGACCCCGCACGCTCGTTGTTCCTGCTGTGGGCGGCGCCAAACGATTTCTTCTACGCGCTCAGCACCGGCGGCGACGTGGTCGCCGCCGCCAACGCAGCCGTGACGAACCTCATCACCTCGGTCGGGCTGCTGGCAAGCCTGGGCGCCACCGACTTCCTCATTCCCAACATGCCCAATCTGGCACAGACGCCCTTCGGGCTTGCCCAGCCAGATGCACTCAGATCGGGACTCGACATCCTGTCGGCCGGTTTCAACACCGCGCTCGCGGGTGCGCTGGACCTCGCGCGGGTGGGTGGCATCCCCGGCATCGGGACCGGTCTCGACCTCATGAGCTTCGACACGGCCGCCTTTCTCGACGAGGTGATCACCCATCCGGCCGGCTATGGATTCAACAATGTGACCGACGGCTGCGTGTTCACCGCCTCGCCTGCCTGCGACGGCTACCTGTTCTTCGACAGCGTGCATCCGACGACGGCCGCCCATCGGCTGCTCGGCGAACGTTTCCTTGCCACGGTGCCGGAGCCGGACATGGCCGCGCTGCTTGGGCTCGGCCTCCTGGCCTTGCTGACCCTGCGCCGCAGGCCGGGCATGGCCTGATCCACCGGTTGCCTCACTGGAGACTGCTACCCACGACGCACTCGCCGCTCTCGGCGCCGTCCGTTCGGACGACGACCTCGGCGAGGAACACCGCCCGCCCGGCGCGCCCGGACGCAACAGGCCGTGGAGGGGCATCGACTCGCGCAGCCCGCATCCGCCTAGACGGGCACGCGACAGCACCGCCCGCAACCCGGCCGGGCGTTGCAGCCCTCCAGAACCGGCGTACTCAGTTGCGACTCCGCCACCAGGGGCTGGTCCATGCATATCTTCGAGCAGATACCCAGGCGGCGCTCGAGCCGCGTCTTGAGATGGTCCTTGAGTGTGGCGACCCAGCCGAACTCGCAGCCGACGTCCGGCGGGCCGTCGATATCGCCTGGCCTTCCCCGCAGCGCGGGGTGGCCTGCGGCGGCCCCTTCGCCGCGAATCAAGGCTGGCTGGGGGCCGCGCGCGCTAGCCGCCCGCGCCCCCGATGCCGTGACGCCGCATCCACGCCCTGAAGTCCGCAGCCTCGCTTTCGCTGCGCAGGCGCGACACATGCAGCAGCATGTTCTCCACCATCGAATGGGCCGCGATCGCGGCCATCATCTCCAGACGCTGGTCTGCGGGCAGGCCAAGTTCCACCAGCTGGCGATCGATCTCGCAGAAATGGGTCGCCATCAGCAGGCGAGCGCCGCGCGCGTCCAGCGCGAGGCCGGCAAAATCGAGCGGGTCTCCGGCGTCGATCTCGGCGATCAGGGTGGCAACGGTCTCGGGTGTCATGGCGGCCTCCGCGCAAGGGTGCTGTGCTGCATTCGACCTTGGCAGCGGGGCCTGAGTGCCGCCACGAAGACCACCTTGCCGCTGCGGGTGCTCACCACAGGCGCGGATCGGGCCGATGCTCGATTCGCCGCGTGCGCAGCTTTCGCCCGTCGGGGTGGGCGGGGTTGAGCAGGTAGTTCCAGCCCGCCGGCACCACCACCGAGGGCACGCGCAACAGCAGCGTGGCGCCCTCCTCCAGCCAGGCGTCGCCGATGGCCTGGGTCGCGGTGCGCCCGACGGACCAATCCACGTTGTCCGCATTCCAGCCGGCCGGCAGGACGGGGATTTCAGCCGCTTCGAGCGCAGCCGCCGGCAGGCTCACCTCCACCGCCACCATCTCGCGCGGCGGGCGCAAGGGCGTATGCACGCGTTTCTCGAGCTGGGCGAGGGCAAGGCTGTCGGCAAGGTAGATCACCACCGAGCCGACGCTGTTCCAGCGCCCGCCCACCGCGGCCGCCCCGCGGCCCGCGCAGCTGAAGTCCTCCGCCGCGCACAGCACGGTGCCGGTATCGAGGTCCAGCCAGTCCTGCGCCAGCCGCCACAAGGTGGCCATGCGCGCAGCCATCAGGCGGCCGTACCCGCCATGATCCGACGCAGGGCGTTCATGACCGCCTGGTGTCCGGGCGTGGTGGCGAGCAGCTCGATCGGGACCGCACCACCGAGGACGGGCACCGGCGCAGCGAGCCATTCGCGCGCGGCCGACTCGTCGCCGAACACGCGTGCGGCCGCACGCTCGACATCGATCAGGCGGGCGACGCGGTCGGAATCATCCTGCGACAGCGGTTTGCCCTCGCGCACACGGCGGTCGTAGGTGGCGGGCGCCACCCCCAGCAGCTGCGCAAGGCTGCGCCCGCTGCGGCCGAAACGGTGGGCGAATGCATCCAGAGACCCGGGCTCGAAACCGGCGCGCACCATGTGATCGCGCTCGAGCGCGGACGCGGCGTGAAGATAGTGCTCGATGCTGGCCCCGCCCAGCACGCCGCGCGCGGCGTAGGCGACAGCGGGTTCACGCGTGGAAGGGCTTGGCTTGACGGCGGACATGGTAATCACCTGAGTGTCTTTGTTGAATCAATTGAAGCCTTTGCACCTCGATCTGTCAAGCGCTCGCGTGTGCCGTGGCGGGGATGTGCACGGCCGGTCCTTGCGGTCGGGCGTGCTAGACTCGCGCGCTTCCGACGACGCCTTCCCGATGCAGATCCAGCTTCTGATTCCCGGCCTGTTGTGGCCTGTCGCCACCCTGCTCGGCCCGGCCTCCGGGCTCGCGCTCGACGGCCTTGCGGACCTGCTCGGCCGCGGCCAGCGGCGGGTGACGGCCTTCGAGCCCTACGACCGCCAGCTCGCGCGCCTGTTCGGATTGCGCGGCGACCCGCTGCCGATGGCCCTGCTGCGCCGCCTGGGCGAAGCCGGCGCGCCGGCGCCCGAGCCCGGCAGCCACTGGCTGTGCGCCGACCCGGTGAACCTGTCGTTCGCACGCGAGCACCTGCTGCTGCAGGCGTTTCCGGACGACGAGCTGGACGCCGCCGAGAGCGCCGAGCTGGTCGCCGAGCTCAACGGCCTGTTCGCCGACCTCGGCCACTTCGAGGCCTGCACGCCCACGCGCTGGTACCTGCGCCTGCACCGGCCAAGCGCGGTGACGCTCTACCCGCTCGACGACGTGACCGGACGCCCGGTCAAGCACTTTCTGCCCGAGGGCGAGGACGCCAGGCTGTGGCAGCGCACGATGAACGAGGCGCAGATCGTGCTGCACAACCACGCCCGCAGCCGCGCCCGCGAAGCGGCCGGCCAGCGCGCGGTCAACAGCGTCTGGCTGTGGGGTGCGGGCGCGCTCGACACGCCGCCGCAGGCGCCGGCCCGCCTGGTCCAGGCCACCGACCCGATCAGCATCGGCCTCGCGCGCGCCGCCGGCGTTCCGGTGAGCGTGCCGGACCTGCGCAGCGCCCTCGCCCAGGACACCCTGGTCGTCCTCGACGCACTGCGCAAGCCCGCCCAGCAGCTCGACCTCGATGCCTGGCGTCGCGGCCTCGAGGCGCTCGAGCGCGACTGGTTCGCCCCCCTCGCCGCGGCCTTCCGGCGCGGCGAGCTCCACGCCCTGCGCCTGACCGCCCCGAGCGACCGCGGCACGCTACATCTGGACCTGCGCGGCAGCGCACGCTGGAAGTTCTGGCGCAAGCCCTACGCCTTCGACGCGCTGCTCAAATCCGTGGCCCCTGCGCCGCTGCAGATGCCCGACGCCGCACCGCCCACGAACCCGCACGACACCCGATGACCCGCATCCAGCCTCGCGCCGTCCCGCAGCAAGCCTTCGCCCGCCTCGCCGACGCCGGCCTCCATCCGCTGCTCGCCCGTCTCTACGCCGCGCGCGGCATCCATCGCGCCGACGAACTCGACACCAGCCTGAAGAACCTGCTGCCGCCCGAGGCGCTCACCGGCACCACCGAGGCCGCGATCCTGCTCGCCGACGCGATCGAGGCCGGCGCGCGCATGGTCATCGTCGCCGACTACGACTGCGACGGCGCCACCGCCTGCGCGGTCGGCATGCGCGCGCTGCGGGCCTTCGGCGCCGACGTGCATTACCTCGTGCCCGACCGCGTGACCCTGGGCTACGGCCTCACCCCGGCCATGGTGGAGATCGCCGCGCAGCTCGAGCCCGAGGTGCTGATCACCGTCGACAACGGCATCGCCAGCGTCGAGGGCATCGCCGCGGCACGCGCCCACGGCATGGCGACGGTCATCACCGACCACCACCTGCCCGGCGACGTGCTGCCCGAGGCCGACGTGATCGTGAACCCCAACCAGCCCGGCTGCGACTTCCCGAGCAAGGCCCTGGCCGGCGTGGGCGCGATGTTCTACACCATGCTCGCGCTGCGCGCCGAGCTGCGCGAACGCGGCGCCTTTGCCGGCGCCAGGGAGCCCAACCTCGCCGAGCTGCTCGACCTGGTGGCGCTCGGCACCGTGGCCGACGTGGTCAAGCTCGACCGCAACAACCGCATCCTGGTCGCGCAGGGACTCGCCCGCATGCGCGCCGGGCGAATGCAGCCGGGCATCCGCGCGCTGTTCGCGCTCGCCGGCCGCGATCCGGCGCGCGCCAGCACGATGGACCTCGGCTTCATGATCGGCCCGCGCCTGAACGCCGCTGGCCGGCTCTCCGACATGAGCCTGGGCATCGAGTGCCTGATCACCGACGACGCCGGGCGCGCGATGAACATCGCCCAGGAGCTCGACAAGCTCAACCGCGAGCGACGCAGCATCGAGGCCGGCATGCAGGAAGAGGCACTCGCACGGCTCGCCGGATTCGAGGCCGGCAACCGCGCCACGGTGGCGCTGTTCGAGCCCGACTGGCACCAGGGCGTGATCGGCATCGTCGCCGGCCGCATCAAGGAGCGCCTGCACCGCCCCACCATCGCCTTCGCGCGCGCC
>JAREIX010000184.1 GCA_029286945.1 Thauera sp. | reverse complement strand
CGACGATGAGCGCACCGGTGATGCCGGCGAAGGTGGCCTGGAAGGCGATGAAGGCGAACTCGGGCAGCTTCACGGTCTCGGTGAAGGTGTCGGCGAGCGACTCGATCGTCACCCCGGACAGGAAGACCTTGTCGAGCGAGCCGATGAACGGGCTCGCCTCGGTGAAGGCCAGGCTGTAGCCGTAGATCGCGAACAGCAGGGCGTTGAGCGAGAACACCGTCATCACCTGCATCAGCACCGACAACATGTTCTTGGCGCGCACCATGCCGCCGTAGAACAGGGCCAGGCCGGGCAGGGCCATCATCAGCACGAGCAGGGTGGCGGTCATGATCCACGCCACGTCGCCCTTGTTGACCTCGACCGCCGCAGCGGCCGCGTCCTGGGCGAAGGCGCCGCCCGATACGCCGGCGAGCAGGGCTGCGGCCGGCAGGAGTGCGAAGAGCTTTTTCATTTTGTGGTTCTCCCTTACAGCGCGTCCGTGCCGGTCTCGCCGGTGCGGATGCGGATGGCCTGTTCCAGATCGAAGACGAAGATCTTGCCGTCGCCGATCTTGCCGGTGGAGGCGGACTTCTCGATCGCCTCGATCGCCTGGTCGAGGATGTCGTCGGGGATTGCGGCCTCGACCTTGACCTTGGGCAGGAAGTCGACGACGTACTCGGCGCCGCGGTAGAGCTCGGTGTGGCCTTTCTGGCGGCCGAAACCCTTGACCTCGGTGACGGTGATGCCCTGCACGCCGATGGCCGAGAGCGCCTCACGCACTTCGTCGAGCTTGAAGGGCTTGATGATGGCGGCGATGAATTTCATGGTTTTCTCCGGTTCCTTGTATTTCCGGGGGGTGCGTCAGAAGCTCTTGCTGACCGACAGGATCACGCGCTCGTCGGCGAGGTCGCTGTTGTTCACGTCGGTATCCACGTAGTGCAGGCCGACGTTGAAGCCGCCGTATTCCTTGCTGAGGCCGAGCTTCCAGTCGGTGTAGTCGTCCTGTCCCTTGATGTCGTTGTATCCGACATGCGCCGCCAGGGTGATGCCGTAGCCGACGTCGACCGCAGCGCCGAGGTCGTAGTACTGGCTGCCGTCGGACTTGTCGTAGCCGAACAGGTCGGTGAAGGCGTACGAGTACTTGAAGGACAGGAACTCCCACGACAGGCCGAGGTAGCCCTCGAGCGTGTTCGGGCTGTTGTAGGGCTTCGGATAGCTGCCCGGGTAGTAGTACTGCAGCAGGCCGACGTCGTAGCCGATGGCGCCGACCGTGCCCGTGTAGCCGCCGTAGATGTCGAGCTCGAGGCTGTTGCTGACATCGCTGTTGCCGTCGGACAGCCAGGACACGTTCGAGCCCCACACGCCGGCATACAGGCCGCTGTCATGGGCGAAGTCGAAGCCGCCCTGCAGCGCCGGGCGCTCGTCGGTCTGGCTGTAGCCGCGGTAGGCGTAGTCGGAGACGAGGCCGACGTTGGCGGTGAAGGGGCTGTCTTCCGCATGCACGCTGGCAGCGAAGGGCAGCGCGGCGAGAAGGCCGACGAGCGGGGTGGCGACTTTCCTGGCGAATGCGGTCCTGGTCATGATCTGCTCCTTGTATGAGGTGTCGGAATGCCTGACGAGCATCCTTAAGCAGATCGTGTGCCAGCTAGTTGAAAGCCCCGTTTGGTCAGGGTTCGGGCGGGGCCGCGGGGCGGTTTTGCTGCACTGCGGCAGGCTTTCGCGCACGAAACTGGGGTGCGGCGCACCGTTGTGGTGCATGCACGCTCGGGCGGGGGGCGTTTCCGGTGCGGTCGCCCGCGCATGCTAGACTTCGCGCCGTTTTCACACCTTTCTGCAGGCGATCATGAGCACTCCCCGCTTCCTCGACGAAATCGGCGCCAAGCTTTCGGAAATCGCGGCCAACAGCCCGGTCCGCGACTTTGAAAAGAACGCGAAGGCCATGCTCGGCAGCGCCCTCGGCAAGCTCGACCTGGTCACGCGCGAGGAATTCGAGGTCCAGCGCGAGGTGCTCGCCCAGGCCCGCCAGAAGCTGGCCGAGCTCGAGGCGAGGGTCGCCGAACTCGAGGCCCGGCTGGCGCAGGGCGACAAGGCCTGAGTCTGCCGCAGCCATCGCCGCCTTCCGGGTGGTGATGCAGTGCGGATAATTGCTTTGTCATCAGTGGTGTCTCCGTTAGACTGGCGCTCCGTCCGGTCTGGAGATACCCATGTCGCTCGCGCTCGTGCGCGCCCGTGCGCTGGAGGGGCTCGCTGCGCCCGAGGTCACGGTCGAAGTCCATCTTGCCAACGGCCTGCCGGCCTTCAGCCTGGTCGGCCTGCCCGACACCGAGGTGCGCGAGGCGCGCGACCGCGTGCGGGCGGCGATCCAGTCGTCCCAGTTCGAGTTTCCCCAGCGCCGCATCACCGTCAATCTCGCCCCGGCCGACCTGCCGAAGGAGGGCGGGCGCTTCGACCTCGCGATCGCGGTCGGCATCCTGGCCGCCTCCGGCCAGGTCGACATGGCGCGCATCGACGGCCTCGAGTTCTGCGGCGAGCTGTCGCTGACCGGTGACCTGCGCCCGGTGCGCGGGGTGCTCGCCGCCGGGCTGGCGGCGGCGCGCGCAGACCGTGGCCTGGTGCTGCCCGCCGGCAACGCCGCCGAGGCCGCGCTCGCCCGGCGCGCCTGCGTGCTGCCGGCGACGAGCCTGCTCGCGGTGTGCGCCCACCTCAACGGCCACACCCCGCTCGCCGCGCTGCCCGAGGCCGGCCCGCCGCCCGCGGCGGCGGCGGCGAGCGTGCCCGACCTTGCCGACGTGCGCGGCCAGCTGCAGGCCCGCCGTGCGCTCGAGGTGGCCGCGGGCGGGGCCCATTCGCTGCTGCTGTTCGGCCCGCCCGGCACCGGCAAGTCGATGCTGGCTCAGCGCCTGCCCGGCGTGCTGCCGCCGATGAGCGAGGAGGAGGCGCTCGAGGCGGCGGCGGTGGCCTCCATCGAGGGCGAGTTCGATCTCCGCAGCTGGGGCCGGCGGCCGTTCCGCGCGCCCCATCACTCGGCCTCGGCCGCCGCGCTGGTGGGTGGCGGCGCGGTGCCGCGCCCGGGCGAGATCTCGCTCGCGCACCGCGGCGTGCTGTTTCTCGACGAGCTCCCGGAGTTCGACCGCCGCGTGCTCGAGTCCCTGCGCGAGCCGCTCGAGACCGGCACCATCACCGTCTCGCGCGCCCGCCGGCGGGCGGAATTCCCGGCCCGCGTGCAGCTGGTCGCGGCGATGAATCCCTGCCCCTGCGGCCATCATGGCGACCCGTTGCGCGCCTGCCGGTGCACGCCGGACCAGATCGCGCGCTACCGCAGCCGCCTGTCGGGGCCGCTGCTCGACCGCATCGACCTCGTCGTCGAGGTGCCCGCGCTGCCGCCCGAGGCGCTCGCCCGCGGGGCGGCGGGCGAGGCCTCGGCGGCCGTGCGCGAGCGCGTGTTCAAGGCGCGCAGTGCGCAGCTCGCCCGTCAGGGCTGCGCGAACGCCGATCTTGCCGCCGGCGAGGTCGAGCGCCATTGCCAGCCCGATGCGGCCGGCGAGACCCTGCTGCAGCAGGCCCTGCAGCGGCTGAAGCTGTCGGCGAGGGCGTATCATCGCGTGCTTCGGGTGGCGCGCACGCTGGCGGATCTGGCCGGCGTCGAGCGCCCTTCTACAGCGCACGTCGCCGAGGCCATCCAGTACCGCCGCAGCCTCGACGGCCGCTGAGTGCGGACGCGCGCCGCGCCGCCCCGTGCGCGGGCCGCCGCCGCGACTCGCAGTCCATCAGGCCTACATGACCAAGACACCCTCGCTCGATCGCCTCGCCTTCATGCTGGCGATGCTCTCCGCCATCGGTCCCTTCGCGATCGACGCCTACCTGCCGGCGTTCCCGCAGATCGCCGCCACGCTGGGCGCCACCCAGCTCGAGGTGCAGCAGACGCTCACCGTCTACATGGCGGCGCTGGCGCTGATGGTGCTTTGGCATGGCGCGCTCGCCGACCGCTTCGGCCGCCGCCGCGTGCTGCTCGTGCTCATCAGCCTGTTCGCCCTCGCCTCGCTGATCTGCGCGCTGGCGCCGAGCATCGAGTGGCTGTGGCTGGGACGCGCGCTGCAGGGCGTGAGCGGCGGCGCCGGGATTGTGGTCAGCCGCGCCGTGGTGCGCGACCTGCACGAGGGGCCGCAGGCGCAGCGCCTGATGTCGCGGGTGATGCTGATCTTCGCGCTCGCACCGGCGCTGGCACCGATGATCGGCGCCGGGCTGCTGGCGCTCGCCGGCTGGCGTTCGATCTTCGTCTTCCTGGCGCTGTTCGGCGGCCTGCTGTGCTGGATGATCTGGCGCTTCCTGCCCGAGACGCTGGACCACGATGCGCGCCAGCCGCTGCATCCGCTGCACCTGCTGCGCGGCTACGCCGGCATCTTCTCCAATCCGGCCTTCATGCTGCTCGCGGTCGGCGTCGCCCTCAACTTCAACGGCTTCTTCGTCTATGTGCTGTCGGCGCCGGTCTTCATCATCGACCTGCTCGGTCTGGGCAGCGGCGGTTTCCTCTGGCTGTTCGGCCCGGCGGTGGTCGGCATGATGCTCGGCTCGGTGCTGTCCGAGCGCGTCGCCGGACGCTGGTCGCAGATCCGCACGGTGGCGACGGGCTTCGTGGTGATGTTCTCCGCGGTGGCGCTCAACCTCGCGCTGGCGGGGTTGCTGCCGGCGGGCGTGCCGCAATCGGTGCTCGCGATCGGGCTCTTCGCCTGCGGCATGTCGATCGCGATGCCGGCGATGAACCTGCTCGCGCTCGAGCTGTTCCCCGCGCGCCGCGGCATGGCCTCGAGCTGCCAGAGCTTCCTGCAGATCGGCCTCAACGCGGTGACGGCCGGCATGACCGCGCCGCTGCTGTGGGGCAGCACCTTCAGCCTGGCGAGCGGCATGGCCCTGTTCGCGATGGCCGCGCTGCTCGCCTGGCTGCTGTGGCTGCGCCTGCCGGCGGCGTGGCGCTGATCAGCACTGCTGCCAGGGCAGGCCGTCGTGGCGCCAGCCGTTGAGCGCGTTGCGATGGTGCTGGGCGTCAAGCTCGCCCTCGAAGCCGTGCACCACGTTGTAGACCGTGCTGAAGCCGGCCGCGATCAGGGCCTGGCCGGCCAGCTCCGAGCGGTTGCCCGAGCGGCAGATCAGCACGATCGGGCGCTGGCCGCCATTGCCGGCCAGCTTCTTGACCTCGCCGACGAAGTTCGGATTCACCTCCCAGTCGGGGCCGTCGTTCCACGACACGTGGATGGCGCCCACCGGGTGGCCGACGAAGAGGTATTCGATCTCGCTGCGCACGTCGATCAGCAGGGCGTCGGGGGTGGTCTGCAGCAGCGCGTGGGCCTCGGTCGGGCTGATGTGCTTCATCGGGTGTCTCCTCGTCGTCAGGTGCAGGATTATATTCTGAACAACCGATGCGTCTCGGGACCGCGTCCGGCGCGCCCCCGGGGCTGCGCTGTAGTGGTTGGCCCTGATTTTCCGTGCGTGGCGCCTCGGCTACCGTATGGTGTGCTTCAACTCATCGATTGCTGAAAGCCGTCCCAGCCACCCGCCGGGAGGGTGTTCGTTGCGCCGGCCTCGCCGGCCCGGTCCGGTGCAAGGAATTCCGACGCTATGCTCGAAGTGGACGGCCTGGTCAAAGCCTTCGGCGGCTTTCGTGCGGTGGATGGCTGCAGCCTGAAGGTCGCCAGGGGGCAGATCCTCGGCCTCATCGGGCCCAACGGCGCCGGCAAGACCACCCTGTTCAACCTCATCGCCGGTGCGCTGCAGCCGACCTCCGGCGCGATCCGCTTCCTCGGCGAGGACATCACCGCGCTGCCCACCGACGCGCGCTTCCACAAGGGCCTGGTGCGCACCTTCCAGATCCCGCACGAGTTCCACAACCTCACCGCGCGCGAGAACCTGATGATGGTGCCGCCGCAGCAGCCGGGCGAGAACCTGTTCGCCAACTGGTTCGCCTCCGGCAAGGTGCGCGCGGCCGAGGAGGCGGTGCGGCAGAAGGCCGACGCCACGCTCGCCTTCCTCGAACTGACCCACGTCGCCGACGAGCGCGCCGGCAACCTCTCCGGCGGGCAGAAGAAGCTGCTCGAGCTCGGCCGCACGATGATGACCGACGCGAAGCTGGTGTTGCTCGACGAGCCGGCGGCCGGCGTCAACCGCACCCTGCTGCGCAAGCTCGAGGAGAAGATCCTGATCCTCAACCGCGAGCGCGGCTACACCTTCATCCTGATCGAACACGACATGGAGATGATCGACAAGCTGTGCGCGCCGGTGGTGTGCATGGCCGAGGGCAAGGTGCTGATCGAGGGCGACTTCCACACCGTGCGCTCGGACGCGCGCGTGCTCGAGGCCTACCTGGGCGAGACGCCGACCGCGATCGAGCGCGAGGCTGCCGAGCATGACCCCAAGGTCGAGGAACTGCGCGAGCAGGAGCTGCACCGGGAGGACCTGTGATGGCGCTGCTCGACATGAAGGACGTGCGCGGCGGCTACGGCGACGCCGACATCCTGCACGGGGTTTCGATGACGGTGGCCGAGCGCGAGATCGTGGTCATCGTCGGCCCCAACGGCGCCGGCAAGTCCACCGCGATGAAGTCGGTCTTCGGCCTGCTCCACCGGCGAGGACATCACCGGCTGGGCGCCCGACCGCATCGTGCAGCGCGGCATCTGCTACGTGCCGCAGGTGGACAACGTGTTCCGCGAGATGACGGTGCATGAGAACTTCGAGATGGGCGCCTTCCTGCGCCGCGGCGACCTCTCCGCCGCCTACGACCGCGTCTATGGTCTCTTCCCCGATCTCAGGGCCAAGCGCAGGAGCCTCGCCGGCGACCTCTCGGGCGGCCAGCGCCAGATGGTGGCGATGGGCCGCGCGCTGATGCTCGACCCCAAGCTGCTGCTGCTCGACGAACCCACCGCCGGCCTCTCGCCCAAGTACATGGAACAGATCTTCCAGATCACCCGCGACGTGCGCGACGCCGGGGTCTCCATCCTGCTCGTCGAGCAGCACGCCAAGCAGGCGCTCGCCTTCTGCGACCGCGGCTACGTGCTCGCCACCGGCGCCAACCGCCACACGGGCAGCGGACAAGCCCTGCTCGCGGATCGCGAGGTGGCCGAAATGTTCCTCGGCGGCTAAGGGAGTCCGGCGCACATGAGCTTGATGGATTTCCTCAACTTCCACATCGTGCCGGGCATCGTGCTCGGCGCGATCTATGCGGTGGGCGCGATCGGCATCACGCTGGTGTTCGGCATCCTGCGCTTCGCCCACTTCGCCCATGGCGACATGGCCACGCTCGGCGCCTTCATCGCGCTGGCGCTGGTCACCGCCGGACTCACGCCGTGGGCGGCGCTGCCGATCGCGATGGCGGCGGTCGCGGTGGTGGCGATCGTGGTCGATAAGCTGTTCTACGACTACCTGAAGGCGCGCCCCAAGATCATGACCGTGATGGCCTCGCTCGGCGTCGCGCTGATGCTGCGCGCGGTGGTGCAGGTGGTGTTCGGCGTCGATCCCCGCACCTACGCCAGCGGCATCGTGCGCCCGGACGACTACTTCGGCATCCTGCTGCGCGCCCGCGAGCTGTACACGCTGGCCGCGGTGGTGCTGATCGTGGCCGGGCTCACGCTCTTCCTGCGCCACTCGCGCTGGGGCAAGGCGATGCGCGCGATGTCCGACAACCCCGACCTCGCGCGCCTGTCGGGGGTCGATAACCGCAAGGTCACCATGCTGACGTGGGCGATCGTCGGCGCGCTGTGTGCGGCCTCGGGCTTCATGCTCGGCATCAACACCGAGCTCGACTCGATGATGGGCTGGCAGGTGCTGCTGCCGATGTTCGCCGCCGCCATCCTCGGCGGCGTCGGCCGCGTCGAGGGCGCGGTGCTCGGCGGCCTGATCGTGGGCATCGCCGAGGAGTTGTCGATCTTCGTGCTGCCGGCGCAGTACAAGGCGGCCACCGCCTTCGCGCTGCTGCTGCTGATCCTGCTCGTCCGCCCGCGCGGCCTGCTCAACGGCAAGGTGCTCTGATGG
>JAREIX010000371.1 GCA_029286945.1 Thauera sp. | reverse complement strand
GGCGATCCTGTTCTTCTTCCTCGGCACGCTGCGCCCGACGGTGATCGCGCTCACTGCGATCCCGGTGTCGATCTTCATGACGGCGCTGGTGTTCAAGTATTTCGGCCTGTCGATCAACACCATGACGCTGGGCGGGCTGGCGATTGCGATCGGCGGTCTGGTCGACGACGCGGTGGTGGGCGTCGAAAACGTACTTCGCCGGCTGAAGGAGGATCGCGCGAAACATCACGATCACCGCCTGCACCCGATCGAGCTCGTCGCGCATGCGACGATGGAAGTGCGCTCGGCCATCCTCTACGCGACGATCATCATCGTGCTGGTGTTCCTGCCGCTGTTTGCGCTGCCCGGGATGGAGGGGCGGCTGTTCGTGCCGCTCGGCGTGGCGTTCATCGTGTCGACGTTGGCGTCGCTGGTCGTGTCGGTGACGGTGACCCCGGTGCTGTCGTTCTATCTGCTGCCGCGCATGAAATCGCTCGAACACGGCGACACGCGCCTGCTCGCCTGGCTCAAGGCGCGCTATCGCAGCGGCCTGCAGGCGGTCCTCGATCGCCCCAAGGCCGCCGTGACCGCCGGGGCGATTGCCGTCGTGATCGCGGCAATCGCGGTGCCGTTCTTTCCGACGACCTTCCTGCCGCCCTTCAACGAAGGCACCCTGCTGATCGGCATGCGCCTCAACCCCGGGGTGACGCTCGCCGAGTCGACGGTGCTCGCACAGCAGGCCGAGGTGCTGGTGAAGCAGGTGCCCGAAGTCACGCACGTCGGGCGTCGCAGCGGCCGCGCGGAACTCGATGAACACGCCGAAGGCGTGCATGTCAGCGAACTCGATGTCGGGCTCAAGCCAGCGGCCGAGCTCACCCGCTCGATGGGGGAGATCGCCGCCGACATCCGCGCCCGGCTCGTCAACCTGCCCGCAGCGATCGCGATCGGCCAGCCGATCTCGCACCGCATCGACCACATGCTCTCGGGCGTGCGCTCGCAGATCGCGATCAAGATCTTCGGCGAGGACCTCGACACGCTGCGGGGTCAGGCCGATGCGCTGCGGGCGCGGCTTGCCGGCATCCCGGGACTTGCGGATCTGGAAATCGAGAAGCAGGTGCTCGCGCCCCAGATCAAGGTGCGCATCGACTATGCGGCAGCGGCGCGTTACGGGGTGCCGGCACCGCAGATTCTCGCCGCGCTGCAGAACCTCGTCGAAGGCGAGAAAGTCACCCAGATCGTCGAAGGCGGAAGGCGTTTCGCGCTCGTCGTGCGCCTGCCCGAATCGGCGCGTTCGGTCGAGGGGCTCGCGCAGATCCTCATCGAAACGCCGACCGGGCATGTCCCGCTGTCGAAACTCGCGTCCATCGAGGATGGTGACGGGCCGAACCAGGTCAGCCGTGATGACGGCAATCGTCGCATCGTGCTGTCGGCCAACGCCCAGCAGCGCCCGCTCTCGGAGATCGTCGAGGACATCCGCACCGTGGTGGCCGAAATGAAGCTGCCGGAGGGCTATTTCATCACACTGGGCGGGCAGTTCCAGGCACAGGAAGAAGCCTCGCGCCTCGTGGGACTGCTCTCGATCGTGTCGCTCGTGCTGATGTTTGTCGGGCCCTTGATCGAGCGCCTTCGTGGCGGCGTCGCTGCCTGCCATCAGGCCGGCACTCCCCAGCGCAAAGGCCGGGTTGCCGGTGGCCACGGTGGCGGCCA
>JAREIX010000183.1 GCA_029286945.1 Thauera sp. | reverse complement strand
GCACGCCGACGTCGCCATCGTGTTCGCGGTGACCGACAAGGCCGCCGGCAAGAAGGGCATCACCTGCTTCCTCGTGCCCGCGAGCGCGCCCGGCTACCAGGTCGGCCGCATCGAGGAGAAGATGGGCCAGAAGGCCTCGGACACCACGCAGATCCTGTTCGAGGACTGCCGCATCCCGGCCGACTCGGTGATCGGTGCCGAAGGCGAGGGCTACAAGATCGCGCTCTCCAACCTCGAGGCCGGCCGCATCGGCATCGCCGCGCAGTGCCTGGGCATGGCACGCGCCGCGCTGGAAGCCGCGGTCAAGTACGCGCAGGAGCGCGAGAGCTTCGGCAAACCCATCTTCGAGCACCAGGCGGTCAACTTCCGCCTCGCCGACATGGCGACCCAGCTCGAGGCCGCGCGCCAGCTCGTGTGGCACGCGGCCAGCCTGAAGGACGCCGGCCGCCCCTGCCTGAAGGAAGCGTCGATGGCCAAGCTGTTCGCCTCCGAGATGGCCGAGCGCGTGTGCTCGGACGCCATCCAGGTGCATGGCGGCTACGGCTACGTCACCGACTTCCCGGTCGAGCGCATCTACCGCGACGTGCGCGTGTGCCAGATCTACGAGGGCGCGAGCGACATCCAGAAGCTGGTGATCGGGCGCGCGCTGGCGGCTTGATCGTCGGTTGAAGGCAGCCCGGGCCGGCCTTTTCCGCGTGGGGAGGGCCGGCCTCTTGTTTGCAGGGGGCCGGGTCGCGCACGGATCCGGGTGCCCAGACCGGGCCGCCCGCGCCTGCCGCAGGCGCGCAACCGTGACGGGTTGCACAGGCGCCCGCCCGAAGCTCTGCGAGCATCAATCCCAAACCGTTCGCGCCGGCGCGCCGCGCACGCGGAGCGCGCAGCGGCGACGAACCGGACGAACGCGAGCACTGTCAGCGAGGCCCATGCCATGGATGCGATCTCTGCCGGAATGAACCCGGTCCCCCGTGACGCGATGCGCATGGCCGACGTGCGCCAGGCGCAGGCGGCGCAGCAGCAGCCCGTCCCGCGCGAGGCGCCGCAACCCGCCGAGGCGGCAGGCGAATCCGCACAGCCGAGCGCGGTCGTCACCCTGAGCAGCGCGGCGCGCAGCGAAGCCGCCGCACAGCCCGCACCGAGCCCCGACAACGGCACCGTTGAAGCGCGCGCCGTCGAGCAGGCCCGTGCCGCGGCCGCCAGCGGTGACGTGCGCAACAACTACTCCGCACAGCGCGCGCTGGCCTCCTATGAGGCCATGGCCCAGGTCGGCGCGAACGCCGCGGCGCGGCCGCCGCAGCAGGAACAGCCGAGCCCGCCGGGACAGCAGGCGGCGGGCGTGCTGCGGAGCTAAGCCCCTTCGAAGGGGCTCGGCCACGATCGATCGAGCGGCAAGACGGTGTCGCGTGGGGCAGGGGCGATCCGCCGGGTTGCCTCTAGTCGCCGACGTGCACCTCGGCGAACTTGCGCTCCATCTCGCGCCGCATCGCGCGGCGCACCTCGGCTTCGGCGAAGCGGCGGCGCTCGTCCGGCGTCCGGGGTTCCAGCGCCGGCACCTTGGTCGGCCGGCCTGCATCATCGACCGCGATCATGGTGAAGAAGCAGCTGTTCACATGACGCACGACCTTGGCGCGGATGTCCTCGGCGACGACCTTGATGCCGACTTCCATCGACGAGTTGCCGGTGTGGTTGACCGAGGCGAGGAAGGTGACCAGCTCGCCGACCTGGATCGGCTGGCGGAACATCACCTGGTCGACGCTGAGCGTGACCACGTAATGGCCGGCGTAGCGGCTGGCGCAGGCGTAGGCGACCTGGTCGAGCAGCTTGAGGATGGCGCCGCCATGCACCTTGCCCGAGAAGTTCGCGGTGTCGGGCGTCATCAGGACGGTCATGGTGAGCTGGTGGGCGGGGAGGTCCATTGCGGGGTCTCGTGATGATGAAGGATGGGGGCGGGAGCGTGGATCCGCATCGGCGGGTGCGTGCCGCATGCCGCGCGCGGCTTTGGGCCGGCGGCGCAGTGTCACCGCGAGCGCAGCGGCGCGCAAGGCTAGAATTCCGCTCCCGATCCAGCCCGTCCGCACCGATGCACAAGACCCTCACCGCCTTCGCCCACGTCGACACCCCCGCCAGCTTCGATCACCCGCGCCCCGAGCGCCTCGTCGAAGGCAATCCGCTGCGCACCACCTGGAACCACTTCGAGCGCGACGGCATGTCCGCCGGTCTGTGGTCCTGCGAGCCGGGGGCGTGGCGCATCGCCTTCGCCGACGACACTGACGAGTTCTTCCACGTGCTCTCCGGTCGCGTTCGCATCAGCGACGAAGCCGGGTTGGCGCGCGAGTTCGGGCCGGGTGAGGCGTGCGTGATTCCGGCGGGCTTCAAGGGCGTGTTCGAGGTGCTGGAAGCGGTGATGAAGCACTACGTCTTCGTCAAGCGCGGCGAGATGGGCTGAGGGACGCGCTCGGGCAGGCGCCTTGCCCAGGGCCAGCGCGCCGTCTAGGCTGCAGAAGCCGTCCAGGAGCTCGCTGCCATGCTTCGCATCCTCGTGTCGCTTGCCCTCTCGCTCAGCCTGTCTTCGGTCGCCCTGGCCCAGACGCGCCCCCCTGTCCCGAGCGTGGTGCTCGATCACATGAACGATCTCGACCGGCGCTGCGTGGCTGCCGGCGGGCGTGCGGGTGCGGGGCGCTACGTCGTCGCCCAGGACTTCACCGGCGATGGCCGCCTCGACTACCTGCTGTCGGAGGGCGATTACGACTGCGTCGGCCGTCCGGGCCTGTTCCGCCAGGGCGGCGTGGCGCGGGTGGATCTCTTCGTCGTCGATGCGCGCAACGCGGCGCGCCGGGTGTATTCCGACCAGCTCATCGGCTATCGCGTGCTCGCCGGCCAGCCGGCCAAGCTGCAGATCGCCCGTCAGGGGGCCGCGTGCGGCGCGGGCAGCACTGCGCGCACGCAGTGCGCGGCGCAACTGGCGTGGAACGGACACGGCTTTGGCGAGGCGATTGCGGTGAGCGATGCGAGGGCGTCATCTGCGAGCGCCGCGCCAGGATCGCCCGCCACGTCGCCAGGGCCGCAGGCCGCCAATGCAGGGGCAGGCGCCGCTGCCGTCGCGACGGCGGGTTCGGCCCCCGTTCCCCTGACGGTGGGGCCCGACGTGCGCCCGCGTTTCCTGGCCGACTGTCGCCAGGCCTATGTGTCGCGCAGCGCCGATGCGGCGCGCTGGGCCGACGAGCAGTGCGTGGCGGACTGGGGCAAGATCGAGGACAGCGCCGCGGCGACCGATGCCCTGCTGGCCGCGCTGCCCGCAACGCCGGGCGAGGCGCTGCCGCTGGCCAGCCTGCGCCAGCGCCTCGCCGGGGTGCGCTGGGCGGCGAAGCCCGGCGGGCGCGGGCTGTCGGCCAGCGGCCGGCTGGGCGAATTCGAGGTGTCGGTCACCGGCTCGCCCGCGGTGAAGACGCTCGGCGTGAACTGGGGCGAGGTCGGCGCCGAGCCGCCCTACGACATCGTCGGCGCGATGCGCGCGCGTGGCGTCACCCTGACCGAGATCGCCTGCGAGGAGTTCGGCAGCGGCGAGTGGCAGCGCGTGTTCGCGGGCAGCGCGCCGGGACGTGCGCCGTTCCGGCTCGAGCTCGGCCAGCGCACCGCGCCGACGGCTAACGCCACTTCCTACTACGGCGCCACCATCGACCTGTCCGGTCGGGTGCCTGCGCCGTCGGCGGCCCGACAGACGTGCACCAACCCGAGCAACATGATCCTGTAGGTGTGGCCCCGCTGCCGTCCTGAGATCTGCCCGTCACCAAAGCCCGCCTGCACGTGGCCGCCGCTCGCTTACGGCCGTGGAGCGCAGGGCTAGAATGCGGCCTCTGCACCGAATCCGCGGTGAGCGAGGAGACACGACGATGAGCATTCACTGGACGAGCGCGCCCGCGCGCGTGAGCCACTGGATCGACAACGAGATCCACCAGGGCAGCGGCGCGGGCAGCAGCCCGGTGTTCGATCCGGCGCATGGGCGCGTGGTGCGTTCGGTCGACCTGGCCACCGAGGCCGAGGTCGACGCAGCGGTGGCGTCCGCCGTCCGGGCGCAGCCGAGCTGGGCCGAGCATGCGCCGCAGCGCCGGGCGCGCGTGCTGTTCAGAATGAAGGCGCTGGTCGAGCAGTACGCCGACGACCTCGCCCGCCTGATCACCCGCGAGCACGGCAAGACCTTCCCCGACGCCCAGGGCGAGGTGCAGCGCGGGCTGGAGGTCATCGAGTTCGCCTGCGGCATCCCGCAGCTGCTCAAGGGCCAGCACTCGGCCGACGTCGGCGGCGGCATCGCGAACTGGAGCCAGCGCATGCCGATCGGGGTGGCGGCCGGCATCACGCCCTTCAACTTCCCCTTCATGGTGCCGATGTGGATGGCGCCGGTGGCGATCGCCTGCGGCAACGCCTTCATCCTCAAGCCCTCCGAGCGCGATCCCTCGCCCTCGTTGCTCACCGCCGAGCTGTTCCGCGAGGCCGGGCTGCCGGCGGGCGTGTTCAACGTCGTGCAGGGCGACCGCAGGGCCGTCGACGCCTTGCTCGCGCATCCGGACGTCGCCGCGGTGAGCTTCGTCGGCTCGACGCCGATCGCCCGCCACATCCACGAGACCGCCGCGCGCCACGGCAAGCGCGTGCAGGCGCTGGGCGGGGCCAAGAATCACATGGTGGTGATGCCCGACGCCGACCTCGACCAGGCGGCCGACGGGCTGATCGGCGCCGCCTACGGTTCGGCCGGCGAGCGCTGCATGGCGATCTCGGTGGCGGTCGCGGTGGGCTCGATTGCCGACGCGCTGGTGGCGAAGGTCAAGGCGCGCGCGCAGGCCTTGCGGGTGGGCGACGGCGAGGCGCCCGGCGCCGACATGGGCCCGGTGGTCACCGCCGAGGCCAAGGCGCGCATCGAGGCCTACATCGCCGCCGGGGTGGAGGCGGGCGCCGAGCTGGTCCTGGACGGCCGCGGCCTGACGGTGCCCGGGCGCGAGCACGGCTTCTTCGTCGGCCCCACGCTGTTCGACCACGTGCGCCCGGGCATGCGGATCTACGACGAGGAGATCTTCGGCCCGGTGCTGTGTGTGGTGCGCGTGCCCACCTTCGCCGACGCGGTGGCGCTGATCAATGCCCATGCCTTCGGCAACGGCGTCGCCTGCTACACCCGCGACGGCCGTACCGCGCAGGACTTCGCCAACCGCATCGAGGTCGGCATGGTGGGCATCAACGTGCCGATCCCGGTGCCGATGGCCTGGCATTCCTTCGGCGGCTGGAAGCAGAGCCTGTTCGGCGACCACCACGCCTACGGCGAGGAAGGCGTGCGTTTCTACACGCGCTACAAGAGCATCATGCAGCGCTGGCCCGACAGCGGCTCGAAGGGGCCGGAGTTCGTGATGCCGGTGAATTGAGGGGCGCTGGCGGCTCCGACGCGCGCAGGCCGTGCGGTGTCTGCCGTACCCCTGCGTCTAGCCCGCAGTCGATCGTGCGTCCGCGGCGCTCGTGCTCGTCCGGTAGGAGCTCGGCGCCACCCCGGTCCATTCCCGGAACGCGCGCGCGAAGCTCTTCTCGCTGTCGAAGCCGACGGCAGCCGCGACCTGCTTGACCGGCTTCCTTGTCTGCAGCAGCAGCGTGATCGCGTGCTCGCGCCGGGCCTCGTTCTTCAGTCGCTGCAATGACACGCCTTCTTCCTTCAACTGCCGGTGCAGGGTGCGCACCGAGGTGTTGAGCTGGGCGGCGACCTCCTCCGCGGTGTGCGCTGCGGCGGGGTGGGCGGCGAGCAACTGGGTGACGCTGTGCACCAGCAGGCGGTCGCGGCGGTACTGCAGCACGGTGAGCGGCAGCGCGCGCTGCAGCATCGTCTGCAACGCCTTCTCGTCGCGGCGCACCGGCAGCGCCAGGTAGCGCGCATCGAAGGCGATGCTGGCCGACTCGGCGGCAAAGCGCGCCGGGCCGGCGAAGAGGTAGGCGTAGGCATCGGCGTGGGCCGGGGCGGGGAAGGGGAAGGCCGCCTCGCTGAGCGCGATGCGCGAATCCACCAGCCAGCAGGCATAGCCGAGCAGGTAGCGCAGCGTGCTGACCAGGCAGAACTCGCGCAGCTCGCCGAGTCCGGTGTTCTCGGTGACGTGGATCGTGGCCATGCCCCCACGCTGGGTCAGTTCGAAGACGATGTCCTCGGTGAGCAGGCGGTGGTGGCGGCACCAGCGCTTGAGCGCCACCTCCAGCGTTGGCGAGCTGAGCGAGGCGCGGCACAGCATGCCGTAGCTGCCCCACGGCAGCCGGCGCGAGAACCAGCCGAGGGCCTCGTCGTCGAGCGCCTGCATGGCCACGCCGGAGAGCAGCTCCATCTGCGCGGCGGTGACGCCCGCCGCGGGGTCGTCGAGGCGCGCGGGCGGGATCTGCGCCTGGGCGAGCGCGCTGGCCGGATCCATGCCCCGGCGG
Source organism: Thauera sp. (assembly GCA_029286945.1). GTDB lineage: Bacteria > Pseudomonadota > Gammaproteobacteria > Burkholderiales > Rhodocyclaceae > Thauera. The sequence goes on along the minus strand of JAREIX010000183.1, from coordinate 326 downwards.
CGATATCCGGTGACGATCGCGCGGATGAAGGCGATCGGCGTGGCAGAGCGGCCGCGGGTGAGTTCGGCGGGCGAGGGGGCGAGGATCTTCATGTGCCCGAATGCTAGACGGCGTGGCACGAATTGCAACCTCGATGGCACTCGTCGTGCGCCGCGCGCCGCTAATCTCGGCCCATTCCCGGGCAGGCGCCGTCCATAATGGATTTGCCGCGTGGGTCCGCCACGCTCTGCCCGCTGCGCCAGGACAACCTCGAGAAGGAGACACCCCATGAACGTGCCCAGCCTGAACTTCAACCTCGGCGAGACCATCGACGCCCTGCGCGACAC
>JAREIX010000182.1 GCA_029286945.1 Thauera sp. | reverse complement strand
GCGCGCCAACCTGCTGCTGTGCACCACCATCATCGAGACCGGCATCAACATCCCCACCGCCAACACCATCATCATCAACCGCGCCGACCGCTTCGGCCTCGCCCAGCTGCACCAGCTGCGCGGCCGCGTCGGCCGCAGCCACCACCAGGCCTACGCCTACCTGCTGACCATGCCGGGCGCCAAGCCCACCGCGCAGGCACAGAAGCGGCTCGAAGCGATCGCGATGATGGAAGACCTCGGCTCGGGCTTCTACCTGGCCATGCACGACCTCGAGATCCGCGGCGCCGGCGAGGTGCTGGGCGAGAACCAGTCGGGCGAGATCCAGCAGGTCGGCTTCAGCCTGTACACCGAGATGTTGAAGCGCGCAGTCAAGGACCTGCAGGCCGGCAAGGAGCCCGACCTGTCGCAGCCGCTGGAGGTGGTGTCCGAGATCAACCTGCACACCCCGGCACTCTTGCCCACCCACTACTGCCCCGACGTGCAGGAGCGTCTGACGCTCTACAAGCGCCTGGCCAACTGCGACACCGAGGACGAGCTGCGCGCACTGCAGGAGGAGCTCATCGACCGCTTCGGCGAACTGCCGCCGCAGACCGCCGCGCTGATCGAGACCCATCGCCTGCGCATGCTGGTCAAGGACTACGGCGTGCACAAGCTCGACGCCTCGGAGGCGCAGATCAGCGTGCAGTTCGCCAAGGACGCGCCGATCGACCCGGTGAAGGTCATCTTCCTGATCCAGAAGGACCGCAGCACCAAGATGGCCGGCCCGGAGAAGCTGGTGCGCCGCGCCAGCCTGCCCAACCTCAAGGAGCGGGTGAAGGCGGTGAAGGACCTGCTCGACGCGGTGAAGGCCGATGTGCCGAAGGCCGACGCAGTGAAGGCCGACGGCGCAAAGGTGAAGGCGCTGAAGGCCTGAGCGAGGACAGACCGCGATGCTCATCAACTGCACCGCCTACCAGCACGGCCGCAAGCTCGCCGACATCCCGGTCGCGGACATCAGCGACTACCTGCAGCAACCCGACACCTTCGTCTGGGTCGCGCTCAAGGACGCCACGCCCGAAGAGCTCGCGGTGATGAAGGAAGAGTTCGGCCTGCACGAGCTCGCCGTCGAGGACGCCAACCACGGCCACCAGCGCCCCAAGGTCGAGGAATACGACGACGAGCTGTTCGTGGTCATGCACCTCATCGAGGAGCGCGAAGGCAAGCTGGAGGTCGGCGAGGTGCACGTCTTCGTCGGCGCCAACTACATCCTGTCGGTGCGCAACAACAGCGCGCGCGACTTCCTCGGCGTGCGTGCGCGCTGCGAGCGCGAGCCGAAGATGCTCGCCAAGGGCGCCGGCTACGTGCTCTATGCGCTGATGGACGCGGTCGTCGACCGATACTTCCCGCTCATCGAGAAGCTCGAGAACGAGGTCGAGGCGCTCGAGGAGCGCATCTTCACCAAGGGCGCGGGCAACTCCAACATGCGCCGGCTGTACCGGCTCAAGCGCAAGGTCACCCTGCTCAAGCACGCCGTGCTGCCGCTGATGGAAGCCGCCGGCAAGCTGCACAGCGGGCGCGTGCCCGAGGTGTGCGCCAAGAGCCGGCACTACTTCCGCGACGTCTACGACCACCTGACGCGCATCAACGCCTCGCTCGACAGCATCCGCGACACCATCGGCACCGCGATCCAGGTGAACATCTCGCTGGTCACCATCGACCAGACCGAGGTCAGCAAGCGCCTGGCGGCCTGGGCCGGAATCTTCGCGGTGGCCACCGCCTTCGCCGGCATCTGGGGCATGAACTTCAGCCACATGCCCGAGCTGGAGTGGGAGTACGGCTATTTCGCCGGGCTCGGCGTCATCATCAGCGCGAGCGCCTTCCTCTGGTGGCGCTTCCGCAAGGCGCGCTGGCTGTAGCGCGGCGAACCACGGCAGCGACATCGCCACCACGTGGATCGCAGCAAGCAGGAAACCGAAGTGATCGACATGCGCAGCGCCGGTGCACTGTCGATGGCGAATCGGCCCGCCCGACGGCTCAAGACGCCCTTGCGCCGTGGGCGTCGTGGATCTCGCGCTGGCGGAAGCACTCCGCCACGTGGTCGTTGACCATGCCCACCGCCTGCATGAAGGCGTAGCACACCGTGGGGCCCACGAAGCGGAAGCCCAGCCGTTTCAGCTCGCGGCTCATTGCCTGCGAGACCGGCGTCTGCGCCGGGATCTCCGCCAGGCTGCGCGGTGGCGCGGCGGAAGGCGAGTCCTCCACAAAGCGCCACAGCAGGGCATCGAGCGAGCCGAAGCGCTCGCGGACAGACAGCATCGCACGCGCGTTGGCGATCGCAGCGTCAATCTTCAGACGATTGCGCACGATGCCCGCATCAGCGAGCAGGCGCGCACGGTCGCTCTCGCCGTAACGCGCCATACGCTCGGCGTTGAAGCCGTCGAAGGCGCGGCGGTAGTTCTCGCGCTTGCGCAGGATGGTGATCCAGCTCAAGCCCGCCTGCGCGCCTTCGAGCACCAGCATCTCGAAGAGGTGGCGGTCGTCGTGGCTGGGCACGCCCCATTCGAGGTCGTGGTAGGCGGTGTAGAGCGGATCGGTGCCGCACCAGGCGCAGCGGTCGGTCATTGCCGGTCTCCAGCATGCAAGGGGGTGGGCGCCGATCGTGCCGAACGCGCGCCGCGAGCCGGCTGTCGCCGGCTGTCCATCCTGCGCTGAGGGTAGCCCATGAGCGCCCGCGCGGGCAGACGAGCATGGGCTTCGCGTCGTGCGCGCGCGGGCCGTGGCGCAGATCCTGATACCATCGCTCGCCATCAGCCCGATCGCCCGTCGGGCAACGCGCGACGGCCGGCCGCGGTTTCTCGCAAGGCCGAGCCCCAGGTGCCCCGGCGCAGGGCGCGGTGATCAGCGAGGCAGGACATGTTGCGAAAGGGACGAGAGGGACCAGAGCTTCGCGTCCTCGGAGGCATCCTGGCGGCGAGCTCGGCGCTGTGGGTATTCGTCGAGATCGCCGAAGAAGTTGTCGAGGGCGAGGCGCGCGCCATCGACACGGCGATCCTGATGGCGTTTCGCGCACCCGGCGACGCAAGTGACCCCCTTGGGCCGCCCTGGCTGGACGCGTTCTCGCGCGAGATCACGGCGCTGGGCAGCCCGGGCGTGCTCGGCCTGCTCGTGGCGGCGACCTGCCTCTTCCTGCTGCTCGCCCGGCGCCGGCGGACCGCGCTGTTCGTGCTCGGTGCGACCGCAAGCGGCGCGCTCGCCAGCGTCCTGCTCAAGCTGTCCTTCAATCGTCCGCGTCCCGATCTGGTGGCGCACCACGCCTATGTCACGAGCGCGAGCTTTCCCAGCGGTCACGCAATGCTGTCGGCCCTGGTCTATCTGACGCTCGGCGCGCTGCTCGCGCGCCTGGTACCCACCCGGCGCCTCAAGCTCTACCTGATGTCGGTCGCCCTCGTCCTGTCCGCGCTGATCGGCCTGAGCCGCATTCATCTGGGCGTGCACTGGCCGAGTGACGTGCTCGCCGGCTGGGCCGGAGGGGCTGCCTGGGCGCTGGGCTGGTGGGCTGCAGCGCAGACGATTCATCTGGGCGAGGAGGTCGAGCGATGAAAGCTCAGGGCCTGCTCCGCCGCCTCGGCTTTGCGCTCTCGGGTCTGGCACTGGCCTTCAGCCGCGAGCGCAGCGTGCGAACGCACGTGCTGGCCGGCGCGGCCGTGCTCGCCGTGCTGCTGATCACGCGGCCGCCCGCGGTGTGGTGGGCGATCGCCGCGCTGGTGGTCGGCCTCGTCCTCGTGGCGGAGTTGCTCAACACCGCAATCGAAGCCTTGGCCGACCGGCTCCATCCGGAGCACCATCCGGAGATCCGCGTGGTCAAGGACGTGGCCGCCGCAGCCGTGCTGCTCGCCAGCATCGTCGCGGTGCTCGTCGCGCTCATCTTCCTGTTGCGCTGAGCGCCCGGGTGGCCGTGCAGGCAGGGGTCGCAGCCCCGAGCTACGGGTACGGCGTGTGGCTGCTAGATGCCGAAATGGAAGCGGACGCGCTCTTCGAGCGAGCGCCGGGCCTGCGCCTCGCTGCTCGTCGCCAGAAAGGTGTAGATCGAGCGGGCGATCGGCTCGAAACACGCCATCACCGCGGGATCGAAGTGTGAGCCGGTGTCTCGCCGCAGCACGGACATGGCGTGCTCGAAGCTCAACGCATCCTTGTACGGGCGCCGTGAGCAGAGCGCATCGAACGCATCCGCCACGGCGAAGATGCGCGCAGCCATCGGGATGCGCTCCCCCGAAAGCCGGCGCGGGTAGCCTGAGCCATCCCATTTTTCGTGGTGGGCGGCGACCACCGCAACGGCCTCGTCCAGCCAGCCGATGCCGCTCACGATCTCCTCGCCCTGAGCGACATGGGTGTGCATGAGCTCCGTTTCGCCGCTGTCCAGGGCCCCCGGCTTGCGCAGGATGGCGTCCGGAATGCTGATCTTGCCGATGTCGTGCAGGAAGCTGCCGACGATCAGCGACTGCATCGCGCGCCCGCGCAGGCCCAGGCGCTCGGCGATGCGGGTGGCAATCCAGGCGACACGGAAGTTGTGTGCGCCGGTATCCGAATCCCGCTTGGAGATGGCGCGGCCGAGCGCCTCCATCATGGAGAGGTGGCTGTCGAGGATCTCGCGAGCCTTGCGCGCGTTGTCCGCAGACAGATGGACGACCACCGGATAGATGGCCAGCCCGCACAGCACCGACGCGAGCCCGACCATCAGCGCAGTGCTCAGCGCATCGGCGAGGATCTGCCCCTGCTGCCAGGCCGACACGATGCGCACACCCTCGAAGTAGCCATGCAGGCGGGCATCGTCGCCGCCACCGGCCAGGCCTCGAAGCGGCACGAACACGCGCAGCACCCACCGTCCGTCCGCAAGCCTGAAGCTGTCTTCCGACGCGAGCCCGCGCTCGGGGCGCGGATGGCCCGGCAGTTCCGCCTCCACGGCGCGGCCCTGATCCGTCATTGCCGCAGCCAGCCTGAGGCCGTCCTGGTCGTAGATCTCGGCGATGTCGAACAGCCCGCCCGCGAGCACCGCGGCCGCCCGCCGCGCGTCCTCGCGGGCACTCGGGCCGCTGAGCCCGATCGGACCGAGGTGGTGCAGCAGCCGGTCCGACTCCTCCACCGCAAGCGCGATCGTCGCCTGCTCGGCCTGCTCGTGCGCAACAAAGCCGGCAATCGGGCTCGCCACCGCAGCGAGAAAGGTGCTGACGAGCGCAATCCGGATCGCCGTGCGTCGATTGAATGGGTCCATGGCAATCACCTCGGAAGCCTGCACTTCAGTCTAGGACAGGCCGGCATCGATGCACGCGATCGCGCGCCGAAGCGCGGGCGCGCGCGCCGCAGGCCGGAAATCCACAAGGACATGCCCTGACGCCGGCGCTACAATTGCAGGCTTTCAAGGCCGCAACCGGAGCCCCAGCAATGCCCCCCACCCAGACCGAAAACCTCAACGTCGCCGCCTTCGATCACATGCCCTCGCCCGAGGAGATCAAGGCGCGGGTCCCGCTCACCGAGCGCGCGGCCGCTTCGGTGGTGGCAGGCCGCAAGGCGGTGATGGACATCCTCGATCGCAAGGACCCGCGCGTTTTCGTGGTGGTCGGGCCGTGCTCGATCCACGATCCGGTGGCCGGCCTGGACTATGCGCGCCGGCTCAAGAAGCTCGCCGACGAGGTGTCGGACACGCTGCTGCTGGTGATGCGCGTGTATTTCGAGAAGCCGCGCACCTCCACCGGCTGGAAGGGCTTCATCAACGACCCGTTCATGGACGACTCCTTCCGCATCGACGTCGGCATGGAGCGCGCGCGCAAGTTCCTGCTCGACGTGTGCGAGATCGGCCTGCCGACCGCCACCGAGGCGCTCGATCCGATCGCACCGCAGTACTACGGCGACCTCATCGCGTGGACCGCGATCGGTGCCCGCACCTCGGAATCCCAGACCCACCGCGAGATGGCCTCGGGCCTGTCGACGCCGGTCGGCTTCAAGAACGCCACCGATGGCGACCTCGAGGTGGCGATCAACGCCATCATCTCGGCGGCGAGCCCGCACAGCTTCCTCGGCATCAACAGCCAGGGCCAGTCGGCGATCACCCGCACGCGCGGCAACCCCTATGGCCATGTCGTGCTGCGCGGCGGCGGCGGCCGGCCGAACTACGACACGGTGTCGATCTCGCTCGCCGAGCAGGCGCTGGCCAAGGCCAAGCTGGCAAAGAACATCGTCGTCGACTGCTCGCACGCCAACTCGTGGAAGAAGCCCGAGTACCAGCCGCTGGTGATGAAGGACGTGATGCACCAGATCCGCGAGGGCAACCAGTCGGTGGTGGGCCTGATGATCGAGAGCAACATCGAGGCCGGCAACCAGCCGATCCCGGCCGACCTGTCGCAGCTCAGGTACGGCTGCTCGGTCACCGACGCCTGCGTGGGCTGGGACACCACCGAGGACATGATCCGCAAGTCGGCCGCCGTGCTGCGCGAGGTGATTCCGGCGCGGGAGCGGCGCGCATGAATCTGGTCGTGCTCGCCGGCGACGTCGACAGCGTCGCGCTGAAGAACGTCGCCAAGCTCACCGAGACGCGCGAGATCGAGCAGGTCACCCCGCGCTCGTTCCGGCTCGTCGGCGCCCCATCGAGTGCATCGACGAGATCGCCGACATGCAGGGCCTCAAGCGCGAGGTGGCGGCGATCACCGAGGCGGCGATGCAGGGCGAGATCGACTTCCGCGAATCGCTGACACGCCGCGTCGCGCTGCTCGCCGGCCTGCCCGAGAGCGCGCTCGCCGAGGTCTTCGACCACCGCCTGCAGCTCAACCCGGGCGCCGAGCGCCTGCTGCAGGGCCTGCAGCGCGCGGGCATCCGCACCATGCTGGTGTCGGGCGGCTTCACCTACTTCACCGAACGGCTCAAGGCGCGGCTGGGCTTCGACCATGCCTATGCGAACCAGCTCGAGGTGGTGGAGGGCAAGCTCACCGGCAAGGTGGTGGGCGAGATCGTCGATGGCGAGGCCAAGGCGGCCAAGCTCGAACACGTGCGCGACGCGCTCGGCCTCAGACCCGAACAGGTGATCGCCGCCGGCGACGGCGCCAACGACATCCCGATGCTGCGTGCCGCGGGCTTCGGCGTGGCCTTTCATGCCAAGCCGGTGCTGCGCGACGTGGCGCACTGCTGCCTGGATCACACCGGGCTGGACGGCATCCTCGACATCTTCGGCGGCTAGGCTGCGGCCTCCTCCAGGCGCCCCGCCTTCATGCGCAGCATGCGCGCGCAGCGGCGCGCGAGCGCCTCGTCGTGGGTGACCAGGATCAGCGTGGTACCCGCCTCGCGGTTGAGCGAGAACATCAGCTCGATGATCGCCTTGCCGGTCTCGGCGTCGAGGTTGCCGGTGGGCTCGTCCGCCAGCAGCAGGCGCGGATTGGGGGCGAAGGCGCGCGCCAGCGCCACGCGCTGCTGCTCGCCGCCCGACAGGTGCTTGGGATAGTGGCGCAGCCGGCTGCCGAGGCCGACGCGCTGCAGCCACTGGGTGGCGACCGCGCGCGCATCGGCGACGCCGGCCAGCTCGAGCGGCAGCATCACGTTCTCGAGCGCAGTGAGCGCGGGCAGCAGCTGGAAGGACTGGAAGACGAAGCCGACCGCCTCGCCGCGCAGCGCGGCGCGCGCGTCCTCGTCGAGGCTGAAGAGGTCGGTGCCCTGCAGCCGCACCGCACCGCGCGTGGGAACATCGAGCCCGGCGAGCAATCCGAGCAGAGTCGATTTGCCCGACCCCGAGGCGCCGACGATCGCGACCGACTCGCCGGCACCCACCGCAAAACTCACGTCCTGCAGAATGTGCAGGTCGCCCTGGCCGTCGGCCAGCCGCACCTGCTTGGACAGGCCATCGATCTCGATGACCGGATTGGAGAGTGCCGTGTCGCTCAGATTCATCGTTCGCTTCGTGTTCCTGTTGTTCTTCGCCGGTATGGCCCAGGCCGGAACCATCCTGGTCTGGGGCGACAGCCTGTCGGCGGGCTACGGGCTGGAGAAGGGCCAGGACTGGCCCACCCTGTTGCAGACGCGCATCGACGAGAAAGGGTTCCGCCACCGCGTCATCAACGCCAGTGTATCGGGCGAGACGTCCTCCGGCGGCCGCTCGCGCCTGCCCGCCGCGCTGGCCCAGCACGCGCCGGACATCCTGATCCTGGAACTGGGCGCCAACGACGGCCTGCGCGGCCTGCAGCCGCAGCTGCTCGCCGACAACCTGAAGGCGATGGTCGAGGCGGCGACGGCCGCCGGGGCGCGCGTGCTGCTGGTCGGCATGCAGATGCCGCCGAACTACGGGCCGGCCTACACGCGCCGCTTCAACGCGGTGTTTGGCGACCTCGCCGAACGCAAGGACCTGCCGCTGGTGCCCTTCCTGATGGAAGGCTTCGCCGACCGCCCCGAGCTGTTCCTGCCCGACGGCATCCACCCGACGGCGGAGGCGCAGGCGCTGATCCTCGACACCGTATGGACGAAACTGCAGCCGATGCTCAGCCAGACCGACGCCCGCGCGCAGCGCCGCTGAGGCGCGCGCTCAGCCGACCACCACGCGCGCGGCGCCCGCGCGCATCTCGCCGATCACGACGCCGCCCTCGCCCTGCTCCGCCCTGATCGCCGCCTGCACCGCCTCGACCGCGTCCGGCGCGCAGGCGATCAGCAGCCCGCCCGAGGTCTGCGGGTCGGTGACGAGCTTGCGCTGCCACTCGGGGGCATCGGCCGGCAGCTCGACGCTGGCGCCGTAGCTCGCCCAGTTGCGCGTCGAGGCGCCGGTGGCGACGCCGTCCTGCACCAGGGCGCGTGCCTCGTCGATCAGCGGCAGTGCGTCGAAGCGCACCGCGCCGGTGAGCCCCGCGCCGCGGCACATCTCGAGCAGATGGCCGGCGAGGCCGAAGCCGGTGACGTCGGTCACCGCATGCACGCCCTCGATGTCGGCGAGCCGCGCGCCGGCGCGGTTGAGCGTGGTGGTCCAGCGGATCATCTGCGCGTAGCCCGCGGCCGACAGCCGGCCTTTCTTGAGGCCCGCCGACAGGATGCCGATGCCGAGCGGCTTGGTCAGGACCAGCACGTCCCCCGCCCTGGCGCCGGCATTGGTGCGCACCCGCGCCGGATCGACCACGCCGAGGCCGACCAGGCCGTAGATCGGCTCGAGCACGTCGATCGAATGGCCGCCTGCGATCGGGATGCCCGCCTCACGACAGACCTCGGCGCCGCCGCGCAGGATCTCGCCGATGACCTCGGCCGGCAGCTTGTCGAGCGGCATGCCGACGATGGCGAGCGCCATGATCGGCGTAGCGCCCATCGCATACACATCGGAAAGCGCGTTGGTGGCCGCGATGCGGCCGAAGTCGCGCGGGTTGTCGACGATCGGAGTGAAGAAGTCGGTGGTGGCGACGATCGCCTGGCGCTCGTTGAGCTTGTACACCGCGGCGTCGTCGGCGGTGTCGGTGCCGACCAGCAGCGCGGGCGGCAGCAGGCCGGCGGGCATGGTGGCGAGCAGCTCGGAGAGCACGCCGGGGGCGATTTTGCAGCCGCAGCCGCCGCCGTGGGAGAATTCGGTCAGTCTGATTTCGTTCATGTTTCCGAAGGAGAAAACGACGCGCGGCGCATCGGAGCGCCGCGCGTCGCGTCAACATCATGCAAAAAGGCGTCGCGACCGTAGCACAGCTGTCCGGCTTTGACGAGATCATCGACGCGCGCACGCCCGCCGAGTTCGCCGAAGACCAC
>JAREIX010000181.1 GCA_029286945.1 Thauera sp. | reverse complement strand
GCATGTCGACCAGCGAGCCCGGCAGGAAGGCGCGGATGCTGTTGGTCATGACGGTCAGGCCACCCTTGACGCGGCCGGTGATGACGCCCTTGACCAGGGAGCCTTCGTTGAGGGCCTTCTCGAGGTCGTTCCAGGCCGAGATGCGCTTGGCCTTGTCGCGCGACAGGCGCGTCTCGCCGTAGCCGTCTTCGAGCGCATCGATCGCGACGTGGACGAAATCGCCAACGTTGGCTTCGAGTTCGCCGCGGTCATTGCGGAACTCCTCGATGGGCACATAGCTTTCGGACTTCAGCCCGGCGTTGACGACGACGAAATTCTGGTCGATGCGCACGACTTCTGCGGTGATGACTTCACCGGTGCGCATTTCCTGGAGGGCGAGGCTTTCCTCGAAGAGGGCGGCAAAGCTTTCTTCGAAGGAGGGGGTGGCGTTGGACATAAAAGGATGGGTTCCGGCACCGCCGTGGGACGGCAAGCATGGCTGGTTCAAGAAAAAACGCGCCGAGGCCCACGCCCCCGCGCGATTGCGTTCAACCGGACGACTTCCGCCCTGCCTCGACGAGCTCGAGGACGAAAGCTACGGCCTCGTCGACGTTCCGTTCGGTGGTGTCGAGCAGCGCCGCATCCGGCAGCTTCGTCAGGGGCGCGACCGGACGGGCCGCATCGCGCGCGTCCCGTTCCTGCAGATCCTTCAGAAGGCTTTCCATGTTAGCAGGCAAACCCTTTTCCATCAACTGCTTATAGCGGCGCTCGGCACGCGCCGCGGCGGAGGCGGTGAGGAAGACCTTGATGCCGGCGTCGGGGAAGATCACCGAGCCCATGTCGCGCCCCTCGGCGACCAGTCCGGGTGCGACACGGTAGTCGCGCTGGCGGTCAAAGAGCGCCGCGCGCACGGCCGCCAGCACCGCCACCCTGGAGGCGCCGGCCGAGCAGGCCTCGGAGCGGATGTCGTCGGTCACGTCGTCGCCGTCGAGCAGCACGCGCCCGCCCTCGAAGCGCGCCGGCAGGGCCGCGGCGAGCGCGGCGACGCCCGCCTCGTCGTCCAGCGCCACGCCGGCGCGCAGCGCGGCGAGCGCGCTCAGGCGGTACAGCGAACCGCTGTCGAGGTAGTGCCAGCCGAGCGCCTCGGCCACGCGCGCCGCCACCGTGCCCTTGCCCGAGGCCGAGGGGCCGTCGATCGCCACCACCGGCACCGGGCGCGCGACCCGGGCGAAGGCATCGAAGTAGCCGGGGAAGGTCTTGTTCACACACTTCGGATCGTTGATCCGCACCCGGCAGCCACCCAGGCCAACCAGCGAGAAGCACATCGCCATGCGGTGATCGTCGTAGGTGTCGATCGCCGCCGGACGCAGCGCCGCCGGGCGCTTCACCACCAGGTAGTCGGCGCCCTCCTCCACCTCGGCACCGACCTTGCGCAGTTCGGTCGCCATCGCCGCGATGCGGTCGGTCTCCTTGACCCGCCAGCTGGCGATGTTGCGCAGCCGGCACGGCCCGTCGGCAAACAGTGCAGCCACCGCCAGCGTCATCGCCGCGTCGGGGATGTGGTTGAGGTCGAGGTCGAAGGCCTTGAGCACGCCGCTCGCGGGTGCGGCGGCCTCGATCCAGTTGTCGCCCATCGTGATGCGCGCGCCGAGCTGTTCGAGCGCCTCGGCGAAGCGCACGTCGCCCTGGATGCTGCTCCGCCCGACGCCCTCCACCCGCACCGGCCCGCCGCCGATCGCACCGGCGGCGAGGAAGTAGGACGCCGACGAGGCATCGCCCTCGACGAACACCGTGCCCGGGCTGTGGTAGCGCGCACCGCCCGGCACCACGAAGCGCTCCCAGCCCTGCTGTTGCACCTGCACGCCGAAACGCGCCATCAGCTCGAGCGTGATGCGGATGTAGGGCTTCGAGATCAGCTCGCCGACCACCTCGATCGTGGTCTCGACCCCGGTCAGCGGCAGCGCCATCAGCAGCGCGGTGAGGAACTGGCTGGAGACGTCGCCACGCACGCGCACCACCCCGCCGGGGCGGATGGTCGCCGGCTTCAGGTGCAGCGGCGGATAGCCCTCGTTGGCGGTGCAACGGATGTCGGCGCCGAGCTGGCGCAGCGCATCGACCAGGTCGCCGATCGGCCGCTCGTGCATGCGCGGCACGCCCGACAGGCGGTACTCGCCGCCGGACAGCGCGAGCGCCGCGGTCAGCGGCCGGAAGGCGGTGCCGGCGTTGCCGAGGAAGAGGTCGCCGTGCTTGACCGGAAACGGACCGCCGACGCCGCGCACGCGGTAGTTCAGGCTGTCGCCCTCGCGCCGCCACTCGACGCCGAGCGCACGCAAGGCTTCGAGCATGCGCTCGACGTCGTCGGACATGAGCAGGTCGCGGATGTCGGTCTCGCCCTCGGCGAGCGCGGCGAGCAGCAGCACGCGATTGGAGATGCTCTTCGAGCCGGGCAGGCGGACGCTGCCGGCAGCGCCCAGCATCGGGGGCAGATCGAGAAATTCCATCATGACCTCTGAAAACATGTCCTGCCACGCAGGACCAACAAGAGCAGGAAAGCCGCCTGATGCCGCGCGGGGCACAGACCCGGTGCCCGGGCCCGCGATGAGTCCAGGACTCCCGCCGCCCTCACTCGCCGCGGGCGGCCCCGGGCACTACTCGGCGGTGCGAACCGGCAGCCCCTCGGCCCAGGCATTGCGGGCACGCCGGGCGCGCTCGAACACCCCCTCGAGCGCGTCACCATCGGCCTCGACCAGCATCGTCCGCAGGCGCCCGAGCTCGGCGAGGTAGGCGTCGAGCTCCTCGAGCAGGGCGACCCGGTTGGCGACGCAGATGTCGCGCCACATCTCCGGATGACTGCCGGCGATGCGGGTGAAGTCACGAAAGCCGCTGGCGGCGTGCGAGAACAGCAGCGGCGCGTTGCTGCGCCCGGCCAGATCGTCCACCAGGCCGAAGGCGAGCAGATGCGGCAGATGGCTCACCGCGGCGAACACGCGGTCGTGCTCCTGCGGCGTCATGCCGAACACCTTCGCGCCACAGGCCTCCCAGGCGTCGCGCACCTTCTGCACCGCCTCCGGACGGCTCTCGGGCAGGGGCGTCAGCACCACCTTGCGGCCCATGTAGAGCTCGGCGAAGGCGGCCTCGACTCCGCTCTTCTCGGCGCCGGCGATCGGGTGCGCCGGCACGACGTCGGCGAGCATCGCGCCGAAGTGCCGATGCACCGCATCGACCACGTCGCGCTTGGTGCTCCCCGCGTCGGTGACGATGGTGCCGGGCGCGAGATGCGGCGCCATCGCCGCCATGATCGCGTCCATCTGGCCGACCGGCGCGGCGAGCAGCACCAGATTGGCGCCGTCGAGCGCGCCCGCCCAGTCGTCACCGATGTCGTCGATCACGCCGAGCGCCTGGGCGCGCTCCAGCGGCTCGCGGCGGCGGCCGACGCCGACGATGCGGCCCACGGCGCCGGCCTGGCGCAGGGCGAGCGCAAACGACCCGCCGATGAGCCCGACGCCGCAGACGACCAGCTTGTCGATCAGGGGCATGGCCGGCTCCCGCTCAGGTCAGCGCCTGCTTGAGCGCGGCGATGAAGCGGGCGTTCTCCTCGGGCAGGCCGATCGACACGCGCAGCCACTGCGGCATGCCGTAGGCGGCGATCGGACGCACGATCACGCCCTGGCGCAGCAGCGCCTGGTTGATGCCGACCGCATCGCCGGCCTTGAAGGTGACGAAGTTGCCGGCCGAGGGGATCCACTCCAGGCCGAGCGCGGCGAACGCCGCGGTGAGCTGGGCCATGCCGCGGCGGTTGATCTCCGCGCTGCGGGCGATGAACTCCTCGTCGCCGAGCGCCGCCTCCGCCGCCGCCAGGCCGACCGAGGACACGTTGAAGGGCTGGCGCACGCGGTTCATGAGGTCGGCGACCTCGGGATGGGCGATGCCGTAACCGACGCGCAGGCCCGCCAGGCCGTAGGCCTTGGAGAAGGTGCGCGACACCAGCAGGTTGGGGAAACGCTCCAGCCAGGCGATCGAGTCGTAGCGCTGCTCGGGGGCGAGGTACTCGGTGTAGGCCTCGTCGAGCACCACCAGCACATGGCGCGGCACCTGCTCGAGGAAGGCCTCCAGCGCCGGGCCCGGCAGGAAGGTGCCGGTGGGGTTGTTGGGGTTGGCGATGAAGATCACCCGGGTCTGGGGCTCGATCGCGGCCAGCATCGCGTCGAGGTCGTGGCCGAAGTTCTTCGCCGCCACCTCGATGCCGCGCGCACCGCGCGCGTTGGTGGCGAGCGGATAGACCGCGAAGGCGTGGCGCGCGTAGATCGCCGACAGCCCCGGCGCGAGGAAGGCCTGCGCGGCCAGCTCGAGGATGTCGTTCGAGCCGTTGCCGACCACGAGCTGCTCCGGCCGCACGCCGAAGCGGCGACACAGCGCCGCCTTCAGCGCGAAGGCCCCGCCGTCCGGGTAGCGTGCCACATCGGCCACCGCGGCGAGCGCGGCCTCACGCGCGCGCGGACTCATGCCGAGCGGATTCTCGTTGGAGGCGAGCTTGACGATGCTCGACTCGGGGATGCCCATCTCGCGGGCGAGCTCGGAGATCGGCTTGCCCGGCTGGTAGGCCATGATCGCGCGGATGTAGTCGGGGGCAAGGCTGGCAATGCTCATGTCTGTTCTCCTGCTGCAGCGCTGCGGAGGCGCAGCGCCCGTGATCGGTCGGGGATGCATCCGGAGCCCGGAGCGGGCTCAGATCGCGGCGACCGGATAGGAACCGATGATCTTGACGAAGGCCGCGCGCTCGTTGAGCTCCTTCAGCGCCGCTGCGACCGCCGGGTCCTCGCGATGGCCGTTGATGTCGGCATAGAAGACGTACTCCCACAGGCCGGAGCGCGCCGGGCGCGACTGCAGCTTGGTCATGTCCACACCGTGGCGGGCCATGGGTTCGAGCAGGCCGTGGATCGCCCCCGGGCGGTTGGGCGCCGAGAACACCAGCGAGGTGCGATCCTGCCCGGACGGGCCGGCGTCGTGGTCGGCGATGACCAGGAAACGGGTGGTGTTGTTGGGGTCGTCCTCGATGTTGGGCGCGAGGATGTTGAGGCCGTAGAGCTGGGCCGCCGCCTCGCCGGCGATGGCGCACGACTCGGGGTCCTCGGAGGCCATGCGCGCGGCCTCGGCATTGCTCGCCACCGGGATGCGCGGCAGGTGCGGCAGGTTGCGGTTGAGCCACTCGTGGCACTGCGCCAGCGACTGCGCGTGCGAGTAGATGCGCTTGGCGGCGCCGATGCCCTCGGCGCGCGACATCAGCTGCTGGTGGATGCGCAGGCGCACCTCGCCGCAGACCTTGAGCGGATTTGCGAGCAGCAGGTCGAGCGTGCCGCCGACCGCGCCCTCGGTCGAGTTCTCCACCGGCACCACGCCGTAGTCGGCGTTGCCCGCCTCGACCGCGCGGAACACGTCGTCGATCGCCGCCATCGGCAGGAAGTTGGGCGCCGAGCCGAAGTGCTTGCGGCTGGCGCTCTCGGAGAAGGTGCCGGCGGGACCGAGGTAGGCCACGCGCAGCGGCTGCTCGAGGCCGAGGCAGGCCGACATGACCTCGCGGAAGATCGTCTTCACCGCGTCGCACGACAGCGGCCCGGGGTTGAGCTCGGCCAGCCGGCGCAGCACCTGGGCCTCGCGCTCGGGGCGGTAGTACATCACGCCGCGCTTGATCTCGCCCACGCGCTGCGCGCAGCGCGCGCGCTCGGCGAGGCGAGCGAGGATTTCTTCGTCGATGCGGTCGATCTCGTTGCGCAGTTTCAGCAGTTCGTCGCTCATGCTCGGCCCGAGGCCCCTCCAGGTTCCGCTTGGGTGTTGTCCGTATTCGTCTGCCCTTGCCGCCGCCGCGGCACGCGCGGCGCCGCCGGGTCTCAGCCGCGGCGCGCGGCGAAGTCGCGCATGAAGTCGACCAGCGCCTGCACGCCGGCAAGCGGCATCGCGTTGTAGATCGACGCCCGCATGCCGCCGACCGACTTGTGGCCCTTCAGCTGCACCAGCCCGGCGGTCTTCGACTCGGCGAGGAAGGCGTCGTTGAGCGCCTCGTCCCTGAGGAAAAAGGGCACGTTCATGCGCGAGCGGCAGGCACGATCGACGCGATTCTCGTAGAAATCGCTGGCGTCGAGGAAGTCGTACAGCAGCTTCGCCTTGGCGATGTTCTGCGCCTCGATCGCCGCCACCCCGCCCTGACGCTTGAGCCACTGGAAGACCAGGCCGGCGATGTAGATCGAATAGGTGGGCGGGGTGTTGTACATCGACGCGTTGTCGGCCACCACCTTGTAGTCGAAGGCGCTCGGGCAGTGCGGCATCGCACGGCCGAGCAGGTCCTCGCGCACGATGACGATGGTCAGGCCCGCCGGCCCGATGTTCTTCTGCGCGCCACCGAAGATCAGCCCGTACTTCGACACGTCGATCGCGCGCGACAGGATGTGCGAGGACATGTCGGCGACCACCGCCACCTCGCCGCGGCCGATCTGCGCCAGGTCGGGCTCGAAGGGGTACTCGACGCCGCCGATGGTCTCGTTGGTGCAGGTGAACACATAGGCCGGGTCGGCAGACAGCCTCCAGTCGGCCATCGCCGGCACGCGCGTGAAGCCGCCCGCCTCGGACGAGGCGGCGA
Source organism: Thauera sp. (assembly GCA_029286945.1). Lineage (GTDB taxonomy): Bacteria > Pseudomonadota > Gammaproteobacteria > Burkholderiales > Rhodocyclaceae > Thauera. Next base: position 256 of record JAREIX010000181.1, on the reverse strand, counting down.
TATTCACCTCGCCATACTTGCGCGCTTCCTTCTGCGACTTCTGCGACCACGAGCCGGTGACCACGTAGTCGGCCACGCGCTTGTCGCCCATCAGGTTCATCGGAATGATCGCGTTCTCGGCGATCGCCCCGCCCTGCATGAAGAGGATGCGGTAGCTGGCCGGCACCGCGAGCAGCTCGCGCAGGTCGGCCTCGGCCTGGGCGGCGATCGCGGTGAACTCCTTGCCGCGATGGCTCATCTCCATCACGCCCATGCC
>JAREIX010000180.1 GCA_029286945.1 Thauera sp. | reverse complement strand
CTGCGACCTCGCCCAGCTCGCCGGGCTCGAGCCTGCGTCGGTGATCTGCGAGATCCTCAAGGACGACGGCACCATGGCGCGCCTGCCCGACCTCGTCGACTTCGGCAAGGCGCACGGCCTCAAGATCGGCGCCATCCGCGACCTGATCGAATACCGCGCCGCCACCGAGCACCTGATCGAGAAGGTCAGCGAAAAGGCGGTCGACACCGCCCACGGCCGCTTCACGCTGTCGGCCTTCGAGGACAAGACCTCGGGCGACGTGCATTTCGCGCTGTCGCGCGGCGACATCGCCCCCGAGCGCGAGACCCTGGTGCGGGTGCACGAGCCGATCTCGGTGGTCGACTTCCTCGACCCGGCGAGCGGCCGCCACAGCTTCCCGGTGAATGACTCGCTGGCGACCCTCGCCGCGGCCGAGGCCGGCGTGATCGTGCTGCTCTACCGCCCGATGTCGGGCCGCGAGCTGCTCGCCAACCTCAACGGCACCCAGGACCGCCCGGTGAAATGGGACGCGCGCCTGTTCGGCGTCGGCGCGCAGATCCTGCGCGCCCTGAACGTCGGCAAGATGCGCCTGCTCGCCAGCCCGCGCAAGATCCCGAGCATGGCCGGCTTCGGGCTCGAGATCACCGGCTTCGTCGACAAGAACTGACCGAACTGCAGGGAACAGCATGCAACGCAACCAACCCGAAAACGCCCGCCAGGGCGCCCGCTACGACGGCATCGCCGAGATTGACCCCAGCTTCGACGGCGCCGGCGTGCGCGTCGGCATCGTCATGGCGCGCTTCAACCTCGACATCTGCGAGGGCCTGCTGTCGGCATGCACCGACGAGCTGATCACGCTCGGCGTCGCGCGCGACGACGTCCGCATCGTGACCGTGCCCGGCGCGCTCGAGATCCCGCTGGTGCTGCAGACCATGGCGAAGAGCGGCCAGTACGACGCGCTGGTGGCGCTCGGCGCGGTGATCCGCGGCGAGACCTACCACTTCGAGCTCGTCTCCAACGAGATGGGCGCGGGCGTGACCCGCGTCGGGCTCGACACCGGCCTGCCGATCGCCAACGGCGTGCTGACCACCGAGGACGAAGACCAGGCCATCGCGCGCATGCGCGAGAAGGGCGCCGACTGCGCCCGTACCGCGGTCGAGATGGCCAGACTGCTGAAGGTGCTGCGATGAGCGACATGGACAACGCGGGCCCGGCGCCCGAGGGTAGCGGCGCCGCCAACCCGACCAGCAAGATGGCCCGCCGGCGCGCGCGCGAGCTCGCGCTGCAGGGTGTGTACCAGTGGCTGCTGTCGGGCAATTCGATCAGCACGGTGCAGCGCCACCTGGAATCGGAGACCGAGAACCTCGACCGCATCGACCGCGAGCTGTTCGTCACCCTGCTGCGCGGCGCCGTCGGCGGCGCGGATGCGCTGCGCGGCGATTTCGAGCCGCTGCTGTCGCGCCCGCTCGCCGAGCTGTCGCCGATCGAGCACGCCATCCTGCTGCTCGGCAGCTACGAGCTGCGCCACAACATCGACACGCCCTACCGCGTGGTGATCAACGAGGCCATCGAGCTCGCCAAGGGCTACGGCGGCACCGACGGCCACAAGTTCGTCAACGGCGTGCTCGACAAGCTCGCCGCCCGCATCCGGCCCGAAGAAGTCGAAGCCGCGCGCCAGGCCCGGCGCTGATCTCAGCGAGGGCCGGCCGGGCTTCGCAGCCTGCGCCCGCCAGCGGCCCGCTAGGGCCGCCGCGCGCGCATCAGCACCTTCGCCCCGTCGCGCAGCAGCAAGCGGCCGTCGGCCGCGACGGCGAAACCGGTGATGCGCCCGGCGGCCGCCATGAAGCGCCGCTCCTCGTCCATCGCGCCCGCCTCGCAAGCCATCTTCGTCGCCCCCAGCGGCGACAGGCGCAGCCCCTCGCCCGACAGCGTGTAGCTGCCGAAGTAGCGGTTGCACGCGGCGATGCCGGCGAGCCGGCCTTCGGGCGCGAAGTCCAGCGTCGCGCGTGCGGGATCGGCCACCGCCCGCCCCTCGATCTCCACCACCTCCCACGCTCCGCCCTGCAGCAGCGCGGCCGGATCGCCGCCGCAGCCCTTGAGCACGCGGTCCTGCCAGCGCACCTCCACCGATTGCGGATGCGGCATGCCGCTCATGCTGTCCTCGCAGTAGCGATCGAACACCACGGCCGTCAGCGGCCCGCCGGCAGAGACGGCCTCGTAGCTGCGCACGCCGCCGCCGTCGACGACCAGCGGGCTGGGCGCGAACACATGGGTGTCGCCGCCATCGAGCAGCAGCGACAGGCCGTCGGCGCGCACGTCCAGCCGCCAGCCCGGCTCGTTGCCGACGGCGCGAAACAGCGGCCGCTCGCCGACCAGGCGGCACTCGGGCTGGGCCACGCCGGCCAGTTCGAGCAGCGCCGCATCGCCCTTGACCCAGATCGAGGTGCGCTCGTCATCGACCGACACCATCTTCGCGCCGGACGCGGTACGCACCGGGTGCAGGGTGTAGGTCCGCCCGCCCGCCTCCAGGGTCGCGAGCTCGCCGAAATGGCGCAGCGTCACGGTGCGCTCGCCGCAGCGGAAGCGCAGCGGCGGCTGGGGATCCAACGCCGGCACGGCGGCGCGGCGCGGCGCTTCCGCGGCCGGCAGCGGGGCGGACGCCGCCGCGGGTGGGACGGCGACCGGCTCCGCCGTCGACACCGCACGATCGCCGAACAGCGAACACCCGCCGAGCAGCAGGACGAGGGGAAGAAGGCAGAGCGGACGGCGGGGCATGCGGTAAACTCCCATCTGTTTTGAATGACGGCTGCCCGCGCGCAGGCCTCATCAAATGAGCCGCGCCGCCGACGGCAGCGGCGCCGACTCTAGCACGCACGCCCGGACGGGCCCGAATGCACGAAATGTCGCTCGCCGAGAACGTGCGCGAGATCATCGAAGACGCCGCCGCGGCCCAGGGGTTCCGCCGCGTGCGCCGGATCGTGCTCGAGATCGGCGAACTGGCGGCGGTCGAGACGGCGGCGCTGCAGTTCTGCCTGGACGTGGTGCTCGAGGGTTCGGTGGCGGCGGGCGCCCGGCTGGAATGCGTCGCGGTGCCCGGCGAGGGCTGGTGCGCGGCCTGCGCGCGGACGGTGGCGCTGCACGAGCGCTACGACCCCTGCCCGCTGTGCGGCGCCTACGGGCTGACGGTGTGTGGCGGCGAACGGATGCGGGTGAGCGCGCTCGAAGTCGAGTAAGTGTGCGTGGACGGGGGAGACGGACACGATGTGCACGGTATGCGGTTGCGGCGGCAAGGCACGGATCGGTCTGGCCTATGGTGGTGGCGCGCGCGCGCAGCGCGGCGCAGGCACGCCGGCGGCGCGCGTCGATCGATCGACGCGCCGCACCAGTGGCGCATGCTCGGCGATGGTGCCGCCGCGCCATCGAGCGAGACCGCTCCGGCGGAGGCGAAGCGCGGGCCCGTTGCCACGGCCGCCGCAGCCCGCCCCGCCGCGGGCGCCGACACCGCAGCCACGGCCGACGCCGACGCCACACCCGCCGCCGGCCACCCTCACCTGCACTTCGGCACCGGCCCGGCGCGCGCCCACGCCCCCGGCATGAGCCAGGGCGAGCTGCTGCGCATCGAGCGCGACCTCCTCGGCAAGAACGACGCCCTCGCCGCCCGCAACCGCGCGCAGCTGGCCGCGCACGGCATCCTGGCGCTGAACCTGGTCTCCAGCCCCGGCTCGGGCAAGACCGCCCTGCTGGTGCGCACGCTGCAGAAGCTCGCCGGCCGCCTGCCGGCGGCGGTCATCGAGGGCGACCAGCAGACCGAGTTCGACGCCGAACGCATCCGCGCCACCGGCGTCGCGGCGCTGCAGATCAACACCGGCAAGGGCTGCCACCTCGACGCCGACATGATCGCGCGCGCCCTGCCGAGGCTCCCGCTCGCCGACGGCGGCCTGCTGTTCATCGAGAACGTCGGCAACCTGGTGTGCCCGGCCGCCTTCGACCTCGGCGAGGCGCACAAGGTGGTGATCCTGTCGGTCACCGAAGGCGAGGACAAGCCGCTGAAATACCCGGACATGTTCGCCGCCGCCGACCTGCTGCTGCTCAACAAGATCGATCTGCTGCCCTACCTGCAGTTCGACGTGCAGCGCGCGATCGGCTACGCGCTGCGGGTCAATCCGCGCCTGCGGGTGATCCAGACCTCGGCCACCTCTGGGGAGGGCCTCGACGAATGGCTCGCCTGGCTCGAGGATCGCCTCGCGGCGACCCGCCTGGCCGCTGCGCAGCAGGGCACCACGCCAGCATGAGCCTGCCCTCCCCAACCGCGCCCTGCCACTCCGCGCCCTCCCCCTCCGCGCCGGCAACCGGCGCCGGCCCCGCTCGTGGCGCCGGCGTCGGGCGCCCCATCCTCGCCCTCGGCGCCTGGTTCAAGCACGCGGCCTGCCTGCTGGACGCCGATGGCTGGACCTTCGGCCCCAACCTCGGCGACCTCGACAGCGCCGAGGCCTGCGCCGGCGTCGAGCCGGCGGTGGAAGCCCTGCTCGCGGCCGCGCGCCACCGGCCGCGCGCCGTCGCCCACGACCTGCATCCGGACTTCCACTCCACCCGCGTCGCGCTCGCCACCGCCGCCCGCCTGGGCGTGCCGGCGATCGGCGTGCAGCACCACCATGCCCACGTCGGCGCGGTGCTGGCCGAGCACGGCCGCTTCGACGCCCGCCCGGTGCTCGGGCTGGCGCTCGACGGCGTCGGCCTCGGCAGCGACGGCGAGGCCTGGGGCGGCGAGCTGCTGCGCGTGGAAGGCGGCCGGTTCGCGCGCCTCGGCCGCCTGCGCCCGCTGCGCCTGCCCGGCGCCGACCGCGCCGCGCGCGAGCCCTGGCGCATGGCGGCGGCGCTGCTGCACGCCTGCGGGCGCGGCGACGAGATCGCCACCCGCTTCGCCCGCCATCCGGCCGCGGCGATGCTGGAACAGGTGCTGGCACGCCCGGCGCTGAGTCCGCCGAGCTCCAGCCTCGGCCGCCACTTCGACGCCGCCGCCGGCCTGCTCGGCATCTGCGAAGTCATGCAGCTCGAGGCTGAGGCCGCGATCGCCCTGGAACGGCTGGCGGCGCAGCACCCGGCGCCCGCAGTCGATCAGGCCGACTGGCGGATCACCGCAACCGACGGCGTCGCGCTCGAGCTCGACCTCCACCCGCTGCTGCTGCGCCTGGCCGACGAGCCCGACGCCGGGCGCGGCGCCGCCCGCTTCCAGGCCACCCTGGCCGCCGCGCTGGAGGACTGGGTGGCGCGCGCCGCCGCCCTCACCGGCTGCACCACCGTGGTCCTGTGCGGTGGCTGCCTGCACAACCGCCTGCTCGCCGACGCGCTGCACGCCCGCCTGCCCGCGCGCGGCCTCGACACCCTGGGCGCGCTGCGCCTGTCCCCGGGCGACGCCGGCCTCGCGCTCGGCCAGGCCTGGGTCGCCCGCCACCGACTCGACGACAAGGAATCCTGACCCCATGTGCCTCGCCATCCCCGCCCGCGTCGTCGAACGCCTCGAGGGCGACGACGCCGTCGTCGAGCTCGACGGCGTGCGCAAGACCATCTCGCTCGCCCTGGTCGACGAGGTCGCGGTCGGCGACTACGTGATCGTGCACGTCGGCTTCGCCCTCAGCCGGCTCGATCCGGAAGAGGCCGCGCAGACCCTGGCGCTGTTCGCGCAGGCCGGCGACGGGGGGGCGCGATGAAGTACGTCACCGAGTTCCGCGACGGCGCCCTCGCCGCCGGCCTTGCCGGGGCCATCGCGCGCGCGGTCGAGCCCGGCCGCGACTACGCCTTCATGGAGTTCTGCGGCGGCCACACCCACGCCATCTCGCGCCACGGGGTGGCCGACCTGCTGCCCGCCAGCGTGCGCCTGATCCACGGCCCCGGCTGCCCGGTGTGCGTGCTGCCGGTCGGCCGGGTGGACATGGCGATCCGGCTCGCGCTCGCGCGCCCCGAGGTGATCCTGTGCACCTACGCCGACTGCCTGCGCGTGCCGGCTTCGGACGGCCTGTCGCTGCTGAAGGCGAAGGCGCGCGGGGCCGACGTGCGCATGGTGTATTCCGCCGCCGACGCGCTCGCGCTCGCGCTGGCGCGGCGCGAGCCGGCGCGCGAGGTGGTGTTCTTCGCGATCGGCTTCGAGACCACCACGCCACCCACGGCGCTGGTGATCCGCCAGGCCGCGGCCGAGAACCTGCGCAACTTCAGCGTGATCTGCAACCACGTGCTGACGCCGCCGGCGATCGACGCGCTGCTGTCCCCGCCGGCGGACGGCACGCCCCGGCCGCGCCTGGACGGCATCCTCGGCCCGGCGCACGTGTCGGTGGTCATCGGCAGCGCGCCCTACGACTTTGTCGCCACCCGCCATCGCACCCCGGTGGTGATCACCGGCTTCGAGCCACTCGACGTGCTGCAGGCGGTGCGCATGCTGGTGCGCCAGGTCAATCAGGGCCGCGCCGAGGTCGAGAACGAATACACCCGCGCCGTCACGCCCGCAGGCAACCGCAAGGCGCAGGCGCTGATGGCAGAGGTGCTGGAAGTGCGCGCGCGCTTCGCCTGGCGCGGCCTGGGCGAGCTGCCCGCCTCGGCGCTGCGCATCCGCCCGGCCTTCGCGGCCTGGGACGCGGAAGCGAAGTTCGGTCTCGAGGACCGCCCGGTGCCCGACCACAAGTCCTGCGAGTGCGCCGCCATCCTGTGCGGTGCCAAGGGCCCGACCGACTGCAGGCTGTTCGGCACCGTGTGCACGCCGGCGACGCCGATGGGCGCGTGCATGGTGTCCTCCGAGGGCGCCTGCGCGGCGCACTACAACTACGGCCGCTTCCGCGACCGCGCACTCGTGCTCTAGCCCCGATCACCGCCGCCCCGCCATGTCCAGCACCACGCCCCCCTACACCCGCCCGCTCGAGCTCCGCCACGGCCATGTCGATCTCGGCCACGGCGCCGGCGGACGCGCGATGAACCAGCTGATCGCCGAGCTCTTCGTGCGCGCCTTCGACAACCCCGCGCTCGCCCGCGGCGATGACGGCGCGGTGCTGCCCGCGCCCGCCGCCGGCGAGCGCCTGGTGATGGCGACCGACGGCCACGTGGTCAGCCCGCTGTTCTTTCCCGGCGGCGACATCGGCAGCCTGGCGGTGCATGGCACGGTGAACGACCTCGCGGTGATGGGCGCGCGCCCGCTGTGGCTCGCCGCCGGCTTCATCCTCGAGGAAGGCTTCCCGCTCGCCGAGCTGGCGCGCATCGTCGCCTCGATGGCCGCCGCCGCGCGCGCTGCCGGCGTGCAGATCGTCACCGGCGACACCAAGGTCGTCGAGCAGGGCAAGGGCGACGGCGTGTTCATCACCACCACCGGCGTCGGCGCGCTGCCCGCCGGGCGCGACCCGGGCGGCGCGCGCGCCCGCCCGGGCGACGCGGTGCTGGTCTCCGGCACGCTCGGCGATCACGGCATGGCGATCCTCGCCCAGCGCGAGTCGCTCGCCTTCGAGTCGCAGATCGTCTCCGACAGCGCCGCGGTGAACGGCCTGGTCGAGGCGCTCTACGCGGCGGTGCCGGCCGATGCCATCCGCGTGCTGCGCGACCCCACCCGCGGCGGGCTGGCGAGCACGGTGAACGAGATCGCCGCCCAGTCCGGCGTCGGCATCGAGCTCGACGAGGCGGCGATTCCGGTCGCCCCCCAGGTGCTGGCGGCGTGCGAGCTGCTCGGCCTGGATCCGCTCAACATCGCCAACGAGGGCAAGCTGGTGGTGGTCTGCGCCGCCCGCTTCGCCGAGGCTGCGCTCGCCGCCCTGCGCGCGCATCCGCGCGGCGCCGCGGCGGCCCGCATCGGCCAGGTCATCGACGATCCGCGCCGCTTCGTGCAGCTGCGCACCGTGCTCGGCGGGCGGCGCATGGTCGACTGGCTGGCGGCCGAGCAGCTGCCGCGCATCTGCTGATGCCCGCGCCTGCAACCCGGCTTTACAACTCATTACCGCGCGATACACCTGCGGCGCGGCGCTTGGCCTATCGTGCGGGTGGAGACAGCAGAGACGCGGAACGGGCGCGCGGGCACCATGCCCCGCGCCCGCACTCGCGGCCGCGAACCGGTCTCCGCCCCACCCTCGCAGGACACCTGCCATGACCTTCCGCCCCCGACTGTGGTCCCTGATGCTCGCCGGCAGCCTCGCGCTCGGCGGCTGCGCTGTCGTGCCGGTCGACGAGCACGGCTACTACGAGGACGACTACGGCTACTACGAACGCGACACCGTCATCGTGACCCCGCCGCCGCGGGTCGAGTACCGCGGCCTGCCGCCGGCCGTCGGCTACGTCTGGATCGACGGCTACTGGGACTGGATCGGCCACCGCCACGACTGGGTCCCCGGCTACTGGGCGCCCCCGGGCACGCGCGCGCGCCCGATCGTGCGCCACCGCCACTTCGAGCGCGAGCGCGACGACGAGCGTCGCGAGCGCTGGTGGCGCGACCGCCGCGAGGACGGCCGCGACCGCGATGGCGACCGCCGCCGCGAGGACAGCCGCCGTGACGAGCGCTGGAAGGACTGGCGTGGCGAGCTGCGCGACCGCGACGGAATCCGGGAGCGCGACGGGAGCCGGGAGCGCGACGGAATCCGCGACCGGGACGGCGATCGGGACCGCGCCGGCGTCCGCGACCGGGACGGCATCCGCGCGCCCGACTTCTTCCGCGAGCGCCGCGAAGAGCGTGAGCGCAGCGCGATCCGCGAGCGCGAACGCGAACGCCGCATCGAGGACGGTGGCGCACAAGCCCGCCCGCAGTTCATCCCGCGCGAGCGCATCCAGGCCGAGGCCGAACGCAGGCGTGCCGAGGAGGCGCGCGCCGAACGGCGCCCGTTCACCCGCGCGCCGGGGCGCGAGCCGAACGCCGAGGATGAACCGCGCCGACGCGGCGAGGACGTGCGCAGCGCGCCGGGCGAGCGCCGCGGCGACGAGCGCGAAGGCCCCACCTGGCGGGCCCGCCTGCGCGAGGCCGGCGCCAACTGAGCGCGGCACACCCGCGCGACCGTCAGAACCTGGGCCCGGATCGCCCGGCGAGGTTGCCCCGTTCCCGCATCGCAGCGAAAATCATGGTTTGGCCGCCGGCACCCCGGCGCGCACCGCCACGGCGAGCCCACCCGGCCCGCCTTCAACCCCTCTTTCGGGCAAGACCATGAAGAAACTCACCTCGTTGCTGATGCTCTCCCTCACCGCCGCTGCGCTCGTCGCCGGCTGCGGCAAGAACGAACCCGCCGCCCAGTCCGCCGCGGCCCCAGCCGCCCCCGCCGCGCCGGCGAAGATCGTCATCGGCCTCGACGACAACTTCCCGCCGATGGGCTTCCGCAACGACAAGAACGAGCTCGTCGGCTTCGACATCGACCTCGCGAAGGAAGCCGCCCGGCGCCTCGGCGTCGAGGTCGAGTTCAAGCCGATCGACTGGAGCGCCAAGGAGGCCGAGCTCAACGGCAAGCGCGTCGACGCGCTGTGGAACGGCCTCACCATCACCGAGGAACGCAAGAAGAACATCGGCTTCACCAGCGCCTACATGGAGAACCACCAGATCATCGTGGTGCCGACCGGTTCGACGGTGAAGACCAAGGCCGACCTCGCCGGCAAGGTCGTCGGCATCCAGGACGGCAGCAGCGCGGTCGATGCGGTGCAGAAGGATCCGGTCGCCGGCTCGTTCAAGGAGCTGAAGAAGTTCGGCGACAACGTCACCGCGCTGATGGACCTCACCACGGGGCGGCTGGACGCGGTGGTGCTCGACGAGGTCGTCGGCCGCTACTACACCGCCAAGAAGCCGGGCGAGTACCTGGTTCTCGACGAGCACTTCGGCACCGAGGAATACGGCGTCGGCACCCGCAAGGACGACACCGCGCTGCTGGCAAAGCTGCAGAAGGCGATGGACGACATGAAGGCCGACGGCAGCGCGGCGCGCATCTCCACCGAGTGGTTCGGCAAGGACATCATCAAGTAAGTCCGTCGCCGGGGAGCGCAGACACTGTGGGAGCGGGCTTGCCCGCTGATGAACGCCGCTGCAGCCCTTTGTCGCGGGCAGCTCCGCTCCCACACGGGTAGCTCCCAAGGAGATCGCTTCCGGGCAGCCCCTCTCGCCCCACCCGACCTCAAACCCTTCAGCGTCCGAGAGCATCCTCGGCCCGCTCGCCGAGGGCTCGCTGGTCACGCTGCAGCTCTTCCTGATCACCCTGCTGCTGGCCGTGCCGCTCGGCCTGGCGCTGGCGCTGATCCGCATCTCGCGCTTCACCGCCGCCAGCCAGGCGGTCAATGGCTACATCTGGCTGATGCGCGGCACGCCGCTGATGCTGCAGCTGCTCTTCATCTACTACGCGCTGCCCTTCGTGCCGGTGGTGGGCGTGCGCCTGCCCGATTTCCCGGCGGCGATCGTGGCCTTCGCGCTCAACTACGCGGCCTACTTCGCCGAGATCTTCCGCGCCGGCATCCAGTCGATCGACCGCGGCCAGTACGAG
>JAREIX010000179.1 GCA_029286945.1 Thauera sp. | reverse complement strand
GAGCGTGACCTCGGCGAGCGGGTCGAGCGGCAGCAGCATGCGGATGCCGGTGAGCAGGCCGTCGAGCGTGGCCGCCGACATCAGGCTGGGCGTGCCGCCGCCGATGAACACGCTATGCACCCGCCGCCCCCAGACCTGGGGCAGGGCGTGCTGCAGGTCGGCGAGCACCGCGTCCAGCCAGGCCTGCTCGGGGATGCCGCCCTCGCGCGGGGCGTGCGAGTTGAAGTCGCAGTAGGGGCACTTCTTCACGCACCAGGGGAAATGCACGTACAGCGACAGCGGCGGCGGGGCTTCGAGCTGCGGGCGTTCGGGCAGCGGCAGGGCGCGCGCCGGGGCGGCGGCGGGGGTGAGCGGGATGATGCGGCGGGTGGTCACGGCGAGGGGTGTTCCAGTGCGGGCGGTGCGTGTGCGCTCAAAGCGGATGCGCGGCGAGGCGGTCGAGCAGGTGGCGCATGGCGGCGCCGCGGTGGCTGAGGGTGTTCTTCAGTGCGGCGTCGAGTTCGGCGGCGGTCTGCTCCAGCTCGGGCAGCCAGAACAGCGGGTCATAGCCGAAGCCGCCCTCGCCGCGCGCGGCGGTGAGGATCTCGCCATGCCATTCGCCATCGGCGATCAGCGGGCGCGGGTCTTCGGCGTGGCGCACCAGCACCACGGCGGAATAGAAATAGGCGCTGCGCTGGGCGGGCTCGGTGAGGTGCGCGAGCTTCTCCAGCAGCAGGGCGTTGTTGCGTGCATCGGACTTGGGCTCGCCGGCAAAGCGGGCGGAGATGACGCCGGGCGCGCCGCCGAGCGCCTCGACGCACAGGCCGGAGTCGTCGGCCACCGCCGGCAGGCCGGTGGCGGCCGCGGCGTGGCGGGCCTTGGCGAGCGCGTTCTCGACGAAGGTCGGATGCGGCTCCTCGGCCTCGCCGACGCCGAACACGGATTGCGGGATGACCTCGATGCCGAGCGGGGCGAGCAGGGCCTGCATCTCGGCGGCCTTCTTGGCGTTGTTGCTGGCGAGGACGAGTCGGGTGCTCATGCTGGATTCTCCTGGCGCGCCGGGCTCAGGCCGAGAGGAGGGCCGAGCGCACCGCGGCGCGTTGCAGTTCGAACAGCTGGCGGCCGCCGAGTTCGGCGAGGTCGATGAGCGCATTGAGCTCGGCGCGCGAGAAGGCCGCGCCCTCGGCCGTGCCCTGGACCTCGATCAGGCCGCCGCCCTCGGTCATCACCACGTTCATGTCGGTGTCGCAGTCGGAGTCTTCGGCGTAGTCGAGGTCGAGCACCGGCACGCCCTGGTGGATGCCCACGGACACCGCGGCGACGAACTCGCGCATCGGGTTGTGGGCGAGCTTGCCGGCGGTGACCAGGCCGACGAGCGCGTCATGCACCGCGACGCAGGCGCCGGTGATGGCGGCGGTGCGGGTGCCGCCGTCGGCCTGCAACACGTCGCAGTCGACGACGATCTGGCGCTCGCCGAGCGCGCCGAGGTCGACCACCGCGCGCAGGCTGCGCCCGATCAGGCGCTGGATCTCCTGGGTGCGGCCGCTCTGCTTGCCCTTGGCGGCCTCGCGTGCGCTGCGGGTGTGGGTGGCGCGCGGCAGCATGCCGTACTCGGCGGTGACCCAGCCCTGGCCCTTGCCGCGCAGGAAGCCGGGCACGGATTCCTCGACGCTGGCGGTGCACAGCACGCGGGTGGCGCCGAATTCGACCAGCACCGAGCCTTCGGCGTGGCAGGTGAAGCCGCGGGTGAGGCGGACGGTGCGGAGTTGGTCGGGCTGGCGCTGGCTGGGTCGCATCGGGGTGTCCTATCGTTGCTGGTCGAATTTGCGGATGGTGGCGTTGATCTCGCGGATGGCGCGCTCGATCTCGTCCTCGTCGAGGTCCTGCGCCGGACCCTTGCCCATGCTCGACATGTCGAGCCGGGTGGTGAAGTCGTCGAGCTCCATCGTGCGGGTGGAGATCGATTCGGCGCTCGCCGGGCCGGCATTGTCCTCGTCATGCCAGCACATCGCCACCATGGACAGGTTGTCGGCGTTGGCGCCGGCGCGGCGTTCGGCGTCGTCGAGCAGGCGCGGCACGCCGCGACTCAGCGCGGTGGCGGTGAGGTGGACGAGGAGGCCGTCGTCGCCCGCCGGCCCCCACACGCCGTCGCTGCACAGCGCGAGCAAGTCGCCGTCGCGCAGCGGGGTGCGCGGCGAGTGCTCGACCTGTGGCGCATGGTTGCCGCCGAGGCAGGAGTAGAGGCGGTTGCGGCCGGGGTGGTTGTGCGCGTCCTCGGGCTGCAGCAGGCCCTGGTCGAGCAGCAGCTGGGTGCGCGAATGGTCGCGCGTGCGGCTGACGATATGGCCGCGGCGCAGCAGGTACAGGCGCGAGTCGCCCGCATGCGCCCAGTGCGCGGCGCCGTCCTGCACCACGCAGGCGACCAGGGTGGTGCGCGGCGCCTCGGGCAGCCGGCGGTCGAGCGCATCGTCGAGGATGGCGTGGTGCGCCCCGGCGATCGCGCGCGACAGGAACAGCCCGGGGTCGGGCAGGCGCGGCCGCGCCTCGCGCTGGAAGGCCTGGGTGATGAACTGCGTCGCGATGTGGGCGGCGAGCTCGCCGTGCAGGTGCCCGCCCATGCCGTCGGCGACCAGCATCAGCAGCGCCTCGCGCGAGTAGCAATGGGCGATGCGGTCCTGGTTGCTGGCGCGCTGGCCTTTGCGGCTTTCCTGGTAGATCGTGAAGCGCATGGCGGGCACCGTTCAGTTGCGGCCGATGAAGGACTTGAGCCGGCTGCCGAGGTCCGAGAACCAGTTCTCGGGCCGCCCGGCGCCGGCGTGGCGGTGGATCAGGGCCTTCTGCAGGGCGTAGACGCTCTGCGGGCGGGCCAGCGGGTCGAGCTGCAGGCACCAGTCGATCAGCTCCAGCAGCTGCGCGTCGTAGCGCCCGGCGTGGGTCTTCGCCACCGGTTGCAGGGTGTCGGCCTTGACGCGCTCGTCGGCACGCGGCGGCGCGCTGCCGGTGACGCTGGCGTAGAGGCTGGCGCCCACGCTGTAGATGTCGGTCCACGGCCCGAGCTGCTCGCGCTTCTCGTACTGCTCGGGCGCGGCGTAGCCCGGCGTGTACATCGGCTTGAGCACCGGCTGGTCGGACATCAGGGTCTGGCGCGCGGCGCCGAAGTCGAGCAGCACCGGCGTGCCGTCGTTGCGCAGGTAGATGTTCGAGGGCTTGATGTCGAGGTGCAGCAGCTTGTGCGCATGGACCTCGCGCAGACCGTTGAGCAGGCGGGCGAACACCGCGCGGATCAGCATCTCCCTGACCTCGCCGCGGTGCTTGTGGATGTAGTCGTGCAGGGTGCGGCCGCGCTCGAACTGCATGACCATGTACACCGTGCCGTTGGCGCGGAAGAAGTTGAGCACCCGCACCACGTTGGGGTGCATCAGCTTGGCGAGCGCGCGCCCTTCCTCGAAGAAGCACTTCATGCCGTAGCGGAAGGCGAGGCGGTGCTCGTCGGAGACCTGCGGCTCGGTCTCGCCGTCCTTGCGCAGCGCGAGCGAGTTGGGCAGGTATTCCTTGATCGCGACCGGCGCATCGTGGGCGTCGAAGGCGAGATACACGATCGAGAAGCCCCCGAGCGACAGCTGGCGCTCGATGCGGTACTGGTCGAGCTTGAAGCCCTGTGGCAGCGCGCAGTTGGCTTGAGACGGCATCTTCGGGGGCGCTAGAATCGCGGCTTTCGCGGTTTCATTCCTGATCGGACCCTGCAGTCTACTCGATGGGGCAGGGCTCCCGGAGCGCCTAAATGGTCCAAAGCATGACAGGGTTCGCAGTGCAGACGCGAGACTTGGGCAGTGTCAGCCTTCACCTCGAGCTGCGCAGCGTCAATTCGCGCTATCTCGACCTCGGATTCCGCATCGTCGACGACCTGCGCGCGGCCGAACCGGCGATCCGCGAGCGCATCTCGGCGCGGCTGGGTCGCGGCAAGGTCGAGTGCCGCCTGAACCTGCAGGCCGGCCACGCCGCGCCACGCAGCATGGCGCTCAACGCCGGGCTGCTCGACCAGCTCGCCGACGCCCAGTCCGCGCTGCGCGCGCGCTTCGCCGACGCCGCGCCGCTGTCGGTGAACGAGCTGCTGCGCTGGCCCGGCATGCTCGCCGACGACAGCCTCGGCTTCGACGAGATGCTGCCTGCGATCGTCGCGCTCACCAACGCCGCGCTCGACGAGCTCGTCGCCACCCGCCGCCGCGAGGGCGAGAAGCTCGCCGACATGATCCGCGAGCGCGTCGCCCGCATGCGCGAGCTGGTCGCCGTCGCCACCCCGCGCATGCCGGCGGTGGTCGCCGAGTACCAGGAGCGCCTCACCGCCAAGCTGCGCGACGCCGTCGCCAGCCTGGACGAGGACCGCATCCGCCAGGAGGTCGCGCTCTACGCCCAGCGCATCGACGTCGCCGAGGAGCTGACCCGGCTCGTCACCCACCTCGACGAGGTCGAGCGCATCCTCAAGGCCGGCGGCGCGGCCGGCAAGCGGCTCGACTTCCTGATGCAGGAGCTCAACCGCGAGGCCAACACGCTCGCCTCCAAGTCGCCCGCGACCGACATCACCGGCATCGCGATGGAGATGAAGGTGCTGATCGAGCAGATGCGCGAACAGGTCCAGAACCTGGAATAAGGGAAGATCGCCTCATGCCGGGAACCCTCTTCATCGTCACCGCGCCCTCCGGGGCCGGCAAGACCACGCTGGTGCGCGGCCTGCTGCAGCGCGACCCGCGCGTGCAGCTGTCGATCTCCTACACCACCCGCGCCCCGCGCGCGGGCGAGCAGGACGGGCGCGAGTACCACTTCGTCGATGTGCCCACCTTCCGCAGCCTGCGCGACCGCGGCGAGTTCCTCGAGTGGGCGGAGGTGCACGGCAACTACTACGCCACCTCCAAGGTCTGGCTGAAGGCGCAGATCGAGGCCGGGCGCGACACCCTGCTCGAGATCGACTGGCAGGGCGCGCAGCAGGTGCGCAAGCACTTCCCGGGCGCGGTCGGCGTGTTCATCCTGCCGCCCTCGATGGAGGCGCTCGAGTCCCGCCTGCGCGGCCGCAACACCGACAGCGACGAGGTGATCAGCCGCCGCCTGCTCGGCGCGCGCGGGGAAATGCGCCATGTCGCCGAATTCGACTACGTTATAATCAACGACGAAATCGACGCCGCGCTCGACGACCTGGTCGCCGTAGTGCGGGCTGCGCGTTTGCGTTACGCCAACCAGCACCTGCGGCATCCCGAATATTTCGCCTTTCTCGAACAGGATTGAACATGGCCCGCATCACCGTAGAAGACTGCCTGAAGAAGATTCCGAACCGCTTCCAGCTGACGCTGGCCGCGACCTACCGTGCCCGCCAGCTCACCGCCGGCGGCACGCCGCAGATCGAGCTCGACGCCCAGGACAAGGACAAGCCCACCGTGATCGCATTGCGTGAAGTCGCGGCAGGCAAGGTCGGACTCGAGATGCTGAACCGCGGCCAGGCCTGATCCCGCCCGGGGGTTGCATGAAAGCCGCCGAAGCAGGCCCAGCCCCCCAGCCTTACCGCCCGCCTCCGTCGAGCGTGCTGTCGCTCGACTTCCAGCAGCTCAGGACCAAGCTGCAGACCTACCTCAAGCCCGAGGACGTAGGCCGCGTCGAAGCGGCCTACCACTTCTCCGCCGACGCCCACGCCGGGCAGTTCCGCGTCAGCGGCGAGCCCTACGTCACCCATCCGGTCGCCGTCGCCTCGCTGGTCGCCGACTGGCATCTCGACCCCCAGGCGCTGATCGCCGCGCTCCTCCACGACGTGATGGAGGACACCCACATCACCAAGGCGGAGATCGCCGAGCGCTTCGGCAAGGTCTCGGCCGAGCTGGTCGATGGGCTGTCCAAGCTCGACAAGATCGAGTTCCGCTCGCAGGAAGAGGCGCAGGCGGAGAACTTCCGCAAGATGCTGCTGGCGATGGCGAGCGACCTGCGCGTCATTCTCATCAAGCTCGCCGACCGCCTGCACAACATGCGCACGCTGGATCCGATGCGTCCGGCCAAGCGCCGCCGCATCGCCAACGAGACGCTCGAGATCTACGCCCCGATCGCCAACCGGCTCGGCCTCAACGACCTCTACCGCGAGCTGCAGGAGCTCTCGTTCCGCAACAAGTACCCGCTGCGCTTCGAGGTGCTGTCCAAGGCCATCCGCTCGGCGCGCGGCAACCGCCGCGAGGTGGTCGGCAAGATCCTCGCCAGCATCGAGGAGCGCCTGCCGCAGTGGGGCATCGTCGCCGAGGTGCAGGGGCGCGAGAAGCACCTCTACGGCATCTACCGCAAGATGGTCGAGAAGCACCTGTCGTTCTCGCAGGTGCTCGACATCTACGGCTTTCGCGTCATCGTCAAGGACGTGCCGAGCTGCTATCTGGCGCTCGGCGCGCTGCACTCGATGTACAAGCCGGTGCCGGGCAAGTTCAAGGACTACCTGGCGATCCCCAAGGCCAACGGCTACCAGAGCCTGCACACGACGCTGATCGGGCCCTTCGGCATGCCGGTCGAGGTGCAGATCCGCACCCGCGAGATGCACCACATCGCCGAGGCCGGCGTGGCCTCGCACTGGCTGTACAAGGAGGACGAGCGCACGCTCACCGAGCTGCAGCAGAAGACGCACTCCTGGCTGCAGTCGCTGCTCGAGCTGCAGTCCACCTCGGGCGAGGCCACCGAGTTCCTCGAGCACGTGAAGATCGATCTCTTCCCCGGCGAGGTCTATGTGTTCTCGCCGATGGGCAAGATCTTCTCCATGCCCAAGGGCTCGACGCCGGTGGATTTCGCCTATGCGGTGCATACCGACGTCGGCAACCGCTGCGTGGCCTGCCGCATCAACGGCGACCTGATGCCGCTGCGCAGCGAGCTGCGCAATGGCGACCAGGTCGAG
>JAREIX010000178.1 GCA_029286945.1 Thauera sp. | reverse complement strand
CGATGCCGCATCCAGCCAGGCAGAAGCTACCCACGACCGCCCCGAAGCAAGCCACATTTGCATATGTCCTATAAGGGAGCGTTAAGTTGAGAGCATTGCCCAGCGCAGCAGGGCGCAGACCTTGTCCTTCACCCGAAGCTCATTTCCTTCTTGAGCGCCTCGAGGCGCTCGTAGCGGGTGACCTGGGTGTGGGCTTCGATGTTGTGGATCCGCCCTCAGCCGAAAAGGTAGGGGAACAGGCGCTTGCGCTCGGCCGGTCCGAGCGCCTTCATGCGCGCGATGTTGCGCTCGGGGATGGCGTCCACCTCCGGGTAGTGCTCGATCGCCTTCTCCAGGCTGTCCTCGCGGATGATGTGCAGCAGCGGCCAGGGCGAGCGGTTGGTGAGGTTGCCGGGGTCGTCCGCCTCGGTGTCGGCGAACTGGTACTGCGGATGGAAGCTTGCCACCTGCAGCTCGCCGTCCCAGCCGAACTGCTCGACCCAGAGGTCGACCGCATCGAGGAAGTCGTTGTAGTCGGCGAAGTCCTCGAGCATGTCGGGGATGGCGAGCAGCGTGGTCTCGAGCTCGGCGGCCGGCGTGTCGGACAGGCGCTCGAGCTCGGCCTGCAGGTCGTTGAGCAGGCTCTCCTCGTCGGTGGCGTGGCTGACCGCGATGCGCACGCGCTTCTCGCGCCGCGGGCGGGCGGCGAAGGGGCAGAGGTCGAGGCCGATGACGACCTCGTCGAGCCATTGCTCGACGTCGGCGATGATCTGTTCATCCATGGTGGGACTCCGGTGGAGAGGGGCAGGGTTGCGGGGGATGACTGCGGTGGGGCGAGGGGCGAACGTGCGGCCCGCCCGGGTGCTCAGCGCAGATCGTGCAGCAGGCGCAGC
Organism: Thauera sp.; assembly: GCA_029286945.1. Taxonomy (GTDB): domain Bacteria; phylum Pseudomonadota; class Gammaproteobacteria; order Burkholderiales; family Rhodocyclaceae; genus Thauera. The sequence goes on along the minus strand of JAREIX010000178.1, from coordinate 6,021 downwards.
GCGGTCTGCAGCACGGCCTCGGGCAGGTCGGGGCGCAGGCAGTCGAGTTCGACGAAGTCCGGCCAGGTCTCGCGGAACTGGCGCTGCCAGGTCAGCTGGCGCTTGGCGAGCTGGCGGGTGGCGGCGATGCCCTTGAAGCGCAGCGTGTCGTGGTCGATCTCGCCGTCGAGGTATTCCCAGGCCTGGCGGTAGCCGACGCAGCGCATGGAGGGCATCGCCGGGTCGAGCCGGTAGTGCGCGCGCAGGCGGCGCAGCTCGTCGACCAGGCCGGCACGCAGCATGGCGTCGAAGCGCTCGGCGATGCGCGCATGGAGCACGCCGCGATCCGAGGGTGCGAGCGCGATCGGCAGCAGGCGGCAGGGCAGCGGATCGTCCTCCTTCTTCGCGTAGCTCTCGGCCAGCGGACGGCCGGTGAGGCGGACGATCTCGAGCGCGCGCTGGATGCGCTGGGCGTCGCCCCGCTCCAGGCGCGCGGCCGCCGCAGGGTCGAGGCGGGCGAGTTCGGCATGCAACGCCGGCCAGCCGCGCTCGGCGGCCTCCGCGTCGATGGCCTGGCGCAGCTCGGCGTCGGCGGCGGGGAGGTCGGAGAGGCCGTCGCGCAGCGCCTTGAAGTAGAGCATGGTGCCGCCGGCGAGCACCGGCACCTTGCCGCGCGCGCCGATCGCGGCCATCAGCCGGATGGCGTCGGCGCGAAAGCGTGCCGCGGAGTAGCTGTCCGCGGGCGAGACGATGTCGATCAGGTGGTGCGGACATGCCGCCTGCTCGGCGGCCGTGGGCTTGGCAGTGCCGATGTCCATGTCGCGATACACCAGCGCCGAATCGACGCTGATGATCTCGATCGGCAGCGCCTGCGCGAGCGCCAGCGCGCTCGCGGTCTTGCCGCTGGCGGTGGGGCCGAGCAGCAGCAGGGCGGGAGGGAGGGGGGAGGCTGCGCCGGTCAAGCGTGTGTGTTCCGCGAAGGGGGTGGGCGAGGAGGCCGCGATTATCGCCCAAGCCGGCGCCGGAAACGCAAGCGGCGACGACCGTCGCCGGTCGCCGCCGCCGTGGGGCCTGCCGTGCGCGGCTCAGCGGCTCAGCTGCTGGGCGCGCAGCATCGAGCGCGCCATGCTGTCGAGCGGCAGCGCGTAGTCGTGCACCGCGAGCGCGACGTTGGTGTCGGGCTGGATCACCTTCAGGTTGACGAAGACCATGTCGCTGCTCTGGGCGTAGGTGCCGACGATCACGGCCTGCGCGTTGTGCGAGCTGGCGAGGTCGCGGATCTCGCGCGTCAGCATCAGCTCGCCCTGGTCGCGCGCCATGTAGACGTTGTTGCGGAACTTCATCTCGATCATGCGGTGGCCGGCGAGCGTGAAGCGCGCCGAGACCTGTTCGGAGATCAGCCGGCCGAGCGTGGAGGAGCGGTCGAGGGCGTCGATGTTGACCACCGTGGCCACGATCAGCGGCTGCTCCATGGCGAGCTGGCCCTGCAGGCGGGCGAGCAGGCTGCTGGCGGCGGCGTAGTTGGCCGGGATCAGCGGGTTGGCGGCGGCCTGCTCGTAGGTCGGCTCCTTGCGCGCGGTTGCCGTTTCGGTGGCACAGCCGGTGGCACCGAGCGCGAGGGCGCCGGCGAGCGTGGCGAGCAGCGTCTTCCTGATCAGCATCATTCGCCCCCCACCACGCGGAAGGTGCCGACGCGGCCCTGCTGGTTCGCGGTGTACAGGCGCTGGTCGGCGTCGGCGACGTAGTACACGCTGGTGTTGCGGGCCACGTAGCGCCGGGCGTCGGTGACGCTGGTATTGACGATGATCTCCATCGACGGCGTGCCGCCGCCGGTGAACTCGGAGTCGAACCAGGCGTAGGCATCGGCCGCGCCCACGGCCAGCAGCGCGGCCTTGGCGGGGCCGTTGGAGGCGTACTCGACGATGTCGTAGAGCGCCCACAGACCGGCGCCGAGCGCGGTGGCCTTGCCGGCGTGGCGGTACTGCGGGCGGTCCGCGGCGAAGGGCACGGCCTGGGTGTCGACGCCCACCCGCAGCGCGCCCTCGGGGGTGCGCATCACCGGATGGCCGGCCTCGATCAGGGCGGTGATGAGCTGGCCGGTGAAGGCGCGCTCGAACGCCGAGGCGTCGGCCTGCTGGTTGATGTACAGCGGCGTGTTCTGCGGCAGGCGGGCGGACAGCTTGGCGGCCACGTCCTGGGCGATGGTGTTCCAGTGGGCGGCGGCCTGCAGCGTGTGCTGCTTGCTGGTCTCGAAATTGGTCGCCAGCGGCGCAGGGGCGTAGGGCGTGGCGCAGGCGGTCGCCAGCGTGGCGGCGGCTGCAGCCGCAAGGAGGCGCGTGTGCATCGGGCAGGATCTCCGCAAAGGGGTCGCCAATGTCATCAGCGCGGATGACGAAGGCTTCAGGCTCTAATTGAAACGGCGTATGCCGAACCGCGGCCGAAGCTAACAGAAGGCCCGTCGGTGCTCAATTCCAGCCTGCTCGCGAGTGAGACATAGTTCCGCCTTGCGCACTTGCACAAATTTTGAGCAAGGCGTGATTCAGCCGTACTTACAGGGGCTTGCGGGGCTTATCCACAGCTTGTCCCATGCTCTGCTCACGGGCGCTGGGGAAAACGCACGACGGTGTCGGCGGCGGGGGTGGGGCTGCCCTGCTTGCGCGCGTACATCGCGTGGTCGGCGTGGCGCAGCAGGCTCTCGGGGTTGTCGCCGTCGTCGGGGAACAGGGCGCAGCCGGTGGCGCCGCCGGCGGTGAGGTCGATGGAGGCCGGCGCGTCGATCGCGATCGGGCGCGCCAGCACGGCCTCCACGTGCAGGCGCACCTGCTCGAGGGCCTCGCGGTCGGCGATCGGGTCGACCAGGACCACGAACTCGTCCCCCGCGTAGCGCGCGACCAGATCGGCGCTGCGCACGCTGTTGCGCAGGCGCTCGGCGACCTCCTGCAGCACCCGGTCGCCGGCCTCGTGGCCGAGCGAGTCGTTGATGTACTTGAAGCGGTTGAGGTCGATGAACAGCACGCCGAGCCGAGGCTGGCGGCGATCGCCGCGCGCGCGCTCGATGCGGCGGGCGAGCTGCTGCATCAGCGCCTCGCGGTTGGCCAGCCCGGTCAGGCGGTCGGTGCGCAGCCGCGCCTGCATGCGCTCGAAGCTGCGCGCGAGCTCGCCGATCTCGTCGCGTCGCGTCAGGCCCACCGGCGTGTCGAGGTCGCCGTCGCCGATGCGCCCGGCCGCCGCGGCCAGCCGGCGCAGGTCGCGCGCCACCCAGCCGAGGATGCCGAGGCCGATCGCGATCGCGACCAGCACGGCGAGGCCGGCGAGGGCGACCGTGCGGCGGACGTTGTCGATGACGCCGCCGAGGTAGTCGCTGGCCGGCATCGCCACCACGGTGATCCAGTCCAGTCCGGCGTCGTCGCGGATGCGGTCGAAGGCGGCGTGGATCAGGTTGCCGTCGGCGTCCTCGAACTCGAACACGCGCGGCAGGCGCTCGTCGCCGCGGCTGGCGATGCGCTCGCGCACGCGCTCGTAGGTGGCCTTGAGCAGCGGGTGGTCGCTGAGGACGGCGGAGATCCGCCCGTGGCGGCCGTCGGGCAGGGTGGCGACGTTGGCGCTGGCCGAGGAGGCGATCAGGTTGCCATCGGGCTCGATGATGAAGGCCACGCCGTTGGGCGACACGGTGAGCCGGCCGACGAAGTCGTTGAGCGCCTTCAGCGACACGTCGGTCGCGACCACGCCGGCGAAGCCGCCGCCGGGGGCGAGCACGCGCCGGGCGCGGGTGGCGACCAGCTGCAGGGTGCCGAAGTCGATGTACACCGAGGTCCAGGTGTGGCCGTTGGCGCGGCGGCCGTCGGCATACCACGGCCGCTGGCGCGGATCGAACAGACTGGTCTCGCGGCGCACGAAGTTCAGCGGGCCGTCGAGCCCGCTGACGCGGTAGATGGCGCGGTGTTCATCGGCGGTGAACTTCATGCGCAGTTCCACCTCCTCGTCGGAGTGGCGGAACAGGCCCAGGCCCTGGCCGGCCTCGTTGCCGTAGTAGACGTAGTTGTTCGGGTCGGTGTGGATCGCGGTGGCCACCCAGAAGCGGTTGCGGATCTCGTGGAAATCGTCCTGGATGTCGCGCGGGGCCGGCATGCCCTCGGGAAAGGCGGTCTCGAGCACGGCGCTCGAGCCGACGACGTGGCGGTCGACCGCCTGCGCGATCCGCCCCACGACCTCGAGCAGCAGCTGCGAGGAGACTGTCGACACCGCGTTGCTGCCTGCCGCATAGGAGAGCACGCCGAGCGCGAGTGCCAGGCCCACGACCAGAATGACGTAGGGCACGGTCAGCACCAGCCGCAGCGAGAGGGGGTGGGAGCGCAAGAGCGACATGCCGGGCGGTGGACGCAGCGGATGAGGGGTGAGCGCCGATTGTCCACACTGACCGAGTGCGCCGCAACATGAAATCGCGATGCGCCTGCGGCACAGCCGGAAAATGGCCGCCGCGCGGGCCCTCGGCGCCATCGCCGAACGGGTATCATGGCGCCCACGAAAATCGGGCGTCCGGCCCGAAGTCTGCGCACAAGGGGTTGTCTTGAAGATCTTTTCGCCGCTGTACGAGCGGACGATGGCGTGGTCGCGGCATCCGCGCGCGCCGTGGTTCCTGGGCGGACTCAGCTTCGCCGAGTCGTCCTTCTTCCCGATCCCGCCCGACGTCATGCTGGCGCCGATGAGCCTGGCCAATCCGCGCCGGGCGATGTGGTTTGCCCTGCTGACGACGCTGACCTCGGTCGCCGGCGGGCTGTTCGGCTACCTGATCGGCTATTTCGCCTTCGACCTCATCGAGGGCTGGCTGCGTACCAGCAGCTACTGGAGCGCCTACGAGCAGGCGGTGGCCTGGTTCGAGGCCTGGGGCTTCTGGGCGATCTTCGTCGCCGGCTTCTCGCCGATCCCATACAAGGTGTTCACGATCGCGGCCGGTGTCGCGCACATGGCGCTGCTGCCGTTTACCCTGGCGTCGCTGATCGGGCGCGGGGGGCGCTTCTTCCTCGTCGCCGGCCTCATGGCCTGGGGCGGTCCGCGCATGGAGGCGGTGCTGCGCAAGTACGTCGATCGTCTCGGCTGGGCGACCGTCGCCGCGGTGGTGGTCGGCGTGCTGATCTACCGCGCCTGAGCGATCGCGTGCGGCCGGCGCGGGCGACGCCGCCCGGCCGCGTCCGCCTGCCGCGCCGGCCTCACTGGCCGCGCATGAAGAAGCGGTCGAGATCGGCCATGCTGAGCTGGGTCCAGGTTGGGCGGCCGTGGTTGCACTGGTCGGCGCGCTCGGTGGCCTCCATGTCGCGCAGCAGCGCGTTCATCTCGGGCAGGGTGAGCTGGCGGTTGGCGCGCACCGCGCCATGGCAGGCCATGGTGGCGAGCAACTCGTTGCGGCGCGCGGTGACGACCTCGGTCGCCGGGTACTCGCGCAACTCCTGCAGCAGCTGGCGCATCAGCTCGGCCACCGGCGCATTCGCCAGCAGCGCGGGCACGCTGCGCACCGCCAGCTCCTGCGGGCCGGCGGCGCCGACGTCGAAGCCCATGCCGGCGAGCACCTCGGCGCACTCCTCGGCGGCCGCCATGTCCTTCGCGCCCACCGCGAACACCGCCGGAATCAGCAGGCGCTGCACCGCCGGACGGCCGTCGAGCACGGTCTTGAGCTTCTCGTAGAGGATGCGTTCGTGGGCGGCGTGCATGTCGACCAGCACCAGCCCGGCGGCGTTCTGCGCCAGGATGTAGATGCCGTGCAGCTGGGCGAGGGCGTAGCCGAGCGGCGGGCCGTCGTGCGCGGCGTGGCCGGCGCTGTCGAGTCCGGTCCGGCTTGCCGCGATACCGGGCGAGACGGGAGCGCCCGGCCGGGGCGAGGCATCGCCGCCCACTGCGGGGCGTGCGCTGGCGGCGAAGTCGAGGTAGGAGCGGGTGGCCGCTTCCATCGCCAGCCGGCCCTGCTGGGGCGGCGCCGGCGGCCATGGACGCGCGCCGGCAGGCGCCGCTGCGGGCGCGCCCGGCTGCGCGCCGCCGAGCGCCGGGCCC
>JAREIX010000008.1 GCA_029286945.1 Thauera sp. | reverse complement strand
GATGCCCGCCCAGAAGCCGAGCGCGGCGAGGAAGGCGGCCGACAGGCCGAGGTAGTCCTTGACGAAGAAGGTGCCGACGATGCCGGTGAGGCCGGACACGCCCGCCGCGCAATACACCATCAGCGGCGGCAGGTAGGACAGGCGCATCTCGCGGCCGAGCTCGAGCAGGTTGCGGTCGATCCAGCGGTAGAGGGCGTGCAGCACTTGGTCGGCCTCGTCGTCAGGGCGGTTTGTTCAGCGGTGGCGGTGCTGCAGCGGGCGCGCGGCAGCGGATGCGTGATTCGGCGCGTGTCGTTCGGAGCAGGACGTCAGCGTGCGAACAGGCGCTCCACCCAGGGCATGATCCACGGCAGGGACACTGCGGTGATCAGTCCGTTCAATCCCATCGCCAGCGCGGCAAAGGCGCCGGCCTGCTCGCTGACCTGGAAGGCGCGCGCGGTGCCGATGCCGTGCGAGGCGATGCCGATCGCGAAGCCGCGCACCGCCGGGTCCTCGATGCGCAGCCCGCGGTAGAGGTAGCGCGCGAACACCGCACCGATGATGCCGGTGCTGATCACCAGCACCGCGGTCAGCGAGGGCAGGCCGCCGAGGCGCTCGGCCACCCCCATCGCGATCGGCGTGGTCACGCTCTTGGGCGCGAGCGACATCAGCGATTCGCGACTGCCGCCGAGCAGCGCACCGAGGCCCCAGGCCGACAGCGCCGCCGTCAGCGAGCCGGCGACGAGCGCGACCAGGAGCGGGGCGGCCATCGCCTTCAGCCGCGGCCACTGCGCGTAAAGAGGGATCGCCAGCGCGACGGTGGCTGGGCCGCGACGGTGGCTGGGCCGAGCAGGAAGTGCACGAACTGCGCGCCATCGAAATAGGTCTGGTAGGGCGTGCCGGTGGCCAGCAGCAGGCTGGCGAGGATGGCCACGCTGATCAGCACCGGATTGGCGAGCGGATGGAAGCCGACGCGCTTGTAGATCCAGAACGCCGCCTGGTAGGCGAGCAGGGTCAGCGTCAGCCCGAGCAGCGGCGAGGTCGACAGGTAGACCCAGATCTCCTCGAGGTTCGGATTCATTGGCCGCCCTCCGTGGTCGGCTTGCGACGGCGGCGGGTCAGCGCCTGCAGCACCAGCGCCGTGACCGCGATCGCGAGGAAGGTGCTGAGGAACAGCGCCACCAGCAAGGGCAGCCATTCGGCGGCGAGGCGGTCGCCGTAGAGCACGATGCCGGTGCCCGCCGGCACGAACAGCAGCGACAGATGCTGCAGCAGCTGGCCCGAGGTTACGCGCAGGTCCTCGCCCGGGCCGCCCTTCAGCAGCAGGGCGAGAAAGAGCAGGGCCATGCCGATCACCGGGCCGGGAATCGGCAGCGCGAGCGCACGCGCGACGACTTCGCCAACGAGCTGGAAGACGAGCAGCAGGGTGAGGGCGGCGATCATGATCGGGCTCCGTTCATATCAGTCCATGGCCGACGGTTCGCACCGCGATGCCGACCACCGCGCCCAGCGCCGCCGGCTTCCATACGGCGGCGACGCGGCGCCCGGCCGAGATCAGCACCGCGACGCCGGCGACGTCGAAGGGGTGGATCAGGAAGCCGGCGCTCGCGTTGAGGGTGTCGAGGGTGGTCGTGCCAGCCTTCAGCATCTCGTCCATCACGCCCATCATCGCGGTGCCGCCGGCGATGTACTTGGTCAGCGTCAGCAGGATCAGCGCCGGGTCGAGGTCGAAGGTGCGCAGCAGCGGGGTGAGCAGGCCGGTGAGCAGGTCGATGGCGCCGCTCGCGCGCAAGGCCATCACCGCCACCAGCGCCAGCACCAGCATCGGGATGGCGCCGATCGAGATCTTGAACGCCTCGGCGCCGGCGCGGTTGATGACGTCGAGCACGCCCTTGGCGTCCTCGGCCACGCGGTGGTGCAGGGTCTCGTCCATCGCGGCTTCCGCGCTCGACAGCCCGCGGCCGAAGAGGTGGTAGGTGGCCGCCGCGGCGACCACGCCGCCCACCAGCGACAGCAGCAGCGCCGGGCCGAAGGCCAGGCCCATCGCCGCCATCGGGAAGGTGACGTTGGCCTGCGCCATCGCCATCACCATCGCCAGCGTGGCGGCGAGGTGGCGGTCGGAGGCACCGCGGCCCTCCATCATCGTCAGCGTGGCCATCGGCGCGGCGAAGCTCACCAGGTTGATCTGCAGCGCGGCGAACACGCCCAGACCGGTGAGCCCGGACGGACGCAGCAGCGGCGCGAGCCGCGCCACCAGCCAGTCGAGCACGCCGCGGGCTTCGAGCAGGCGCATCAGCGACAGCATCACCACCATGATCGGCAGCAGCACGAAGAGGGCGAGTTCGACCGCCGAGCGGCCGGCCTGGAGGATGATCTGGGTCAGCTGGTCCATGGGGTGGTCGCCTTGGCGGGGCGGGAATGCTGCAATGCAAAAGAGGCCGCATGATAGCGCAGCGCGCCCGTCGCGCGCACCGATCGCGGCGCTGGTGGGGCCGACCCGGTGCCGGCGCTGGTGTGCGCGGCGCCTCAATGCGCGGATGCGCGCTGCGGCCGGCGGAAGACGCGCACGCCGCCGATCACACCGAGGATCAGCAGCGCGATGCCGGCCGCCTCGGGGAGGGTCGGCCAGCGCTGGTACCAGACGTAGGCGTAGAGCAGGGCGGCGAGGGTCTCGAACACGATCAGCTGGCCGAGCAGCGCGGCCGGCAGCAGCTGGCTGGCCTGGTTCCACAGCAGCGTGCCGAGCCAGGACGCGGTCAGCCCGAGCAGCAGGCACATCAGCACGAAGTGCAGCGGGCGCGGGCCGAGCGGCCAGGCGAAGCCGGCGCCGTCGGTGGAGAGCGCCTCCCACAGCCCGTAGCCGAGCCCGGCGGCGAGCGCGAGCGGCAGCGTCGCCAGGCCCTGCGCAGTGGCCCAGGCGCGCGACAGCCCCGGGCCGCGCGCGCGCAGCCAGCGGCTGTTGCGGATCGGGTACCAGGTCCAGCACGCCAGCGCGCAGACGGCGAAAGCGAGGCCGCTCAGGTAGGCACGGCCCGCCTCGGGTGCGACGGCGCTGTCGCGATGAACGACCACCAGGCCGGCCAGGATCAGCACCAGCGGCATCGCCAGCCGGCTCCAGGGCGCGCTGTCCTCTCCGCCGCCGCGGCGGCGGTCGAGCAGGTTCGCGCTCACCGCGATCACCACCGGCAGGGTGCCGATGATCAGCGTCGGCACCGGCGCGCCGGCGAGCTGGATCGCACTCGCGAGCGTGGCGTAATAGAGAAGGTTGCCGATCAGCGCGAGCTTGGCAGCCTCGATCCAGTCGGCGCGCTCGAGGCGGGCGAGGGCCGCGCGGTCGAACCAGGCGAGGCCGAGCGCGAGCAGGCCGAAGGCGAGGTAGCGCCCGACGGCGAGCATGAAGCCCGGGTAGTCGTGCAGCACCAGCGGGGTCAGGAACACCAGCCCCCAGAGCAGGCCGGCGCCGAGCGCGGCGGAGAGGCCGGCGAGCATCGGGTTCAGAGCGTCTTGCCGAAGTAGTACAGCGTCAGCAGCCCGCCCACGGCAATGATGAAGCGTCGCAGCCAGATCGCCGGCAGCTTGCGCGCGATGGCCGCGCCCCAGTAGCCGCCCAGCGTGGCGGTGACGAGCATGATCAGCGTGTGCGGCCAGGACACCGCGTTGGCGATCACGAAGGTGCCCACCGCGACGCTGTAGATGACGGCCGACAGCCAGTTCTTCAGCGCGTTGATCTCGTGCACGTCCTTGAAGCCCTGAATCGCCAGCGCGGCGATCATCAGGATGCCCATGCCGGCGCCGAAGAATCCGCCATAGACCGACACCACGAGCTGGAACAGGTAGCCGCCCGGGCCGATGTGGCGCTCGTCCGCCCCTTCCGGCGCGGGCTTCCATTTCCGCACCAGTGCGGAGATCTGCGCACTGAACGCGAACAGCACCGTGGCCAGCAGCAGCAGCCAGGGGATCAAGGCCGCGAATGCCGCGTTCGAGGTGGCGAGCAGCAGCAGCCCCCCGGCGATGCCGCCCGCGAAGGCGACCACGGAGAGCATCGGAAGACTCTTCGAGAAGCGCTTCAGTTCGCGGCGAAAGGCCCAGGCGCCGGCCAGGCTGCCCGGCCACAGCGACACGGAGTTGCTGGCGTTGGCGACGACGGGAGGCACGCCGAGCGCGAGCAGGGCCGGGAACGAGAAGAAGGTGCCGCCGCCGGCGACCGAATTCACCGCGCCCGCGGCAAAGGCGGCGACGCCGATCAGTGCGATCTCGAGGAAGTCCAGGCCGAACATGGGGAGCGGTAGCGCGGGGGGCGGGGATGAGCGGGCAAGGGCTCGAGCTGGTTCAGGTGGCCCGCGTTGCGGGCAAGCTTCCGAGGGCGCGGCTGCCACGGAAGAGCAGGTCTTCCGTGGCGCTGCGTTCTTGAATCGGGCTTGTCTCCTCCGCCCTGAATGGCTGCGGATTCTAATGGAGTTGATCGCGAAAAAATAGATGGCGCGGAAAGTTTTTCTTATGGTTCTTGGGGGCTGGGAACGCGTGATCGGGTGTCGGCAAGGCTGTCTGCGATGGTTGCCGTATGCAATGCGCTGGGTTATGATCCGCGCCCTCAGCCGGTGTAGCTCAGTTGGTAGAGCAGCGCATTCGTAATGCGAAGGTCGGGAGTTCGAGTCTCTTCTCCGGCACCAAGAGTTCAATGAAACAAGGCCAGCCGTCTTCGCGCTGGCCTTGTTCGTTCACGCGCCTCGCTTCTGCAACGGGCCTCGCGGGCGACATCCCGCTGAGGGTTCACAAGGACCGGGTGCCGAAAAGGCTCAGCAGCCCGGTAAATGCCTCCGCGCTCACGTCCGGGTCATAGCGCGCGAACAGGGCCTGCTGGCGCTTGCGCGTCGCGCTGGGCATTACGGCGAGAATTTCCTCGCGCTCGGCGCGGATTTCGCGGCACATGCGCTCGGTCACGAAAAGGAAGGCGATCGGCTGGTAAAGCCCATCCGGCTTTTGAACGTGGAAGCGAGGCGACTGCATGGTTTGGCTTCTCCCGGTGACGGCGCTGCGGTTCTCACCCGCACTGGCTGTGGGTTATCGTGTCATTCCCTTGATTAATTATCGCAAGCCGGCCGACCGGCCACTTTGATCCTGCGCAGAATGTCGCGGGTCAGGGCTGGGGCGGGCTTGTCCAGTCGGGAGCGCGAACATGAAGACTTCCCTGATCCTCACCCTCGTCGGCCCGGATCGTCCCGGCCTGGTCAGCGCCGTCTCGGTGCGTGCCAGTCAGTGCGGCGCGAACTGGATGGAGAGCCGCATGGCGCATCTGGCGGGGCAGTTCGCCGGGGTGGTGCGGCTCGAGGTCGACTCGGACGGGCTCGATGCGCTCGAGCGCGCGCTGCGCGGGCTCGAGTCGGAGGGGCTGCGCGTGGCGATTGCGCGCGGCGAGGCGTCGCCGGCCGCCGGCGAACGGCGGGTGAGCCTGGAACTGGTCGGGCATGACCGGCCGGGCATCGTGCGCGACGTATCGAGCGTTCTTGCTCGCCACGGCGTGAGCATCGAGACGCTGGAGACGACGTGCGAGCTTGCGGCGATGAGCGGTGAACCGCTTTTTCGTGCGCGCGCCGAAGTCTCCGTGCCGGCCGCCGTCGACCTCGCCGGCGTGCGTGCCGACCTCGAGGCGCTGGCCAATGAGCTGATGGTCGATCTCACGCTCGACGACGCGCCCGTCGCGGGCGTGGCCGTGGCGGCCTGAGCCGCCGCGCGGCAGCCTTGCGTCAGGCCATCGGATTCGGCAGCTGGTAGTTGACGTTTACGTAAACGAAAATTAAGGTTCGCGCCGGTGTCGGCGCCTGGTGCTGCGATCTGCGCTTGCCTCATCGTGCGGCGACGGCTTGTCCTGGGAGAGAGGGAATGCAGATTCGGAATGGCGTTTTCGTGGTGACGGGTGGCGGCTCGGGTCTTGGCGCGGCCACGGCGCGGATGCTCGTGGATGCGGGTGCGAAGGTGGTGCTGGCGGACGTCAACCGCAAGGCGGGCGAGACGCTGGCTGCCGAGCTCGGGGCCGCGGCGGTCTTCGCGCTGACCGACGTGACCGACGCGGACAGCGGCAAGGCGGCGATCGACCTCGCGGTGAGCCGTTTCGGCGGCCTCAACGGTCTGGTGAACTGCGCCGGCGTGGCCCCGGCCGAAAAGGTCGTCGGCCGTGAGGCGCCGCACAAGCTCGAGTCCTTCGCGCGCACCGTGTCGATCAACCTGATCGGCACCTTCAACATGCTGCGGCTTGCCGCCGACGTCATGAGCAAGGCCGAGCCCGATGCGGGCGGCGAGCGCGGCGTGATCGTCAACACGGCCTCGGTGGCGGCCTTCGACGGCCAGATCGGCCAGGCCGGTTACGCTTCCTCAAAGGCTGGCGTCGTCGGCCTGACCCTGCCCGTCGCGCGCGAGCTGGCGCGCTTCGGTATCCGCGTGATGGCGGTCGCGCCCGGCATCATGGAGACGCCGATGCTGATGGGCATGCCGCAGGATGTCCAGGATGCGCTCGGCAAGATGGTTCCGTTCCCGTCGCGACTGGGCAAGCCGGCCGAATTCGCCGGCCTCGTCCGTCACATCGTCGAGAACCCCTACCTGAACGGCGAAGTGATCCGGCTCGACGGTGCGATCCGCATGGCCGCGAAGTGATGTGAAGGCGCGGGGGCTGCCCGCGATCGGGGCGGGCGGGGACGGGATCCCGGCGGAGTGCTGCACTGCAATAGCCGGTGCCGGCGAAATGTGCTACAAAACCGGACTTCCCGTCGCCGATCCCCGCGCCGTCATCCGCTCGCGGGCGGCCCTGCATTTGCGTCCATGAATTCAGCCGATCTGCCCGCCCCCGTGGCCGTTGATGCAGCCGACACCGACTGCTATCACTGCGGTCTTCCGATCCCCTCCGATTCACGGCATTACGTCCAGGTCGACGGTCGCCAGCGTCGCATGTGCTGCATCGGCTGCGAGGCGGTCGCGCAGTCGATCGTGGATAACGGCCTGACCAGCTACTACCGCCATCGCGACGCCATGCCCGAGACGCAGCGCGAGGCGATGCCGGTCGAGCTGCAGGAGCTCGGGCTGTTCGACCATCCCGACTTCCAGAAGAGCTTCGTGCGCCCGGTGGGCGAGCACGAGCGCGAGGCCGCGCTGATCCTCGAGGGCATCACCTGTGCCGCGTGCGTGTGGCTGAACGAGAACCACGTCGCGCGCCTGCCGGGTGTGTCGGCGATCCAGATCAACTATGCCACCCGGCGCGCCCGCGTGCGCTGGGACGAGCGCAGCATCAAGCTGTCGGACATCCTCGCGGCCGTCCAGGCCATCGGCTACCGCGCCTACCCCTACGACGCCGAGCGTTCCGAGCAGGTCGCCAACCGCGAGCGGCGCTCGATGCTGTGGCGGGTGTTTGTCGCCGGCTTCGGCATGATGCAGGTGATGATGTACGCCTTCCCGGTCTATGTCGCCGGCGAGGGCGACATGAGCTGGGACATCGAGCTGCTGCTGCGCTGGGCGAGCCTGCTGCTGACGCTGCCGGTCGTGCTGTACTCGGCGGCGCCGTTCTTCCAGCGCGCCTGGCGCGACGTGCGCCTGCGCCGACTGGGCATGGACGTGCCGGTGGCGCTCGGCGTCGGCAGCGCGTTCGCCGCCAGCCTGTGGGCGACGCTCACCGATGGTCCCGAGGTGTATTTCGATTCGGTGACGATGTTCGTGTTCTTCCTGCTCGGCGGGCGCTATCTCGAGATGCTCGCGCGCCAGAAGGCGGTGCGCGGGGTCGAGGAGCTGGGCAAGGCGCTGCCCTCGTTCGCCGAACGCATCGCTGGCTGGCCGCAGCAGGGGGCGGGGGAGCGCGTGCCGACCGCACAGCTCGTGCCTGGCGACATCGTGCGGGTGCGTCCGGGCGAGGTGATCCCGGTCGATGGCGTGGTCGTCGAGGGCGTGGGAGAGGCCAACGAGGCGCTGCTGACCGGCGAGAGCCTGCCGGTGGCCAAGTCGGCCGGCGATCGCGTGACCGGCGGCAGCATCAACGTGTCCTCGCCGCTGCTGCTGAGGGTCGAGCACGTCGGCGACGACACCCGCCTCGCCGCGATCCGTCGCCTGATGGAGCGCGCCGCGAGCGAGAAGCCGCGCATCGCCGCGGTTTCGGATCGGGTGGCGCTCCACTTCATCGTCACCCTGCTGGTGCTCGCCGCGCTGACCGGCATCGGCTGGTACATGCTGGAGCCGGATCGCGCGCTGTGGGTGTTCGTGTCCGTGCTGGTGGTGGCGTGCCCTTGCGCGCTGTCGCTCGCGACGCCCACTGCGCTCACCGTGGCCACCGACGCGCTGGCGCGCATGGGCGTGCTCGTCACCCGCGGGCATGCGATCGAGACCCTGGCGCGCGCGAGCCACTTCGTGTTCGACAAGACCGGGACCCTGACCCTCGGGCGCATGCAGCTCGACGAGGTGCTGGCGCTCGCCGGTCGTGACCGGACGGAGCTGTTGCGTGTGGCGGCGGCGCTCGAGCAGGGCTCCGAGCATCCGGTGGCCGCCGGTCTGTGCGCGGCCGCCGCCGGGCACGACCTGCCGCGGGCATCCGGCCTGCAGGCCGAGACGGGGCAGGGCATGCGCGGGACGATCGACGGCGAGGCCTTCTGGATCGGTCGCCCCGACTACGTGGCGCGCGCCGCGGGGCTCGACCTGCCTGCTGAACTCGAGGCCTTCGCCGGCCGTGGCGGCACCGTGGTCGGCCTGGCGGCGGACTCCGGCTGGCTGGGGCTGTTCCGTCTGGCCGACCGGGTGCGCGACGAGGCGTCCTCGCTCAGCACGCGTCTGGCGGCCGAGGGGATCGGCATGAGCGTGCTCTCGGGCGATGCGCCCGCGGTCGTCGCGCGTGTGGCCGACGGACTCGGGATCGCCGATGCGCGCGGCGGCCTGAGCCCGCAGGGCAAGCAGGAGGCGATTGCATCGATGCAGCAGGATGCGCAGGCGGTGATCGCGATGGTGGGCGACGGCGTGAACGACGCGCCGGTGCTCGCCCAGGCGCACGTCTCCGTGGCGATGGGCGGCGGGACGGATCTCGCGCGCAACCAGGCCGACATCGTGTTGCTGAACGAGGATCTCGCCAGCCTGGGGCGGGGGATTGACCTGTCGCGCAAGACCTTGCGCATCATCCGGCAGAACCTGTGGTGGTCCTTCGCCTACAACTTCACCTCGGTGCCGCTGGCCATGGCGGGACTGGTGACGCCCTGGATGGCGGGGATCGGCATGGCGGCGAGTTCGCTGCTGGTGGTGCTCAATGCGATGCGTCTGCAGCGACTGCCCGCGCCGCACTGACGAAGGGAGGTCTTTGCGATGGAGAGCCTTTATCTGCTGATTCCGATTTCGGTCGTGCTCGTGTTCGTGATCGGCGTGCTGTTCTGGTGGTCGCTGCGCAGCGGGCAGTACGACGATCTCGAGGGGCCTGCCCATCGTCTGCTGATGGATGATCGCGACGAGCCGCCGGCCGACCGGCGTGACGAGGAGCGGCCATGAGCGCCGCGAATGGTCTCGTGCGGCGAGTAATCTCGCGTCCTGTTGACCTAGGTCAACACCCTCCGCGGCGCGCGCGGCAAAATGGCGACGTGTTGATCAGTTGGTGCGCCCGCACCGGTGGTCGAACCGAATTTTTTGTCTCTCTGTTGGGGTTGGGGGTGCGTGCATACGCACCCTTTTTTTTTGCGTCCGGCAATCGGTTCCGCACCTGCCCCGCGCCGCCTTCTCCGATCCTCAGGGGGCATCGGGGGGTGCTTTGCCGTCCCCATCCCGAAGCAGTGTCTCCATACGCCTCCGTGTACGGTGCAATCCAGCAACGGCGCGGGTTGGCGGGCGTTTCTAGACTTCTTCCAATTTTCGCTTCCTGCCCCCGCTGGGCTGCAATACAATGTTGATCTGTGTCAAATTGCGTACTCGCTCCAGAGGTATTCTCGGTCGGCTCGTATGACGTGCAGCCGTTGAAGTGGTGCTGCGCAGAAAGGTTTTTAAAACGAAGAGGTGACTCACATGCAATCGCAAGCGACTTATAACTATAAAGTCGTGCGGCAGTTCTCCATCATGACGGTGGTGTGGGGCATTGTGGGCATGCTGGTCGGCGTGATCGCCGCAGCACAGCTCGTATGGCCCGAACTGAACGTGCACGAATTCCTGCATTTCGGCAGGCTCCGTCCGCTGCATACCAACGCCGTGATCTTCGCGTTCGGCGGCTGCGCCCTGTTCGCCACGTCCTACTACGTGGTCCAGCGCACCTGTCACACGACGCTGTTCGCCCCGCGTCTGGCCGCATTCACGTTCTGGGGCTGGCAACTGGTCATCGTGCTGGCCGCGATCACGCTGCCGCTGGGCTACACCTCTTCCAAGGAATACGCCGAGCTCGAGTGGCCGATCGACATCCTGATCGCGATCGTCTGGGTGTCCTACGCCATCGTGTTCTTCGGCACCGTCGCCAAGCGCAAGGTCTCGCATATCTACGTGGCGAACTGGTTCTTCGGCGGCTTCATCCTCACCGTCGCGCTGCTGCACATCGTCAATAGCGCCGCAATCCCTGTCTCGCTCACCAGCATGAAGTCCTACTCGGCCTACGCCGGCGTGCAGGACGCGATGATCCAGTGGTGGTACGGCCACAACGCGGTGGGCTTCTTCCTGACCGCGGGCTTCCTGGGCATGATGTACTACTTCGTGCCGAAGCAGGCCGACCGTCCGGTCTATTCCTATCGCCTGTCGGTGGTTCACTTCTGGGCGCTGATCTTCACCTACATGTGGGCCGGTCCTCACCACCTGCATTACACCGCGCTGCCCGACTGGACCCAGTCGGTGGGCATGGTGTTCTCGCTGATCCTGCTGGCGCCGTCCTGGGGTGGCATGATCAACGGCGTGCTGACCCTGTCGGGCGCCTGGCACAAGCTGCGCACCGACCCGATCCTGAAGTTCCTGATCACCTCGCTGTCCTTCTACGGCATGTCGACCTTCGAAGGTCCGATGATGTCGATCAAGACCGTCAATGCGCTGTCGCACTACACCGACTGGACGGTCGGTCACGTGCACTCGGGCGCGCTCGGCTGGGTGGCGATGATCTCGATCGGCTCGGTCTACTTCCTGATTCCGCGTCTTTACGGCAAGACCGAGATGTACAGCGTCAAGCTGATCAATGCGCACTTCTGGATCGCCACCATCGGCATCGTGCTCTACATCGCCTCGATGTGGATCTCGGGCGTGATGCAGGGCCTGATGTGGCGCGCGACCAACCCGGACGGCACCCTGACCTACTCCTTCGTCGAGGGCGTCAAGGCCAGCTACCCGTTCTGGACCATCCGCTTCATCGGCGGCGCGCTGTTCCTGACCGGCATGTTCCTCATGTTCTACAACATGGTGAAGACGATCGCCGGCCAGAAGGCCTACGACGCGCCGGTGCTCGCACCCGCGGCTGCCCACGCCTGATCGGAGAACAAGAACATGGCTCAATCGAAACACGAAAAGATCGAACGCAACGTATTCCTCATGATCGTGCTCACGCTGATGACCGTCAGCGTGGGCGGCCTGGTGGAAATCGTGCCGCTGTTCTTCCAGCACTCGACCACGACGCCCATCGACCAGAAGGGCAATGCGCTCGCCGTCAAGCCGTACGATCCGGTCCGCCTGGTCGGTCGCGACATCTACGTGCGCGAAGGCTGCTACAACTGCCACTCGCAGATGATCCGCCCGTTCCGCGCCGAGACCGAGCGCTACGGCCACTATTCGGTGGCGGGCGAGTACGTCTACGACCATCCGTTCCAGTGGGGCTCCAAGCGCACGGGTCCGGACCTGGCGCGCGTCGGCGGTCGCTACTCGGACGAATGGCAGCGCGTTCACCTGCTGAACCCGCGTGACGTGGTGCCGGAGTCGAACATGCCGGCCTTCCCCTGGCTCGATCGCCCGGTCAAGGCGGACGACATCCAGGACAAGATGCGTGCGCTGAACAAGGTCGGCCTGCACAAGTACAGCGAGGAAGAGATCGCTGCTGCGCCGGCCGCGCTCGAAGGCAAGACCGAGCTCGACGCCATCGTGGCCTATCTGCAGGGCCTCGGCACCGCGATCTCGAACTTCCGTTAATCAGGAGACGCGCCGTGGACATCAACGACATCCGTAGTCTCGTCACCGTGCTCGGCCTGGTGTGCTTCCTGGCCATCTGCGCCTGGGCTTACAGCAAGCACGCCAAGGCGGGTTTCGATGCGGCGGCGCGTCTGCCTTTCAGCGACGATGACGTGCCGGCCCGCGGCGGCCGGCAAGACCTTGAGGGAAAATCAAATGGCTGACTTTATCAGCGGTTTCTGGAACATGTATGTGATGGTCCTCGTGGCCCTCTCCATCCTGTTCTGTGTCTTCGTGCTGGTCTCGAACATGACCAAGCGCGAGAAGGGTCCGGTCGAACTGCACGGTCACGTGTGGGACGAGACCCTTGCCGAGTACAACAACCCGCTGCCGCGCTGGTGGATGTATCTGTTCTGGATCACCATCTTCTTCGCGATCGGGTATCTGGCGATCTATCCCGGCTTTGGCAACTCGAACCAGCACCGCGGCCAGTGGGCGCAGTACGAGGCCGAGATGAAGGCGGGTGAAGAGCGCTTCGGTCCCGTGTTCGCGAAGTACCGCGAGATGGACGTCATGGCCGTCGCTGCCGATCCCGAGGCGAACGCCATGGGCAAGCGCCTGTTCCTGACCTACTGCCAGCAGTGCCACGGTGCGGCTGCGCAGGGCGCGAAGAGCTTCCCCAACCTGACCGACGGCGAGTGGCTGTGGGGCGGCGCTCCGGAGAACATCAAGGAGACCATCACCAACGGCCGCAACGGCGTGATGACCCCCTTCGGCCAGGTGCTCGGCGCCGATGGCGTGAAGGACGTCGCCAACTACGTTCGTTCGATGAACGGCCTTGCCCACGACTCGGTGCGGGCTCAGCGCGGCAAGGACCTCTTCGCCAACAACTGCGTCGCCTGCCACGGCGCCGATGCCAAGGGCAACCCGATGCTCGGCGCGCCCAACCTGACCAACAACCTGTGGCTGTACGGCTCCTCGGAAGCGACCATCATCGAAACCGTCACCCACGGGCGCAACAACAAGATGCCGGCATTCGGCGAGTTCCTGGGCCAGGACAAGGTCCACCTGCTCACCGCCTATGTCCTCAGCCTGAGCAAGAAGTAAGCGTCGTCCCAGCTGTATGCAGTTCCATCCCGGGAGGAGGGGCTCCTCCCGGGGTTTCGAAAAGAACAATAACAACAAGAATTCATTGGTAAGAAGGCCATGAACAGCCCATCCCCCTCGCCGCGGAAGGCGGCGGACAAGTCGCAGGAACCGACCCACGACACGCTGTACGCCGCGCGCAAGAAGCTCTACGTGCGCGCAGTCACCGGCGTCTTCGCCAACTGGCGGTGGGTGCTGGTGTGGGTGACGCAGCTCGTTTTCTATGGCCTGCCCTGGCTGAGCTGGAACGATCGCCAGGCCGTGCTGTTCCATCTGACCGAACGCAAGTTCTACATCTTCGGCTGGGTGTTCTGGCCGCAGGATGTCTTCTTCCTCGCGCTGCTGCTGATCATCTCGGCCTACGCGCTGTTCTTCTTCACCGCGATCGCCGGCCGTCTCTGGTGCGGCTACGCCTGCCCGCAGACGGTCTACACCGAGATCTTCATGTGGATCGAGGAGAAGATCGAGGGCGACCACACCCGCCGCCAGAAGCTCGACCGTGCGCCGATGAGTGCCGGGAAGGCGCTGCGTCGGGGTGGCAAGTTCCTGGTGTGGGGCATCGTCGCGCTGTGGACCGGCTTCACCTTCGTCGCCTACTTCTCGCCGCTCGACGAGCTGCTTGCGTCCTTCAACGGCCTGACTTTCGGGCCGTGGGAGACCTTCTGGATCCTCTTCTACGCCGGCTTCACCTACCTGTTCGCAGGCGTGCTCCGCGAACAGGTCTGCAAGTACATGTGCCCGTACGCACGCTTCCAGGCGGTGATGTTCGATCCGGACACGCTGGTCATCACCTACGACGAGGAGCGCGGCGAGCCGCGCGGCACGCGCAAGAAGGGCGTCGACCCGCGCTCGCTGAATAAGGGCGACTGCATCGATTGCGGCATCTGCGTGCAGGTCTGTCCGACCGGCATCGACATCCGTGACGGCCTGCAGTACGAGTGCATCGGCTGTGCGGCGTGCATCGATGCCTGCGACCAGGTCATGGACAAGATGAACTACCCGCGCGGCCTCATCCGCTACTCCACCGAGAATGCGATGAAGCGGCACTGGGGGCGCAAGGAGATCGTCGGCCATGTGCTGCGGCCGCGCACACTGATCTATGGCGCGGTGCTGGCCATCATCTGCGTCGGCTTCGTGTGGGGGCTGGCGCAGCGCGATCCGCTGCGGGTCGACATCCTCCGCGATCGCTCCTCGCTCGGCCGCGAGGTCGAGGGGGGGCTGATCGAGAACGTATATCAGCTTCAGGTCATGAACATGACCGAGACGCCGCGCGCCTTCCGGCTCGAGGTCTCCGGGCTGCCGGGCGCGCGCATCGGTGGCGAGCAGCGCATCGACGTGGCGCCAGCCGGACTGCAGTCGGTCACGCTGCAGGTGCTCGTACCTTATGACGCCGGCCAGCCCGGCGCCAACAAGATCGCCTTCCGAGTGACCGCGGAGGACGATCCTTCGCTGAGTCTCGACGAAGAAACCACTTTCCTGATCCCGCGCTGAAGATGAATCACACCGCTACCGAAAAGCCGCGCGAGCCGTGGTACCGCCAGGGCTGGCCCTGGTTCCTGATTGCGTTTCCGGCCACCGCCGTGGTCGCCGGCGTTGCGACCCTGGTGATTGCCGTCCAGACCTTCGATGGCATGGTGGTCGACGACTACTACAAGGAAGGCCGGGCGATCGTGCAGACGATCGGGCGCGTGGAGCACGCGCGCGAGATCGGTCTGCGTGCCGGCGTGAAGGTGCGCAGCGAGTCGATCCGTATCGAGCTCGCTGCGCCGGACGCTGCCAGCCTGCCTGGCCGCATCCGCCTGACGGTCGCGCATCCCACGCGGGGGGGGCAGGATCAAGAGTTGGTCATCGCCGGCAGCGCAGGCGTGTACGAGGCGCCGCTCGCGCCGCTCGGGACCGGCCGCTGGCTGTTCGTGATCGAGGACGAGGCGAGAAGCTGGCGCATGGACGGCTCCGCCTTCCTGCCCGCGGAGATGGAGATCACGATCGACCCCAGCGTCTGATTTGGCGGCTCCACCAACGACAACGGCCCGCATCTGCGGGCCGTTGTCGTTGGTGTCGGGGTCGCGTGCGGCGCGATCAGCGGTACACGAGGACAGGGGTCTTGCTGTGCGTGAGGACCTTCTGCGTCTCGCTGCCGAGCAGCAGCCCCGCGATGCCACGGCGGCCATGGGAGGCCATGAAGATCAGGTCGCAGCCATGGCGGTCGGCGGCGTCGATGATGGCTTCGTAGGGAACCTCGTTCACCGTGGAGTCGCTGTCGGCAGCCACGCCCGCCGCATCGGCGGCCTGCTTGGCCTTGCTGAGGATGGATTCCGCCTCGGCCGCGGCGGACTTGGCGAATTGTTCCGGGGTGGTCGGGTCGATCAGTGCGCCTTCGCCGTAGATCGGCATCGGAAAGTCGGGCTGGGCGTAGAAGAAGGTGATGCGTGCCCCGGCTTCCTTGGCGAAGGAGACGGCTCGCGCCACGGTGCTTTCCGACAACGCCGACCCGTCGGTCGGGACCAGGATGTGCTTGAACATGACGGATGCTCCCTGTTGTGTGTCACGATCCGATTATAGCGACGTGCAGTGGTCCGCCACGATTGATCGTGATCAAACGCGGGCGAATTCCCATCATTCGGTGTTCAGGACGACGGGGGAGCGAGATGAAGCTCACTTTTCTGGGGGCAGCGGGCGAAGTCACCGGCTCGTGCATGCGGGTCGATCATCAGCACGGCAGCTTCCTGGTCGACTGCGGCCTGTTCCAGGGCGGCCGCGAGGCCGATCGCAAGAATCGCGAAGCGCTCGCCTTCGAGCTGCGCGACATCGACTTCGTCCTGCTCACCCATGCACACCTCGATCACACCGGACTCGTTCCGCGCCTGGTGGCGCTCGGCTACAAGGGGCCGATCCATGCGACCGCGGCGACGGTCGACCTGCTCGGGGTGATGTTGATGGACTCCGCCCACATCCAGGAGAAGGAGGCGGAGTGGGCGCTGCGCAGCACGCGCTCGCGCAAGGGCGGGCGGGCACGCGATCTGGTGCCGCTGTACACGGTCGAGCAGGCGCGCCGTAGCCTCGGGCGATTGCGACCGATCGAGTTCGACGAGCGGGTGTCCCTGGGCAAGGGCGTGCATTGCCGCTTCCGCAACGCCGGTCACATCCTCGGCTCGGCGATCATCGAGATCGACGTCGAGGAGAAGGGGCACGTTCGTCGACTGGTGTGTTCGGGCGATCTCGGGCAGCCGATGCGCCCCGTGCTGCAGGATCCGGTCCGCATTCCGGCCGCGGACTACCTGTGCGTGGAATCGACCTACGGCAACCGCGCGCACCGCTCGTTCGCGGAGACCTTCGACGAGCTTGCCGAGATCCTGCGCCGCACGCTGGACGTGGAGGGCGGCAACGTCATCATTCCGGCCTTCGCGGTGGGGCGCACGCAGGAGATCCTGTTCGTGCTTGCCGATCTGGTGCGTGCGGGGCGGATTCCGCGCCTGGATGTGGTCGTCGATTCGCCGATGGCGTCGACCGTGACCGAACTCACCGTCCGACACGAGCGGCTGTGGGATGAGGAGACGCGCGCGCTCTACGCCTGGGTCCGCCAGCACGGGGATCGGTTCAGGCTGCGCTTCGTCGAGGACGTCGAGGAATCGATGGCCCTGAATGCGGTGCGCGGGGGCCTCGTGATCGTGTCCGCGAGCGGCATGTGCGATGCCGGGCGGATCAAGCACCATCTGCGCCACAACATCGGCCGCCGCGAGTGCGCGATCGTCATCGCCGGCTTCCAGGCGGCGGGAACCCTCGGTCGCCGGCTGGTCGATGGTGCGCGTCAGGTGACGCTGTTCGGCGAGCGCCTGCCGGTACGGGCGCGGATCCACACCATTGGCGGGCTGTCGGCCCACGCCGACCAGCCTGCGCTGCTGAACTGGCTGCGCGGCTTCGAGCGGCCACCCCGCAAGACCTTCATCGTCCATGGCGAGCCAGCGGCCTCGGCCGGGCTCGCGGAGGTGATCGAGCAGCAACTGGGCTGGCGCGGGGTGAGCATCGCCGTACCCGAGGCGCCGATCCTGCTCGACTGACGCGGCCCGGGGCGCGGCGAACGCGACCGGACGCACCTGCCGCGCGCCGGACTCAGCCGCCGTAGCGCGCCAGCCGTGCCGGGTCGTGGAGCGTGATCCGCTTGCCCTGCACGCTGATCAGGCCGGCCTCGCTCAGGTCGTGGAAGATGCGCGACAGGGTTTCCGGCGTCAGGTTGAGCCGCGATGCGATCACCTGCTTGCTGGTCGGCAGGGCGATCTCGCCGGGCGCATCGCTGTCGGCGACCTGCAGCAGGTAGCCGATCACGCGCTGCGTGCTCGAACGCAGCGAATAGGTCTCGACATCCTGGACCAGTCCGTGGAGCCTGATCGCCATGCCGGCGAGCAGCTTGTGGGCGAAGGTGGAGTCCTGGTCGATCAGTTCGCTGACCACCTGCTGGCCGACATGGACGAGCACGGTGTCGGTGAGCGCCTCGGCGAATACCGGGTAGGGATGGTTCATGAACATCACGGCCTCGCCGAAGCTCTGCATCGGGCCGACGATCTCGACGACCTTCTCGGTACCCTGGGCGGACGAGAAGGCGAGCTTGACCTGGCCCGTGACGACGAAGTAAAAGCCGTGCGGTTGATCGCCGCGCTGGAAGAGCACCTCGCCGCGGCTGACGTGGCGATCACGCGTGTAGCGCGCGACGAGCTGGATGTCCGCGTCGGACAGTTCGCTGAACAGCGGAATCCGCTGCAGCAGGGACGGGATGTCGAGCTGGGTATGGGGGGGCATCTGGGGACTCTCCGTAAGGCGTCGGAATTCTAGTTCAGCCGGGACCTCGCCGGCGGTTTCCGGCCCTGTCGCCGGTCATTGGAAGGAGAACGGATGTACTACGCGATCAAGCACCTGCATGTGACCTGTGTCGTCCTCAGCGCAGCCGGGTTCCTGCTCCGCGGGCTGTGGATGATCACCGGCAGTGCGCTGCTGCAGCACAGGCTGACTCGGGTGCTGCCTCACGTCGTCGACAGCCTGCTGCTGCTCTCGGCGATCACGCTCGCGGTCATGATCCAGCAGTATCCGTTCGCCGCAGGCTGGGTGACGGCCAAGGTGGCGGGGCTGCTTGCCTACATCCTGCTCGGCACCGTGGCCCTCAAGCGCGGACGCACGATGGGCATGCGCGTCATCGCCTTCGGTGCCGCACTGCTGGTCTATGCGTGGATCGTCTCGGTGGCACTCACCAAGGACATCGCCGGTTTCCTGGCCTGATGCTGCCGGCAGGGCGATCTAGCGCACGCCCTGCTGATGCTGGATCAGCCTCTTCAGGCCAGCGGGATCGAGCAGCTGGACGTGCTTCTGCTGCACCGAGATGAGCCCGTCCTCCTGGAAGCGCGAGAAGGCGCGCGACACCGTCTCGAGCTTGAGGCCGAGATAGGAGCCGATCTCCTCCCGCGTCATGCGCAGGTTGAATTCCTGCGACGAGAAGCCGCGGGCGTTGAAGCGCTGCGACATGTTCAGCAGGAAGGCCGCCAGCCGTTCCTCGGCGCGCATCGAGCCGAGCAGCATCATCACGCCGTGGTCGCGCACGATCTCGCGGCTCATGACCTTGTGGAACTGCAACTGCAGGCCCTCGATCTGGTGCGACAGCTGCTCGAGCTTGTCGTAGGCGATCACGCACACCTCGCTGTCCTCGAGCGCCACCGCGTTGCAGCTGTGCGCCTCGGTGCTGATGCCGTCGAGGCCGAGGATCTCGCCGGTCATCTGGAAGCCGGTCACCTGCTCGCGCCCGTCCTCGAGCAGCACGTCGGTCTTGAACGAGCCGGCGCGGATGGCGTAGATCGCCTCGAAGGGATCGCCGGCGCGGTAGAGGTTCTGCTGGCGCTTGACCTTGCGCCGGGCACCGACCAGTTCGTCGAGACGGCTCAGCTCACTGTCCGGCATCCCGAAGGGAAGGCACAACTCGACGAGGTTGCACTGCGAACAGGCGCTCTTCAGCCCATTCACGGTAATTGGCACGGTTGCCCTCATCTGCACGATAATCCTGCTTCCCCGACAAAAGACGCCGACACGGCTGCGAGCCAACATTTAGATCAAGCTCGTTGACCCACGTCAACCAAAAAACCGCGCTGGTCTGCCATTGTTTGGCACACCCTGCCGCAGCAAGATCATGAAAAGCCAGAACGAACTCATCTTCGACCCGCAACTGATCCGCCGATTCGACATCAACGGGCCGCGCTACACCTCCTATCCGACAGCAGACCGCTTCGTCGAGGCCTTCAACGCGGATGCGCTCAAGGCCTGGCTCGCCAAGCGGGCAGTGGGCGGGGTCAGCAAACCGCTCTCATTATACTTCCACATCCCTTTCTGTAACACGATCTGCTACTACTGCGCCTGCAACAAGATCATCACCAAGGATCACGGGCGCTCGGCCAAGTACCTGAAATATCTGGCCAAAGAGATCGCGATGCAGGCCGCCTGCCTGGAGGGGAGCCGTCAGGTCACGCAGCTCCACCTCGGCGGCGGCACGCCCACCTTCCTGTCGCACGACGAGATGCGCGAGCTGATGGCCGCGGTGCGCGAGCACTTCACGCTGGTGCCCAACGGCGAGTATTCGATCGAGGTCGATCCGCGCAAGGTGGACTTCGAGACCGTCAAGCTGCTCGCCGATCTCGGCTTCAACCGCATGAGCGTCGGCGTGCAGGACTTCGCCGAGGACGTGCAGGCGGCGGTCAACCGCATCCAGAGCTACGACGAGACCAAGCTCGTCATCGACGCCGCGCGCGCCACCGGCTTCAAGTCGGTGAGCATGGACCTGATCTACGGCCTGCCCAAGCAGAACGTGATCAGCTTCAACCGCACGCTCGAGCAGGTGCTCGCGATCTCGCCCGACCGGATCTCGCTGTACAGCTACGCGCACCTGCCCGGCCTCTTCAAGCCGCAGCGCCGCATCAACAGCGGCGACATGCCGACTGCCGACACCAAGCTGCAGCTGCTGCAGCTCGGCATCCGCCGCCTCACCGAGGCCGGCTACGTGTACATCGGCATGGACCACTTCGCCAAGCCCGACGACGAGCTCACCGTCGCCCAGCGCCAGGGCCGCCTGCACCGCAACTTCCAGGGCTATTCCACCCAGGCCGAGTGCGACCTGCTCGCCTTCGGGGTGTCGGCGATCGGCAAGATCGGTCCGGTGTACGCCCAGAACGTGAAGACGCTCGACGAGTACTACGACGCCCTCGACCGCGACGAGCTGCCGGTGCTGCGTGGCATCGAACTCAGCGCCGACGACCTGCTGCGGCGCGCGATCATCCAGGCGCTGATGTGCCACTTCGAGCTGTCGATGCAGTCGATCGAGATCGCCCACCTGATCAACTTCCGTGACTACTTCGCCGAGGAACTCGCCGACCTCCAGGAGATGGAGAAGGCCGGCCTGGTGAAGATCGACGGCGACTGGATCAGCGTGCAGCCCGCCGGCCGTCTGCTGGTGCGCGGCATCGCGATGGTGTTCGACCGCTACCTGCGCGCCGACCGCGAGCGCCAGCGCTACTCGCGCGTGATCTGAACGCCGCCGTCCACGCGCGTAGAATGAGGCCTCGCATCTTCAGCGGGGCCTTGCTTTTCAATGCCTGAAACCGGTTATCTCGCCGTCTTCCTCATCGGCCTGCTTGGCGGCACGCATTGCGTGTCCATGTGCGGCGGCATCGTCGGTGCGCTCACCATGCAGGTGCAGACCCCCGGCGGCAAGCCGCAGTGGCCGCTGCATCTGGCCTACAACCTTGGCCGCATCGGCACCTATACCGGACTCGGGGCGGCCGTGGGCCTGCTCGGCTCGGTCGGCCTGCTCTACGACGGCATGCTGCCGGTGCAGATGACGCTGTACGTGCTGGCCAACCTGATGCTGATCGCGCTCGGCCTCTACCTCACCGGCTTCACCCGCCTGCTCGTGCCGATCGAGCGCGTGGGCCATGTGCTGTGGCGGCGGATCCAGCCCGCGACGCGGCGCTTCCTGCCCGCGCGCTCGGTCAAGCAGGCCCTGCCGCTCGGCATGCTGTGGGGCTTCATTCCCTGCGGGCTCACCTACTCGATCCTCGCCACCGCGCTCGTGACCGGATCGGGCGCGCGCGGCGCCGGGCTGATGCTGGCCTTCGGCCTGGGGACGCTGCCCAACCTGCTGTTGGCCGGCATGCTGTTCAAGCGCTTCCGTGATTTCACCCGCAACCGCCGGGTGCGGCTGGCGTCGGGCCTGCTCGTGCTCGGCTTCGGGCTGTTCGGGCTCTACCACGCGCCCACGCTCGGTGGCGACCTGTGGAGCGGCGTGGTGTGCGTGACC
This sequence comes from Thauera sp., assembly GCA_029286945.1. Classification (GTDB taxonomy): domain Bacteria; phylum Pseudomonadota; class Gammaproteobacteria; order Burkholderiales; family Rhodocyclaceae; genus Thauera. Next base: position 8,471 of record JAREIX010000008.1, on the reverse strand, counting down.
TGAGCGGCGAACCTCATCGCGCCCGGAACATTCAACAAGGAGTCGTGCATGAACGAAGTGACGATCAAGGTCGAAGGCATGAGCTGCGGCGGCTGCGTGCGCAATGTCACCGGGGTGCTGAAGGCGCTCGCCGGCGTCGAGGATGCGCAGGTGTCGCTGGAGCAGGGCAGCGCCACAGTCCGCTTCGATCCCGCCCGGGTGTCGGTCGAGGCGCTGCGTGCCGCGGTCGAGGACGCCGGGTTCGATTCGCCGGCATGAGGCGCGCGCGGAGCCGGGCTTCGTCGGCCCGCAGCCACCCTGGCTGAGCGCCGTCGGCCGCCGCGTTGCGGCGCCTGGCGCAGTGCAAGACCTTGCGGTTTCCCCCTATAATCCGCGCACAATTTTTCCACGGGAGGGATTCATGGGTTTCGATCTGGTCAGCGCCGGCAAGGACGTGCCGAACGACATCAACGTCATCATCGAGATCTCCGCTCAGGGTGATCCGATCAAGTTCGAGGTGGACAAGGAAAGCGGCGCCGTTTTCGTTGACCGCTTCATGGGCACCTCGATGCGTTATCCCCTCAACTACGGTTATGTGCCGCACACCATCGCCGGCGACGGCGACCCGGTGGACGTGCTGGTCGTGACCCCGTTCCCGCTGCAGCCGGGCGTGGTCATCCGTTGCCGTCCGGTGGGCGTGCTGAAGATGGAAGACGACGGTGGCGTCGATGCCAAGGTCGTGGCCGTGCCGGTGTCCAAGCTGACCCCGCTGTACGACAAGGTGCAGACCACCGATGACCTGCCCGAGCTGCTGATGAAGCAGACGGTGCACTTCTTCGAGCACTACAAGGACCTCGAGCCCGGCAAGTGGGTGAAGGTGCTCGGCTGGGGCACGGTCGAGGAAGCCAAGCAGGAAATCGTCAACGGCTTGGCTGCCGGCAGCAAGTAAGTCCGTCCGCCGCGCGCGTCGAACGACAAGGGGCCCGCTTCACGCGGGCCCCTTGTCGTTCACGTCCGCCCGCCGGCCACGGCCAGCGGCGTGGCAGTGAGCTCGCGACGGAACAGGTCGGCGAGCTTGCGCGCCGCGCTGCCGAGCGGCACGCCGCGCAGGGTCAGCAGCCCGAGCGGCATGGTGGGGGGCAGCGGCTGCAGCGCGAGCGGACGCAGGCCGACGCCGACCTGGGGATCGGTCACCAGCACCCGCGGGCCGTAGCCGATCAGGTCGTTGCGGCGCACCATGTCGAGGATCAGGTAGGGCGAGGAGCAATGCAGGATGCGGGTCGGTGCCCTGAAGCCGTGTGCGCGCAGCCACTCGATCAGGTTCATGCTCTGGCTGCCGGCTGAGAGGTTGAGCGCCCACTCGGCGTCGGCCAGGCGGTTCCAGTCCCGCTCATCGGCCAGCGGATGGGTCTTGCGCACCATCGGCACCGCGTCGATGTCGGCCAGGGCCTCGAAGTCGATCTCGTAGGGCAGGTCCTGCGGTGAGGCGAGCGCAATCGCGAAGTCGATCCTGCCCTCGATCAGCCCGGGCAGCGCCTGCACCAGCAGTCCCTCGTGGAAGGTCAGCTCGGCGTCGGGCTGCGCCTTGCGAAACGCGGCCAGTACGGCCGGCAGCACGGTCGCGGTCAGCAGCGGGGTGATCGCCGCCTTCACGTGCGCGCCCGCACCGCCGCGCATCTGGCGGATTTCCGCGCGCGCCTTGTCGATCGTCGCCAGCACCAGGCGGGCGCGGACCAGCAGCGCCTGCCCTTCCAGCGTGAATCCGATGCCCTTGTAGCTGCGCTGCAGCAGCTCGGCGCCGACGTCCTCCTCCAGCTCGCGCAGGGCCTTCGTCAGCGCGCTCTGGCTCAGGTTCATGGCGCGGGCGGCTGCCCGGATCGAGCCGCTGTCGGCGACCTGCACGAGGGCCTTGAGCTGGTGGTCCTTCATGACCGAGAAGACATCCCAAAGTTGTCATCCGCGAAAAAATATCGCCTTACGGTGTTCTCGGCAAGTTCATATTATTTGTCCATGAACAAAGTCTATTGGTGAGCCGGATGACGACCAGAGATGCAGCCCCGCCCGAAATCGATACCGAGCAGATGAAGACCTGGCGGCACGCGATCCACCGCCACCCCGAGCTCGGCTTCGAGGAGCACGCCACCAGCGCCCTGGTGGCCGAACAGCTGCGCGGCTGGGGCTACGAGGTGCATACCGGCATCGCCGTCACCGGCGTGGTGGGCGTGCTGCGCGTGGGCGACGGCGGCGGGCGCACGATCGGCCTGCGCGCCGACATGGATGCCATCCCGGTGCAGGAGATGACCGGCCTGCCGTGGGCGAGCGTGATCCCCGGCAAGATGCACGGCTGCGGTCATGATGGCCACACCGCGATGCTGCTCGGCGCGGCGCGGGCGCTCGCCGCGCGTGTGAAGAGCGGGCAGCTGGCGGGCAACGGCACCGTGGTGCTGATCTTCCAGCCGGCCGAGGAGCTCGGCGGCGGTGGCGGCGCGCGGCGCATGCTCGACGAGGGGCTGTTCGAGCGCTTTCCCTGCGATGCGATCTTCGGCATGCACAACTTCCCCGGCATTCCGGTCGGCGAGGTGCACGTGCGCCCGGGCGCCTTCATGGCGTCCTCCGACAAGGTGCTGATCCGCTTCGCCGGCCGCGGCGGCCACGGCGGTATGCCGCACATGGCGGTGGATCCGACGCTGCCGGCGGCCGCGACCGTGCTCGGTCTGCAGACCATCGTCGGGCGCAACGTCAATCCCAACCTTGCCGCGGTGATCAGCGTCGGTCGCCTGGCGGCGGGCTCGGCCTACAACGTGATCGGCGAGACCGCCGAGCTCGAGCTGAGCGTGCGCACCCTCGACCCCGAGGTGCGCGACCTCGTCGAGCGTCGCATCCGCGAGCTCGCCGAGCACCAGGCGCGTGCCTACGCCTGCAGCAGCGAGATCCGCTACGAGCGCGGCTACCCGGTGCTGATCAACGCCGCCGAGCCGACCGCGTTCGCGGTCGAGGTCGCGCAGGACCTTCGGCGCTGACCATGTGGTCGCCAACGCCCAGCCGCTCACCGGCAGCGAGGACTTCGCCTTCCTGCTCGAGCGCTGGCGGGCTGCTACCTGCTGGTCGGCAACGGCGACAACGGTCATGCCGACGGCAAGTGGGCGGGTGGCTGCATGGTCCATAACCCGCATTACGACTTCAACGATGCCTGCCTCGCCGTGGGCGCCCGGCTGTGGGTCGGCCTGGTCGAGCAGTTCTTCCATAACTAAACCCTGTACGGAGGCAACATCAAACTCAGCAAGCTTCTCGCCACCCTGTCGGCCGGCTTCGTCCTCGCCACCGGCGCCGGCCTGCCGGCCGCCCAGGCCGCTACCACCCTGACCATGTCGAGCTGGGTGTCGCCCACTCACTTCCTGACCCCCGAGGTCTTCCAGCCCTGGATCGAGGAGGTGAAACGCGTCACCGAGGGCCGCGTCGAGGTCCGCATCCTGCCCAAGCCGGTCGGCGGCCCGGCCCAGCACTGGGAACTGGCGCGCAAGGGCGTGGCCGACATCACCTGGGGCAACTTCACCTACGAGCCCGATCGCTTCAAGGCGCTGTGGTTTGCTGAGATGCCCTTCACCGGCACCAGGGCCGAGGCCTCCTCGGTGGCGCTGTGGGAGACCTACGAGAAATACCTCGCCGGCAAGCCCGCCTTCGAGGGGGTGGTCATGCTCGGCGTCGGCCTCTTCGGCGGCGGCCAGATCCACCACGGCAGCAAGGCGATCATCGAGCCGGACGACCTCAAGAACCAGAAGGTGCGCATGGGCGGCCCGATCCAGAAGCGCCTGCTCGAGGACCTCGGCGCGGTGGCGGTCGCCGGCCCCGGCCCGAAGGCCTACGAGCTGCTCGAGAGCGGCGTGGTGGATGCCTCCCTGCACTCGATCGAGTCGGTGATCAACTTCCGCGTCGAGGACAAGCTCAAGCATCACACCATCGTCCCCGGCGGCTTCTACGATGCGAGCTTCTTCGTCGTGATCAACGAGGGGAAGTGGAACAAGCTCTCCGAGGCCGACCGCAAGGCGATCATGAGCGTGTCGGGCGAGAAGCTGTCGCGCCTGTGGGGCCAGCGCTTCGACGCCCAGAACAAGGCCGGCGAGGCCAAGCTGCGCGCCGAGGGCCATGTCTTCAGCGAGCCGTCGAAGGCGCTGTTCGAGCGCATCGGCGCGGTGCGTCAGCGCATGCTCGCCGACTGGGCGGCCGAAGGCCCGAGCTTCGGGGTCAACAAGCCGATGGAGATGCTCGAGTTCTTCGAGCAGCGCTACAAGGCCCAGGCCGGCAAGTGATCGCCGGCTGATCGAGGAGGTGGCCGGCAAGGTCCGGCCACACCCACCTGGAGACAAACATGGACGCGACCCTGTCCCGCATCCGCAAGCTCGTCGAGTCGCTGCTCATCCTGACCCTGTCGGGCATGGTGCTGCTCACCTTCATCGACGTCATCGGCCGCCGCCTGTTCGGCACCCCGCTCTACGGCGCGCACGACGCCACCGAGCACCTGATGGCGATCATGGTGTTCTGCGGCCTGCCGCTGCTCACCGCCGCGCGCGGCCACCTCACGGTCGACTTCTTCGACAAGTGGCTGCTGCGTCCGGGCTGGGCGTGGTGGCATCGGCTGGTGTCCGCGCTGGTGGCGGCGGTGCTGCTGCTGATCGCCTACGAGTTCTACAACTCGGCGATCGAGGCCGGCAAGATCCAGGAGATCAGCCAGTCGCTGTCGATCCCGCGCGGCGGCATGTACGCCTTCATCGCCTTCGCCTCGCTGCTGTCGGCCCTCGCTGCGCTGCTCGGCTGCTTCGCTGCGCCGCCCGCGCATCCTTCCGCATCCCATCCCCATGCCACCGCTGAGCGTGCCAAATGACCGTCGGACTCCTCTCCCTGCTGGCCGCACTCGTGCTGGCCTTCCTGCGCGTGCCGCTCGCCTTCGCGCTGCTGTCGGTGTCGCTCGTCGGCATCGGCGTGGTCATGGGCTGGGACGTCGCCCGCTCGCTGGTGCCGATGACGATCTCGGAGGCGGTGTTCTCCTACGAGCTCGCGGTGGTGCCGATGTTCATCCTGATGGGCAACATCCTCGCCCGCACCGGCATCTCGGACGACCTCTTCCGCGCCGCCAACGCCTTCCTCGGCCCGGTCCGCGGCGGTCTGGCGCTGTCGACGATGGTCACCTGTGCGGGCTTCAGCGCGGTGTGCGGCTCCAGTCTGGCGACCGCGGCCACGATGTCGAAGGTCGCCTACCCGAGCATGAAGCGCTACGGCTACTCCGACTCGCTCGCCTCGGCCACCATCGCCGCCGGCGGCACGCTCGGCATCCTGATCCCGCCCTCGATCATCCTGATGATCTACGGCATCCTCACCCAGACCAACATCGGCCACCTGTTCGTCGCCGGCGTGGTGCCGGGCCTGCTCGGGCTGCTGATGTACCTGCTGGTGATCTACGCGGTCGCCCGCATCAGCCCGCAGGACCCGCCGCGCGGCGAGCGCACCACGATGGCCGAGAAGCTGCATGCGCTGCGCGGCGTGTGGCCCTTCACGCTGCTCTTCGTGCTGATCATCGGCGGCCTGTACGGCAAGCTCTTCACCGCCACCGAGGCCGCGGGCATGGGCGCCGGCCTGGCGCTGATCCTTTCCCTCGTCCAGCGGCGGATGAGCTGGCAGGACTTCCGCCACATCTTCATCGAGACCGCCACCACCTCGGTGATGCTGTATTCGGTGCTGTTCGGCGCGCTGCTGTTCGCCAAGCTGATCTCGTTCTCGGGCCTGGGCGAGGGCATCCTCGAGCTCTTCAACGAGGCCGGGCTCGGCCCCTGGGGCACCATCGCCGCGATCCTGGTCGTGTTCCTGCTGCTCGGCTGTGTGATGGATTCGCTGGCGATCATCCTGATCTGCGTGCCGCTGTTCGTGCCCATCCTGCTCGCCCACGGCTTCGACCTGGTGTGGTTCGGCATCATCGTCGTCGTGGTCACCGAGATCGCGCTGATCACGCCGCCGATCGGCATGAACGTCTTCGTGCTCAAGGCCACCCTGCCGCACGTCCGCCTCGGCGCGATCTTCCGTGGCCTCACGCCCTTCATCGCCATCGACCTGCTGCGCCTGGCGCTGCTGGTGATCTTCCCGTCGATCTCGCTGGCGCTGGTGGCGTTCATGAAATAGCGTGAAAGCAGGCGCCACGGCGGCACATGCCTGCCTGGCGCCGGTGGCTTCCGATCAATCCCGGCCTTCCATCCGATCGTCCCGAACAGAGGACCCAAAATGAAAATCTCCAGGCGCGTACCCGCGATCCTCCGCCTCTCCGCCGCCCTCACCCTGTTCGGCCAGGGCTTCGCCGTGTCTGCACAGGCGCTCGACGATGCCACCCTGCAGGTGCTCGGCAGCCGCATCGACGCGCTGCAGCCGCGCATGGTGGCGTGGCGGCGCGACATCCATCAGAACCCCGAGCTGTCCGGCCAGGAGGTGCGCACTGCGGCGCTGGTCGCCGAGCACCTGCGCACGCTCGGCATGGAGGTGCGCACGGGGGTGGGCGGGCACGGGGTCGTCGGCCTGCTCAAGGGCGGGCAGCCAGGCAAGGTCGTTGCCCTGCGCGCCGACATGGACGCGCTGCCGGTGGCCGAGGTCACCGGCCTGCCCTTCGCCTCCCAGGTCAGGCAGATGAACATGGGCGTCGAGTCCCCGGTCATGCACGCCTGCGGCCACGACGGCCACACCGCGATGCTGATGGCGGTCGCCGAGGTGCTGGCCGGCATGCGCGAGCAGCTCCCGGGCACGGTCAAGTTCGTGTTCCAGCCTTCCGAAGAGGGCCTCTCGTCGCCGCCCGAACCGGGCAAGAGCTGGGGCGCCAAGGCCATGGTGGAGGAGGGCGCGCTCGACAACCCGCGCCCGGACGTCGCCTTCGCGCTGCACATCATCCCCAACATGGCCTCGGGCATGATCGGCTACCGCAGCGGCCCGCAGTTCGCCAGCGGCGACACCGTGCGCATCAAGATCAAGGGCAAGCAGACCCATGGCGGCTTTCCGTGGAACGGGGTGGATCCGATCGTGGTGTCGGCGCAGGTGGTGACGGCGCTGCAGACCATCGTCAGCCGCCAGCTCAACATCAGCAAGGAGCCGGCGGTGCTGTCGATCGGCCAGATCAATGGCGGCAACCGCGAGAACATCGTCCCCGAGTCGGTGGAGATGGTCGGCACCCTGCGCGCTTTCGACGAGACCATGCGCGCCGACGCCAAGGAGCGCATCGCGCGCACCGCCGAGTCGATCGCCGCCGCCAGCGGCGCCACCGCCGAGGTGAGCTTCGGCCCGTCCGCCTATCCGGTGACGACCAACCCCGAGGTGCTCACCGAGCTGATGGCGCCGGTGCTGAAGAAGGTGAGTGGCGGCAGGGCGATGCAGACCTCGCGCCTGATGGCCTCGGAGGACTTCTCCGAGTTCCAGAAGGTGGTGCCGGGGATGTACATCATCCTGGGCGCCGCCCCGGAAGGTAGGACGCCGGCCACCGCGGCGCCGAACCACAACCCGGCTTTCGACTTCGACGAGGCGGCCATGCCGGTCGGCGCCAAGGCGCTGGCGGCGATGACGCTCGAGTTCATGATGAAGCCGTGAGCGCGCCATGCGCGGCGACCGGCCGTCCGGCCGCCGCGCCGTCGCGGAGCGCGCGCGGGCTCAGTGCAGCACGCCGGTGAGCAGCAGGTAGCCGGGGAGCCAGCCGGTGATCACGCCCTGGCCGATCGTGATGCCCGCCGTCATGCCGGCAATCGGCTTGCGCAGCGCAAGCAGCAGGAAGTACAGCAGCCACAGCACCGACCACGCGGCCCACGACAGCCCGAGCCACCAGTCCCAGGTGCTCGAGGCCGCGACCAGGGTGTCGATCGCGACCGGCACCGCGGTGATCGCCACGAACAGGCTGAACCAGCCGAGGCCGCGCCCGTCGGCACCGGTGAGGCGGTTGAACGCGATCCACAGGTAGGTGAGGGAAAACAGCATCGACAGCGCGCCGCCCTTGATCGAGGTCGCGTCCGCGCCCTCACCGAAGGCGAGCTTCAATGACACCAGCAGGGTGAGCCCGCCGGTGAACACGTTGATGACCGCGATCTCCCGATCGCTGATGCGACCGAGCATCCACAGGCCATTCAGGATCAGCGCCGCGCCGACATAGAACAGGGACAGGCCAAGCAACATCACGCACACCTTTGGTGCAGGTTAGGGCCGGGGACTGTACATCAGCCGGCCGTCCCCGGGCTACGGCCGGCCGTGATGGCGCAGATCAGTGCAAGGCTATCTGCCGCGGGCGCGCTCAGTTCGGCGCGTTGATCAGCCCCGGCGTATCGAGCTGGACCTCGTCGCAGTTGTGTCCCGGGCCGCTGCGATCGACGACGAGGAAGTCGCACACGGTCTCGAGCGCGAGCAGCGGGTGGTGCCAGACGCCGGTGGCGTAGTTGACGCCCTGGTCGCCGCGGGCGAGGAAGACCTTGAGGTCCCCGGCC
>JAREIX010000370.1 GCA_029286945.1 Thauera sp. | reverse complement strand
TGATCGCCCCGATCGCCATGGAAGAAGGTCTGCGCTTCGCGATCCGCGAAGGTGGCCGCACCGTCGGCGCCGGCGTCGTCGCCAAGATCATCGAGTAATCCACTCGCTGATTGCCAGACAAGCGCACCCGCTCGGGTGCGCTTTGCAGTCTCTGCTGCAGGGGTATAGCTCAACTGGCAGAGCGTCGGTCTCCAAAACCGAAGGTTGGGGGTTCGATTCCCTCTGCCCCTGCCATATTTTTCCGGGTGATGATCCGCAATGGCCGATAAGTTGAAATTCGCGCTGGCGCTGGCACTGTTGGCAGCCGGCGTGGTCGGCTTCTATCTGCTGTCCGAGCAGGCGCTCGTGCTGCGTGTGCTGTCGGTGCTGGTCGGGCTGGGTGCGGGTGTTGCCGTCGCCTCCCTGTCCGAGCCGGGGCGCCGCTTCATCGGATTCGCCCGCGAAGCGATCACCGAAACCAAGAAGGTCGTGTGGCCGAGCCGCAAGGAAACGACGCAGACCACCGGTCTGGTGTTCGCCTTCGTCGTGGTCATGGCGGTCTTCCTGTGGTTGACGGACAAGAGCCTGGAATGGGTTCTGTACGACCTCGTTCTGGGTTGGAAGTGATATGACCAAGCGTTGGTATGTGGTTCACGCCTATTCGGGCTTCGAGAAGTCCGTTCAGCGCGCACTGATCGACCGCGTCAATCGGTCGGGCATGCAGGACAGCTTCGGCCAGATCCTGGTGCCGGTCGAGGAAGTGGTGGAAATGCGCGGCGGTCAGAAGACCGTCACCGAGCGCAAGTTCTTCCCCGGCTACGTGCTCGTCGAGATGGAAATGAACGACGAGACCTGGCACCTCGTGAAGTCGACGCCCAAGGTCACCGGTTTCGTCGGCGGCACCGCCAACAAGCCCGCCCCGATCTCCGAGAAGGAGGTCGAGAAGATCATGCAGCAGATGCAGGACGGCGTGGATAAGCCGCGTCCGAAGGTGCTGTTCGAGATCGGCGAGGTGGTGCGCGTCAAGGAAGGCCCGTTCACCGACTTCCACGGTGCGGTCGAGGACGCGAACTACGAAAAGAACAAGCTGCGCGTGTCGGTGACCATCTTTGGTCGCGCCACGCCGGTGGAACTGGATTTCGCCCAGGTCGAGAAGACCTGAGCAAGGCGGCAGGCTGCGAGGCCTGCCGAAGCCCGTTCACGCCGCAAGGCGTGCGGGCCAAGCGAGGAGCGCCGGGTCGTCCGGTGCGCTAGCACTCATCACAGGAGCAAGCCGCAATGGCAAAGAAAATCACTGGCTACGTAAAGCTGCAGGTGCCGGCCGGCAAGGCCAACCCCAGCCCCCCGATCGGTCCCGCGCTGGGTCAGCGCGGTCTGAACATCATGGAATTCTGCAAGGCGTTCAACGCCAAGACCCAGGGCATGGAGCCCGGTCTGCCGATTCCGGTGGTGATCACCGCCTACGCCGACAAGTCCTTCACGTTCATCATGAAGACGCCGCCGGCGACCGTGCTGATCAAGAAGGCCGCCGGCCTGCAGAAGGGCTCGGCCAAGCCGCACACCGACAAGGTCGGCAAGATCACCCGCGCTCAGGTCGAGGAAATCGCCAAGACCAAGATGCCTGACCTGACCGCCGCCGACATGGAAGCCGCCGTGCGCACCATCGCCGGTTCCGCCCGCAGCATGGGCATCACCGTGGAGGGCCTGTAATCATGGCGAAGCTGTCCAAGCGAGTTCAGGCGC
>JAREIX010000369.1 GCA_029286945.1 Thauera sp. | reverse complement strand
GAGGGCAGTAATGGAACAGATGAGCGTGACCCAGTTTGCCGGCGAACTGAAAATGCCGGCCGCGGTGCTGCTCGAGCAGTTGAAGCGTGCGGGCGTGGAGAAATCCGGCGCCGCCGACCTGCTCACCGAACAGGACAAGGCGAAGCTGCTGGAATACCTGCGCCGCTCGCACGGCGACACCCAGCCCAAGGGCAAGATCACCCTGACGCGCAAGCAGACCACCGAGATCCGTGCCACGGACTCGACCGGGCGCGCGCGCACGGTGCAGGTCGAGGTGCGCAAGAAGCGCACCTTCGTCAAGCGTGACGAGCTGGGCGAGCAGGCCGCGACCGCGAGCGAGAGTCTCGAGCCGACCGCGATCGTCGAGGATGCCTCGGCGCCGATCGAGGCGGTGAGCGAGGCCGTGCCGGAAGTCGCCGCGGTCGTCGAGCCGTCGGTCGCCGAGGCCGCTGCGCCCGAGCGCGCGCCCGTCGAGCGCGCCGCGCCGGCGGCCGAAGCACCGGCCGCTGCCGAGCCGGCGCCGGTGGCTGCCGAGCCCGTGCAGGCGGAACCCGCCCCTGCGCCGGTCGCGCCTGCCGCCGAAGCCGCGCCGCCGGCCCGGCCCGCAGCCAGCGAGCCGCCTGCCGCGCCCGTGGTCACCACCGTGCTCAGCAAGCCGCTGCCGCTTTCCGAGATCCTCAGCGAGGAAGAGATCGCCGCGCGCAAGCGTGACGAGGAGCGTCAGCGCGCACTGAAGGAGCGCCAGGCAGCCGACCTGCGCGCCCGCCAGGAGCGCGATGCCGCCGCACGTGCCGCCGCCGAGGCCCGCAAGGCCGAGGAGGAGGCGCGCCTGCGTGCCGAACAGCAGAAGAAGGAAGAGCCGGCCAAGCCCGCCAAGACGACGACCGGCACCCTGCATCGTCCCGCCAAGAGCGAGGACAAGCCGGCCGCGCGTGGCGATGCCAAGCGCGGCGCGGCGGCGCCTGCCCGTGAAGCCGAAGGCGCCGGCAAGCGCCGCGGTGGCCTGAAGACGCGCGGCGAAGTCGGCGCGACCACCGGCAGCAACTGGCGCGGTGCGGGCAAGGGCGGTGGCCGTCACGGCCGCCAGCAGCACGACGACCGCTCGTCCTTCCAGGCGCCCGCCGAGCCGATCGTGCGCGAGGTGCACGTGCCCGAGACCATCACCGTGGCCGATCTCGCCCACAAGATGGCGGTGAAGGCGACCGAGGTCATCAAGGCCCTGATGAAGATGGGCTCGATGGTCACCATCAACCAGGTGCTGGACCAGGAAACGGCGATGATCATCGTCGAGGAGATGGGCCACAAGGCGTTGGCTGCCAAGCTCGACGACCCCGATGCCTTCCTCGAGGAGAGCGAGGCGCACAAGGACGCCGACGTGCTGCCGCGCGCGCCGGTGGTCACCGTCATGGGTCACGTCGACCACGGCAAGACCTCCCTGCTCGACTACATCCGCCGCGCCAAGGTCGCTGCGGGCGAGTTCGGCGGCATCACGCAGCACATCGGCGCCTACCACGTCGAGACCGCACGCGGCATGCTCACCTTCCTGGATACCCCGGGCCACGAGGCCTTCACGGCGATGCGTGCGCGCGGCGCCAAGGCCACCGACATCGTCATCCTAGTGGTGGCGGCCGACGACGGCGTGATGCCGCAGACGCGCGAGGCGATCCACCACGCCAAGGCGGCCGGCGTGCCGCTGGTGGTGGCGATCAACAAGATCGACAAG
>JAREIX010000177.1 GCA_029286945.1 Thauera sp. | reverse complement strand
CGTCACCACCGCGGCGATCGTGCCCGCCGTCAGCTGCATCGGATCGTCGTGATCGCTGGCGTCCGCATGCCACAGCGACAGGTACTGCGTCAGCGTCACCGTGCCGTCGCCGGCGATGGTGAAGTCGAACGCCACCGCCCCCGCGGCACCACCCACCCGGCCTTCGATCGTCCCGCCGTTGTCGTACAGCAGAATCGGCGTCTCGTCAGTCGTCTTCAGACCGGAGTCGGTGCCCTCCGCGGCGATCGACAGGCTGAACACCGTCGTGCCGCCTTCCTCGTCCGCGCCGTAGGCCGAACCCGCCGAAATCGCCACCATCGCCGAAGCCTGGCCGAGCGCACCCGGCACGTCGTCCGCGTCGGCCGTTTCATCGACCGTCACCGTGTTCCCGGTCAGCGCCACCGTCGCGCTCGGACCGTCGTCCTCGAACACGAACTGGCCGCTAATGTCGACGCTGTCACTGGCGACATCATCGTCACCGTCGGTCACCGTCACCACCGCGGCGATCGTGCCCGCGGCCAGTTGCATCGGATCGTCGTGATCGGTCGCATCGGCATGCCACAGCGACAGATACTGCGTTAGCGTCACCGTGCCGTCGCCGGCGATGGTGAAGTCGAACGCCACCGCCCCCGCGGCTCCGCCCACCCGGCCTTCGATCGTCCCGCCGTTGTCGTACAGCAGAATCGGCGTCTCGCCGGTCGTCTTCAGACCGGAGTCGGTGCCGTCCGCGGCGATCGACAGGCTGAACACCGTCGTACCGCCTTCCTCATCCGCCCCGTAGGCCGAACCCGCCGAGCTCACCACCATCGCCGAGGCCTGGCCGAGCGCACCCGGCACGTCGTCCGCGTCGGCCGTTTCATCGACCGTCACCGTGCTGCCGGTCAGCGCCACCGTCGCGCTCGGGCCGTCGTCATAGAAGGTGAGCGCCTGCGCGTTGTAGATCGTGGCAGAGGTCGTATAGGTGTCACCATCACCGTCGACGATCGTGTCGGTCCGGGTGATGGCGATCAGATCCGGCAGTACGAGTGTCTTGCCATCGTTCGGATCGCTACCATCCGGATGAACAATCGCCCGCATCTGCGTGAGCGTCGCCGTCGCATCGTCCAGATCCAGAGTCAGCGTGAATACGGTGTTCTCCGTGGTGACTGCGCCCACGTCCGTGGCGATCGACCCCACGACCACGCCGTCGATCAGGAACAGATTGACCGGCAGATCGGTCGCCGTATCCACCAGGCCGCTATCGACCCCCTGCACCGACACTGCCAACTCGAAGGTACTGGATACCGGCTGCGCGCCATCCTGACCCGGGCTCGGGAAATTCTCGAAGAAGGTTGCGAACGAGACCGTGGCTTGCGTGCCGAGGAAGGTCTCATCGACTTCGAGCAGACCGCCGGGGACGTCCGACGGCTCTATTGCATTTCCCGGACCATCGTCTTCGAAGTACACATGCGACCCGACCTCCGCGGTCGTCTGTGTCGCCTCGAGCAAGGTGAAGCCGCCGATGTCGAAACCCGCGTTGTAGTTGGCACTGCCCTTGAACCCAGCGCCGACGTTCTCGATCAGCACCCTGGCGTGATCGCCATTCGTGTAGTACTCGACGACATAGCCCGCCTTGACGCCCTCGACCGTCGCACTGCCGTTGGCGAACCTGATGTCCAGATTCGCGCTGTTCACGGCCCCTGCGACACCGAGAATCTCGGACTCGAGCACGGTTCCCGCCGCGTTCTTGACCACGACCTGGGTAATCGTGACCTTGGCGTCGTCAGCATCGCCGAGCCCATCGATGAAATTGACGCCCGTTTCCAGCTCCGTCGTATAGGCGGAGATCTTGAGCGTGGCGGCCTTGGAGCTTGGGTCGGTCTGGGCGATCTTGAACGACGCGGCCGCTGACTCCAGCAAGCCCGAGAACTGGATGTTGGCCTCGATGTCGGCCTCGTTCTGGTCCAGATTGGGAACCGTATAGTTCGCGTTTGCGCCCGTCACGAAGGTGAAGTACATGCCCTCGGCCACCTTCGTCATGACACCCGCCTTGTCATAACTCGGCGGATCGATCATCTGGTTGTTGGTGCCGATCGTGGTGTTGGTCGCGCCGCTGGTATTGACCGTGTCCCCGGTGGTGATGCTCTCGCCCGCAGACTGGTTTGCCGGGTGGCGGCCGGTAACGACGATCGCCGACTGCGTGTCGCCAAACATCATGAACAGGTTCTGGCCTGCCGGTGCGTTCTGCAGCGAGAACTCGCGCGCCTGATCGGCGGTGATGTAGACCTTGTCGGCCAGGTTGACCGCGTCGTCGGGATTGGTGGCATCGCCATGCCAGAGCGACTGGTAAAGCACAGACCAGATCTTGCCCCCCGAGACCGGCGTTCCGGTTTCCTCAAGGTACAGGGCGAAAACGATCGCTCCATCCGGATTCGCAAGATCGTCGCCGGGTGCCTCTGTCGCCCCCTCGAATCCCAGACGACCGAGCACGATGTTGTTGTTGCTCGAGTCGGTGTAAAGAAAGATCTTGCGCCCGTCGGTGGTCATCAGCCCGCTGTCCAGGCCGACGAGCGGGTCGCCCTGCGAGTCGGTCAGCGACAGGTCGGTGATCGTGCCCGTGCTGCTCACCGAGAACACGTTGGCGCCGGTGTTGCCGGCGCTCCCGTCATAGCCACTGAGCGCCGCATTGATCGGCGTACCGGCACCCATCGCGCTCAGGTATGCGGAGAAAACCGCCGGCAGGCTCGCAGCGGAAATGTCGTTGTCGTCGCTGTCGCCGATCACACCGCTGGACGTAGCGAAGTTCTGAAGACCCGCGCTCTCGTCGAGGCTAAGACCGACGTCGAATACCGTGATGACGGGCCCGCTTGCCGCGAGCAGCGTCGTCATCGACGACTCGGGCTCGAGCGTTAAATGGCTTGTGCTGCGCCCTCCCATCTGCATCCGCGTCGACGCACTCGTCAGTTCCTGGTCGAAGCGCGCGAATCTCTCTCTTGCCATGACCGCCTCCCTCTCCCGATTCGTATGAGATCGCAGCCACTACGAGACCAGCGGTCTCCAGCGTGCTGCTGCAGCATGGCAAACGCACGGTCGCGCCGATATTGCTTGGTGGACATAGGGCGCTATACCAGGCGATATAGGATCGATATACACCCACTGGCGTATCGGGAATTCGAGACGGCGAGCGGGCGCCTGGCGCAGTCCGGCGCAGATCGAAATCCGCGCGCGTGGCCACGCGTTCGGGGCGGAAGCGCTTGCCGCCCCACTAACCCCCGATGATGTCGAGCGCCCGCGGCGCCGCCTCCAGCGGATCGGCCAGGATGCGCTGCGCCACGCCTGCATGAAGGGCTCGTAGCCCTGCCGCGATGGTGGCAACATGCCCGGGAAGAGCCGGCCTGACTGAGTGCGACGCAAGGCCTGCCCGAGCGGCCACCGAATCTTGCGAGTCCAGGGCACACGGGAAGCGCACATGCGGAACACAACGGACGACGCGCCGTACTGGAGCCGTAGCGCAGCGGAGCTGATCGCCGCGCAGTCCGCCTCAGACGAGGGCCTGACCCGGGCCGACGCCGCACGCCGGCTGCTGCAACACGGCCCCAATGCAGTCGAGGATCGCGACGAACAGACCGCCTTGCGCCTGCTGCTGCGCCAGTTCGAGAGCCCGCTGGTGCTGATCCTGGTGTTCGGCGCCAGCGTGTCGCTGTGGCTGCACGAGTGGGTCGATGCGGGCATCATCCTAGCCATCGTGCTCGGCAGCGCGCTGCTCGGCTTCGCCCAGGAGTACCGCGCTGCGGTCGCCATCGCCGCGCTGCGCCGCCGGCTTGCGCTCACCGTGCAGGCCTTGCGCGACGGCGCCCTGATGACCATCCCGGCCACCGAAGTCGTGCCCGGCGACATCGTCCAGCTGGCCGCCGGCAGCCTGGTGCCGGCCGACGGCGTCGTCCTCGAGGCGGTGGACTTCCTGGTCACCGAGGCCAGCCTGACCGGGGAATCCTTCCCGGTCGACAAGCGTCCCGGCATCGTCCCCGCCGACACCCCGCTCGCCGCACGCAGCAACGTCGTCTTCCTCGGCACCTCGGTGCGCAGCGGAACCGCGCGCATGCTGGTGATCCAGACCGGCCGCAACACCGAGTTCGGCGCCATCGCCGCCCGCCTGAGGGCACGCGAGCCCGAGACCGAGTTCGCGCGCGGCGTGCGTCAGTTCGGCTATCTGCTGGTGCGCATCATGGTCGTGATGGTGGTGTTCGTGCTGGTGGTGAACCAGGCCCTGGGGCGGCCGCTGATCGAATCGCTGCTGTTCGCGGTGGCGCTCGCCGTCGGCATCTCGCCCGAGCTGCTGCCGGCCATCGTCAGCGTCACCCTGTCGCGCGGCGCCCGCACGCTCGCCCGCCGCGGGGTGATCGTGCGCCGCCTGGAGGCGATCGAGAACCTCGGCAGCATGGACGTGCTCTGCACCGACAAGACCGGCACGCTGACGGCAGGCGTGATCACGCTGGTGGCCGCGGTCGACGTCTCCGGCGCCGATTCGGCCGCCGTGAAGCGCCTGGGCTGGCTCAACGCCGTGCATGAGACGGGCATCGCCAACCCGCTCGACGCCGCCATCGTCGCCGCCGGCGCGCGCGACGGCCTCGACGCCGCTGCGGCAATCAAGGTCGACGAGATCCCCTACGACTTTCACCGCAAGCGGCTGAGCATCGTCGTCGCCGAATGCGACGCCCCCGCGCGGCATCGCCTGATCACCAAGGGCGCCTACGCCCAGGTGCTGGAGGTATGCACCCATCTTGCCCTCGACGGGCGAGAGCGCACCCTCGACGACATGCAGCGCGCGCGGCTCGACGCCTATTTCCGCCGCTGCGGCGAGGACGGCTACCGCGTGCTGGCGGTCGCCAGCCGCGTCCTGGAGCCGCGCCCCGCCTACACCCATGAGGACGAGGCCGAGCTCTGCCTTGGCGGTTTCCTGCTGTTCTCCGATCCGCCCAAGCCCGACGCCGCGCGCACCCTGCGCAACCTCGCCCGCCTGGGCTGTCGCACCAAGATCATCAGCGGCGACAACCGCTACGTCACCGCCCACCTCGCTGCCAGCATCGGCCTCGACCCGCAGGCGATGCTCACCGGTCCGCAGATCGCGCAACTCGGCGACGAATCGCTGTGGCACCTCGCCGAGCGCACCGACCTCTTCGTCGAGGTCGACCCGCAGCAGAAGGAACGCATCGTGCGCGCGCTGCAGCGCACCGGCCATGCCGTGGGCTACCTCGGCGACGGCATCAACGATGCCGCCGCACTGCATGCGGCGGACGTCGGCATCTCGGTCGAAGCTGCGGTCGACGTGGCACGCGACAGTGCCGACGTGGTGCTGCTCAGGAGCGATCTCGGCGTGCTGCGCACCGGCGTCGAGGAAGGCCGGCGCACCTTCGCCAACACGCTCAAGTACATCTCGATCACCACCAGCGCCAATTTCGGCAACATGGTCAGCATGGCGCTGGCCACGCCGCTGCTGCCCTTCCTACCGCTGGCAGCCAAGCAGATCCTGCTCAACAACTTCCTGTCCGACCTGCCGTCGATCGCGATCTCCACCGACCGCATCGATCGCGAACACATCACCCGGGTGCAACGCTGGGACGTGCGCGAGGTGCGGCGCTTCATGATCGTGTTCGGGCTGCTCAGCAGCGCCTTCGACCTGCTGAGCTTCTTCGTGCTGCTGAAGCTCTTCGGCACGGGCGAGTCGCTGTTCCAGACCGCGTGGTTCGTCGTCTCGCTGCTGACCGAACTCGTCGTGGTGCTCGTGCTGCGTACCCGCAACCCAGCCTGGCGCAGCGCCCCCAGCCCGCTCCTGCTGGGCGCCACCCTCGCCATCGCGACCCTCGCGATCGCCCTGCCCTACGTCCCGCGCGCCGCTGCGGCGTTCGGCTTCACCCCGCCCGACGCGCCGCTGCTCGGCGCACTGCTCGCCATCGTGCTCGTCTATATCGCCAGCACCGAAGCCGCCAAACGCCTCTTCTTCCGACCGCAGCAGCGCCGCCTTCCTCGAGCGCGACACCCAGGCCGCGATGCGTCCGGCACAGACCCGGCTCGCCCATCGACGAAGGGCTGACGCTTGCCGCCCTCGCATGCAACGCGTGCGGCCCGATCGCCAGCCGCGGCGGAGGCAGGCCCCCTATGCGGCAGAAGCGCGATCTACGTGCGCCCAGCGCGCGATGATCTCCGCCAGCGCCGGCAGCCCCTCGCGGATCGCCACCGGACCGGGCGCCAGGATCAGCGCCGACTTCAGCTCGTGCAGCTCGGCATCGCGCACCGCGGGCACGTCCTCCCAGCCCGCGCGCGCCACCACACGCTCGGGGCGGAAGCGCTTGCCGCACCACGAACCCACGATGATGTCGGGCGCCCGCCGCGCCGCCTCCAGCGGATCGGCCAGGATGCGCTGCGCCGCGCCCGGGTGGACCGCACGCTCGGCGAAGACGTCCTCGCCGCCAGCGATGCCGATCAGCTCCGACACCCAGCGCACCGCGCTGATCGGCGGCTCGTCCCACTCCTCGAAATACACCCGCGGCCGCCGCGGCAGCGCCGCCGCCTGCACGCGCACCGCGTCCATCGTGGCCTCCAGCTCCGCCACCAGGGCCAGGGCGCGCGCCTCCGCCCCCACCAGCCGGCCGACCGTCTCGATCATCGCCAGGATGCCCTCGACGCTGCGCTGGTTGAACACATGCACCGCGACGCCCGCCTTGATCAGGTCGCGCGCCACATCCGCCTGCATGTCGGAGAAGCCCAGCACCAGGTCGGGCTCGACCGCGAGGATCTTCTGGAGGTCGCCGCTGGAGAAGGCGAACACCTTCGGCTTCTCCTTGCGCGCACGAGGCGGGATCACGGTGTAACCGCTGATGCCGGCGATGCGGTCCTCCTCGCCCAGGGCGTAGAGGACTTCGACGGTTTCGGTGGTGAGGCAGACGATGCGGGAGGGGAGGCGGCGTGTAGTCA
>JAREIX010000368.1 GCA_029286945.1 Thauera sp. | reverse complement strand
GGCGCTCTGTATAATACGGATTTGGTCGAAAGGAAAAAAGCCATGCGAGTGATTCAGAAGGCGCTGACCTTCGATGACGTCCTTCTCGTTCCCGCCCACTCCACGGTCCTCCCGCGCGACGTGAGCCTGCAGAGCCAGGTCACCCGCCGCATCCGCCTCAACATTCCGCTGCTGTCGGCCGCGATGGATACCGTCACCGAGAGCCGGCTGGCGATCGCCCTGGCGCAGGAGGGCGGTATCGGCGTGGTGCACAAGAACCTCACCCCGGCCGAACAGGCCGCCGAGGTGCACAAGGTCAAGCGCCACGAGTCCGGCATCCTCAAGGATCCGATCACCATCCCGCCGACCATGACGGTCGGTCAGGTCATCGCGCTGCAGCGCCAGCACCGTTTCTCCGGCGTGCCGGTGGTGCAGGGCGGCAAGGTGGTGGGCATCGTCACCAACCGCGACACCCGCTTCGAGACCAATCTCGACCAGCTCGTCACCCAGATCATGACGCCGCAGGAGCGCCTGGTCACCGTGCGCGAGGGTGCCAGCCTGGATGAGGCGCGCGAGCTGTTGCGCGTGCATCGCCTCGAGCGCGTGCTGGTGCTCAATGACGCCGGCGAGCTGAGCGGCCTCATCACCGTCAAGGACATGATGAAGTCCACCGAGCACCCGTTAGCCGCCAAGGACGACCAGGGCCGCCTGCGCGTGGCGGCGGCGATCGGCGTCGGCGCGGGCACCGAGGAGCGCGCCGAGCGCCTGGCCGATGCCGGGGTGGACATGATCGTGGTCGATACCGCCCACGGTCACTCGCAGGGTGTGCTCGACCGCGTCAGCTGGGTCAAGAAGCATTTTCCGCAGATCGAGGTCGTCGGCGGCAACATCGCCACCGCCGACGCCGCGCGTGCGCTGGTCGATGCCGGCGCGGACGGCGTCAAGGTCGGCATCGGGCCGGGCTCGATCTGCACCACGCGGATCGTGGCCGGTGTGGGCGTGCCGCAGATCACCGCGATCGACAACGTCGCCAGCGCGCTGGTCGGCACCGGTGTGCCGATGATCGCCGACGGTGGCATCCGCTTCTCGGGCGACATCGCCAAGGCGATCGCCGCCGGCGCTCACTGCGTCATGCTCGGCGGCCTGTTCGCCGGCACCGAGGAGGCCCCGGGCGAGACGGTGCTGTTCCAGGGCCGTTCGTACAAGTCCTACCGCGGCATGGGCTCGCTCGGTGCGATGGAGAAGGGCGCGGCCGACCGCTACTTCCAGGAAGAGAACACCAGCAACATCGACAAGCTCGTGCCCGAGGGCATCGAGGGTCGGGTGCCCTACAAGGGCGCGGTCGGTGCGGTCATCCACCAGCTGATCGGCGGCCTGCGTGCGTCGATGGGCTATCTCGGCTGCGCGGACATCCCGAGCATGCACGAGCGGGCCCAGTTCGTGCAAATCAGCTCGGCCGGCATGCGCGAGTCGCACGTCCATGACGTGCAGATCACCAAGGAAGCGCCGAACTACCAGATCAGCTGATCGGACGGTTCCGATATTTCCGGGCGGCTGAGAAGCCGCCTTTCCTTTTTTTGACGCACGAGACGTTCGCGCCATGGCTCACCAGAAAATCCTCATCCTCGACTTCGGTTCCCAGGTCTCCCAGCTGATCGCGCGCCGCGTGCGCGAGCAGCAGGTGTACTGCGAGCTGCATCCCTTCGACGTGTCGGACGAGTTCGTGCGCAACTTCGGCGCGCAGGGCGTGATC
>JAREIX010000367.1 GCA_029286945.1 Thauera sp. | reverse complement strand
GCCGATCGCCTTGACCGCCTGCTCGACGACCTGGTCGGGCGTCATGCGCAGCTTCTTCTCCATGTGGATCGGGCTGGTGGCGATGAAGGTGTGGATGCGGCCGCGTGCGGCGGGGGCGATCGCGTCGCCCGAGCGCCGGATGTCCTTCTCGTTGGCGCGCGCCAGCGAGCACACGGTCGATTCCTTGATCGCCTCGGCGATCGCGCGCACGGCGTCGTAGTCGCCGTTGGAGGCGGCGGCGAAGCCGGCCTCGATCACGTCCACCCGCATGCGCTCGAGCTGGCGGGCGATGCGCAGCTTCTCGTCGCGCGTCATCGATGCGCCCGGGCTCTGCTCGCCGTCGCGCAGGGTGGTGTCGAAGATGATCAGCTTGTCTTTCATGGCTTGCTCCCGGGGTCGGATGAAGTGCCCTCTTCGGGCTCGGCGGAGCGCTCGTCGTCCTGCGCCGAGGTGGCGTAGACGGCGGGGTTGTCCTGCCGGTTCAGCTTGCGTTTGCGCCAGCGCAGCACGGCGACCACGTAGCCGGAGGCGGCGTAGGCGAGGAAGAGGCCGAACAGGATGCCCGGCGGATAGCTGGAGATGAGCGCAAAGGCCAGCACGAGCGCAATCAGCACGATGAAGGGCACGCTCTTCCTGAGGTTGATGCTCTTGCCGCTCCAGAACAGCACGTTGCTCACCATCGACACGCCGGCGAAGATCGTCAGCACCGCCGCGTACCAGCGCAGCTCGTTGCCGGCGAAGCCGTTGTCGATGCCGACCCACACCATGCCCGCGACCAGGGCCGCGGCCGCCGGGCTGGGCAGGCCCTGGAAGTAGCGCTTGTCGACGACGTCGATGTTGGTGTTGAAGCGCGCCAGCCGCAGCGCGGCGCCGGCGCAGTAGATGAAGGCGGCGATCCAGCCGAGCTTGCCGAGATCCTGCAGTGCCCACTCGTACATCACCAGTGCCGGCGCGGCGCCGAAGGACACCATGTCGGAGAGCGAGTCGAACTCGGCACCGAATTCGCTCTGGGTGTGGGTGAGCCGCGCGATGCGGCCGTCGAGCCCGTCCAGCACCATGGCGACGAAGATTGCCACCGCAGCATATTCGAAGCGGTCGTTCATGGCCTGCACGATGGCATAGAAGCCGGCGAACAGCGCCGCCGTCGTGAACAGGTTGGGGAGGATGTAGATGCCGCGGCGGCGCTTGTCCATCAAGGGCGTAGCGGTGTGGTCGTTGTCGGGCACGTTGGGGATCGCCTCCATGGATTCCTGAGCGCCCATTCTAGCGCACGCAAGGGGCGGGGCGGATTGCCGCCCGCAAGCCGGTTGCGCCGTGGTGGGGCGCAAAGACAAAGGCCGGCGCCGCGGTTGCGGGGCCGGCCTGGGTGTTGCGTGCCAGGGTCGATCAGTTCTTCGACTTGTCGACCAGGGCTTTGGCCTTGATCCACGGCATCATGTCGCGCAGCGTGGCGCCGACCTTCTCGATCGGGTGATCGGCGTTCAGGCGGCGGTAGGCGGTCATGCTCGGGTAGTTGGTCTTGCCCTCGAGGATGAACATCTTGGCGTACTCGCCGGTCTGGATGCGCTTCAGCGCGTTGCGCATGGCGGCGCGCGACTGCTCGTTGATGACCTCGGGGCCGGTCACGTATTCACCGTATTCGGCGTTGTTCGAGATCGAGTAGTTCATGTTGGCGATGCCGCCCTCGTACATCAGGTCGACGATCAGCTTGAGCTCGTGCAGGCACTCGAAG
>JAREIX010000366.1 GCA_029286945.1 Thauera sp. | reverse complement strand
ATGCTGCGCTACCTGCGCAGCCTGGCCGACAAGGACCTCGCGCTCGACCGCACGATGATCCCGCTCGGCTCGTGCACCATGAAGCTCAACGCCACCACCGAGATGATCCCGGTGACCTGGCCCGAGTTCGGCGGCCTGCACCCCTTCGCCCCCGCAGAGCAGACGCAGGGCTACGCCCAGCTCACCGCCGAGCTCGAGCAGATGCTGTGCGCCTGCACCGGCTACGACGCCGTGTCGCTGCAGCCCAACGCCGGCTCGCAGGGCGAATACGCCGGCCTGCTCGCGATCCGCGCGTACCACGCCAGCCGCGGCGAGGGCCACCGCGACGTGTGCCTGATCCCGAGCTCGGCGCACGGCACCAACCCCGCGACCGCGCAGATGGCCGGCATGCGCGTGGTGGTGGTCGCCTGCGATGCCAACGGCAACGTCGACGTGGCCGACCTCAAGGCCAAGGCCGCGCAGCACGCCGAGCAGCTCGCCGCGATCATGATCACCTACCCGTCGACCCACGGCGTGTTCGAGACCGCGGTGCGCGAGATCACCGACATCGTGCATGCCCACGGCGGCCAGGTGTACATCGACGGCGCCAACCTCAACGCCATGGTCGGCCTGTGCGGCCCGGGCCAGTTCGGCGGCGACGTCTCCCACCTGAACCTGCACAAGACCTTCTGCATCCCGCACGGCGGCGGCGGCCCGGGCGTCGGCCCGATCGGCGTCAAGTCGCACCTCGCACCCTTCCTGCCGGGCCATGGTTCGGTGGGTCTTGCGGGCATCGGCGCGGTGGCGGCGGCGCCCTGGGGCAGCGCCAGCATCCTGCCGATCACCTGGACCTACATCACGCTGATGGGCCGCGACGGCCTGCGCCACGCCACGGTGACGGCGATCCTCAACGCCAACTACATCGCCCGCCGCCTGGAAGCGCACTACCCGGTGCTCTACCGTGGCGAGCATGGCATGGTGGCGCACGAGTGCATCCTCGACCTGCGCCCGCTCAAGGACAGCACCGGCATCAGCGTCGACGATGTCGCCAAGCGCCTGATGGACTTCGGCTTCCACGCGCCGACGATGTCCTTCCCGGTGCCGGGCACGCTGATGATCGAGCCGACCGAGAGCGAGTCGAAGGCCGAGCTCGACCGCTTCTGTGACGCGATGATCGCGATCCGCGAGGAGATCGCCAGGGTCGCCAGCGGCGAGTACGACGCCCGCGACAACCCGCTGGTCAACGCCCCGCACACCGCGGAGGCGATTGCCGGCGAGTGGCCCCACCCCTACAGCCGCGAGGTCGCCGCCTATCCGGTGCCCAGCCTGCGCGGCAACAAGTACTGGTCGCCGGTTGGCCGGGTGGACAACGTGTATGGCGACCGCAACCTGGTATGCGCCTGCCCGCCGCTGTCCGATTACGAACACGCCTGAGGAGCCCTGCACATGAACGTCTCTTTCATCGTCACCCTGGTGGGCGAGGATCGCCCGGGCCTGGTCAAGGCGCTCGCCGAGCGCGCGGCCGCGAACGGCGCCAACTGGCTCGACAGCAGCATGGCGCACCTGGCCGGCAAGTTCGCCGGCATCGTGCGGCTCGACGTCGCGGCGGCCGATGCCGACCGCCTCGAGGCGGCGCTGCGCGAGCTGTCGTCGGCCGGCCTGAGCCTGAGCATCGAGCGCGGCAGCGCCGCGGCGGGCGCCGCCGGCGGCGAGCTGATCCGCATGGCGCTGCTCGCCCACGACCGCCCCGGCAT
>JAREIX010000176.1 GCA_029286945.1 Thauera sp. | reverse complement strand
CACGGCCTGCTCGCCGAAGAGGTCGGTCTCGGTCTCTTCGCGGAAGTTGGTCTCGATCACGCCGCCCTTGGTGCCGCCGTTGGCCGCCGAGTACGACAGGGCGATGTCCTTCGCCTTGCCCGAGCGGTCCTGGTACACCGCGATCAGGGTCGGCACGCCGCCGCCGCGCAGGTATTCGGAGCGCACGGTGTGGCCGGGGCCCTTCGGCGCCACCATGATCACGTCGAGGTCTTCACGCGGCACGATCTGGTTGTAGTGCACATTGAAGCCGTGGGCGAAGGCGAGCACCGCGCCCTTCTTGATGTTCGGCTCGATGTCCTCGCGATAGACCTGCGGTGCGGTCTCGTCCGGCAGCAGGATCATGACGACGTCGGCGCCCTTCACGGCTTCGCCGATTTCCTTCACGGTGAGGCCGGCCGCTTCGGCCTTCGACCACGAGCTGCCACCCTTGCGCAGGCCGACGGTGACGTTCACGCCGGAGTCGCGCAGGTTCTGGGAGTGAGCATGGCCCTGGGAGCCGTAACCGACGATCGTGACCTGCTTGCCCTTGATCAGCGAGAGGTCGGCGTCCTTGTCGTAGTAAACCTTCATGTCTTTCCTTTGGGTCGGGATGTGGTGCGGGGGAGGGGGTCTTCAGACCTTGAGCACGCGGTCGCCGCGGCCGACGCCGCACACGCCGGAGCGCACGGTTTCGAGGATCAGGGCAGGGTCGATGGCGCCGATGAAGGCGTCCAGCTTGCCCTGGTTGCCGGTCAGTTCGACGACGTAGGAGGCGTCGGTGACGTCGATGATGTGGGCGCGGAAGATGTCGGCGGTGCGCTTGATCTCCTCGCGGTCCTTGCCGGTGGCGCGGACCTTGACCAGCATCAGTTCGCGCTCGATGTGCGCGGCCTCGGAGATGTCGACCACCTTGACCACCTCGACCAGCTTGTTCAGCTGCTTGGTGATCTGCTCGATGATGTCGTCCGAGCCGGTGGTGACGATGGTCATCCGCGACATCGACAGGTCTTCGGTCGGCGCCACGGTCAGCGATTCGATGTTGTAGCCGCGGGCCGAGAACAGGCCGGAGACGCGCGACAGCGCGCCGGATTCGTTTTCGATCAGGAGGGAAATGACGTGACGCATGGTGATGTGTTCCGCAATCGGTGGGTGGCGATCAGAGGTCTTCGGCCGACAGGATCATCTCGGTGAGACCCTTGCCGCCCTGCACCATCGGATAGACGTTCTCGGTGGCGTCGATCTGGAAGTCGAGGAACACGAGCTCGTTCTTGTAGGTGGTGAAGGCCTCGCGCAGCGCACCCTCGACGTCGGCGGGCCTGTCGACGCGGATGCCGACGTGGCCATAGGACTCGGCCAGCTTGGCGAAGTCGGGCAGCGAGTCCATGTAGGACTCGGAGTAACGGCCGCCGTGGAAAAGCTCCTGCCACTGGCGCACCATGCCCAGATAGCGGTTGTTGAGGTTGCAGATCTTGATCGGCAGGCGGAACTGCCGGCAGGTCGACAGCTCCTGGATGTTCATCTGGATCGAGGCCTCGCCGGTCACGCAGGCGACCTGCATGTCGGGGTTGGCGAGCTTGGCGCCCATCGCGTACGGCAGGCCCACGCCCATCGTTCCCAGGCCGCCGGAGTTGAGCCAGCGCCGCGGCTTGTCGAAGCCGTAGTACTGCGCCGCCCACATCTGGTGCTGGCCGACGTCCGAGGTGACGATGGCCTCGCCGCCGGTGACCTCCCACAGCTTCTGGATCACGAACTGGGGCTTGATGATCTCGTCCGAGTTCTTGTAGGCCATGCAGCGCCGGCTGCGCCATTCCTCGACCTGCTTCCACCAGGCGGCGAGCGCGTCCGGGTTGGGGCGCACCTCGCCCGCCTCGAGCTGGCGGATCATCTCCTCGAGCACCTCGCGGACGTCGCCGACGATGGGCACGTCCACCTTCACCCGCTTCGAGATGGAGGACGGGTCGATGTCGATGTGGATGATCTTGCGCGGCTCCTCGGCGAAGTGCGCCGGGTTGCCGATCACGCGGTCGTCGAAGCGGGCGCCGACGGCGAGCAGCACGTCGGAGTAGTGCATCGCCATGTTGGCTTCGAAGGTGCCGTGCATCCCCGGCATGCCGAGGTACTGGCGGTCGCCGAAGGGGTAGCCGCCGAGGCCCATCAGGGTGTTGGTGATCGGGTAGCCGAGCAGGCGCGTCAGCCGGGTGATCTGTTCGGCTGCGTTGGCGAGCACGACGCCGCCGCCGGTGTAGATCATCGGCCGCTTGGCCTCGAGCAGCAGCTGCACCGCTTTCTTGATCTGGCCCGAGTGGCCCTTGACCACCGGGTTGTACGAGCGCATCGAGATCTCTTTCGGATACTCGAACTCGCAGCGCTGCATCGTCACATCCTTGGGGATGTCGACCAGCACCGGGCCGGGGCGGCCGGTACGCGCGAGGTAGAAGGCCTTCTTCATCGTCAGCGCGATGTCGCGCACGTCCTTGACGAGGAAGTTGTGCTTCACGCAGGGCCGGGTGATGCCGACCGTGTCGACTTCCTGGAAGGCGTCCTGACCGATCGCGGCGGTCGGCACCTGTCCGGAGATGATCACCATCGGGATCGAGTCGCAGAAGGCGGTGGCGATGCCGGTGACGGCGTTGGTCGCGCCCGGGCCGGAGGTCACCAGCGCGACGCCGACCTTCTCGGTGCTGCGCGCGAAGCCGTCGGCCGCGTGCACCGCGGCCTGTTCGTGGCGCACAAGCACGTGCCGAACCTGGTCCTGCTGAAACAGCGCATCGTAGAGGAAGAGGACCGCGCCGCCGGGGTAACCGAAGACATACTCGACCTTTTCTTCCTGAAGGCACCTGATTACAATTTCGGCTCCGGACAGCACCATCGCTAACTCGCTTGTCTTTAGGGGTTTGAATAAACGCAGAACGTTACCGGCGGTCGCTGTTTTGGTCAAGGCTGGCGCCGGTCAGGGACGGCTGGCGGATGGAGGCGGGCGGGCCGTTTCGCATCAGCCGTTTTCCGCTGTGCCATCCTGTCCCGCGCGCCACCCTTCGTGCGCACCGCTTTCAATTTTCGCGCAACGCTTCCTTGCTCGCGCAATCCCCCTCTTTCCGGAACCCTTCATGACCCGCAGGACGAGTCGGGCGGCAAGCGCCCCGCAGGCGCAGGGCGCAGCCCGTTCATCCTCATCGCCGGCGGCTGCGGGCGTCGAGCGGCCGGTGGCCGAGCTTGCCGGTCTGCGCCGCCGCCTCGCCGCGATGCTCTACGAGTCGATGCTGCTGCTCGGCGTTCTGGCGCTGACCTTCCTCGTGCCTTACCTGGTCCTTGGCGCCGTGGCGAACTACACGCCCCCTGGGGCGGTGCTGTGGCTGCACGTGTTCGTGGTGCTCGGCGGCTATTTCGTCTGGTACTGGCGGCGCGGTGGCCAGACCCTGGCGATGCAGACCTGGCGGCTGAAGATCGTCGACGCGGCCTCCGGGCGGGTGGCCGGCCTTGGGCGCTGCTGGCTGCGCTATGCGCTCGCCTGGCCTTCGCTGCTGCTGGGCGGCATCGGCCTGCTCTGGGCCCTGATCGACCGCGATCGCCAGTTCCTGCACGATCGCATGGCCGGCACCTGCATCGTGCTGCTGCCGGTGCCGCCCAAGCGCTGAGGCGGCCGCCGGTTCGAGGGCGGGGCGCAGCCCCTTGCAGCCGAATGCATTAACATTCGGCCAAACACTGCATCGATGCGGCGCCCGCCGCGAGCCGTAAGGGGCAGGCCGAGCGCGGACCGCGTCCGCCGTCCTTTCATCTGCTGAACAGGAGGGGCCGATGGCCGACCTGCTGGCCCATGGACCCTATGCCGAGTTCGCGCTGCTGCTGACCATCTCGGCGGTCGCGGGGGCGGTGGCAGTGCGCCTGCGCCAGCCGGTGCTGATCGCCTACATCGTCGTCGGCATCCTGGCCGGTCCCGCGGTGTTCGGCATTGTCAGGGCCCACGACCAGGTCGCGCTGCTGGCCGAGATCGGTGTCACCGTGCTGCTGTTCGTCGTCGGCCTCAAGCTTGATCTGCACCACATCCGTCACATCGGTCCGGTGGCGCTGGCGACCGGCCTGGGGCAGCTCGGCTTCACCATCGTGTTCGGCTTCCTGCTCATCCTGCTGATGGGCAAGGGCCTGATGGAGGCGCTCTACGTCGCCGTGGCGCTGACCTTCTCGAGCACGATCATCGTGGTCAAGCTGCTGTCCGACAAGCGCGAACTCGACTCGCTGCACGGACGGATCGCGGTCGGTTTCCTGATCGTGCAGGACCTTGCCGTCGTGCTGGCGATGATGGCGATGAGCGCGCTGCGCGGTGCGGGCGAGGCCGCGCTCTTGGAGGTCGCCGGCTCGCTCGTGCTGCGCCTGCTGGCCGCGGCGGCGCTGATGTACGTGCTGATGCGCTCGGTGCTGCCGCGCCTGGTCGGCGCCATGGCGCGTTCGCAGGAGCTGCTGCTGATCTTCGCCATCGCCTGGGGCACCGGGCTCGCCGCGCTCGGCGAGTGGGCCGGCTTCAGCAAGGAGGCGGGCGCGTTCATGGCGGGCTTCTCGCTCGCCTCGACCACCTACCGCGAGGCGATGAACGCACGCCTCACCGGCATCCGCGACTTCATGCTGCTGTTCTTCTTCATCGACCTTGGCGCCAAGCTCGACTTCTCCACCCTTGGCGACGAGATCTGGCCGGCGGCGGTGCTGTCGGTGTTCGTGCTCGTCGGCAACCCGCTGATCGTGATGGCGATCATGGGTTACATGGGCTACCGCAAGCGCACCGGCTTTCTCGCCGGGCTCACCGTGGCGCAGATCAGCGAATTCTCGATCGTGTTCGTCGCCATGGGCATCACCCTCGGCCACGTCGGGGTCCAGGCGCTCGGTCTCACCACGTTGGTCGGCGTGGTGACGATCATGATCTCGACCTACATGATCCTGTTCTCGCAGCCGCTGTACGAGCGCCTGGCGCCGCTGCTGGGCGTGTTCGAGCGCAAGCGGCCGTTTCGGGAGCTTGCGGTGGAACACCAGGGCCGCCCGGCCGGGCAGCCCGACATCATCATCTTCGGCCTCGGCCGCTATGGTTCGCGGCTGATGCAGCAGCTTCGCAATGCGGGCATCGAGGTGCTCGGCGTGGACTTCGATCCCGAGACCATCCGCGCGCTGCACAAGCTCCGCCAGCCGGTGCGCTACGGCGACGGCGAGGATCCGAGCTTTCTGGAATCGCTGCCGCTTCCCCACGCGCGCTGGGCGATCACCACCTTTCCGCAGTGGGAGTCGAACCGCGCTTTCCTGAGCGCGCTCAAGGACGCCGGCTTCAGCGGCCGCATCGCCGGCGTGGTGCGCGACGCGCTTCACGCCGAGGCGCTCGGCGCAGCCGGTGTCGCACGCGTGCTCAACCCTTTCAACGACGCGGCGGACTACGCCGCGCGCAGCTTCGCCGCGGAGATCGCCTTCGAGGACGTGCATGGGCGCGACGCGGCCGCGCCGTCCCCATCGCCAACGCCTTCCGCATCGCCGCCACCTGCCAAGGAGCCTGAACGATGACCCCCATCCGCAGCATTCTCGCCGCCACCGACCTGTCGCCGCTTGCCCGTCATGCCATGGTGCGCGCCGCGCTGATCGCCGCCGAGCTCGGTGCGCGGCTGTCGCTCCAGCATGTGATCAATGTCGGGGCGCTGGACGCGCTACGTCACCTGATCGACGCCGGCGCTGCCGACCTGCAGCAGAAACTGCTGGACGAGGTGCGCGGCGAGCTGAGCGCGCTCGCCACCGAGCTGGCGGTCCGCCAGGGCGTACAGCCCGAGCTGCATATGGTGGTCGGCAACGTGCTGGCCGAGATCGGCAACCATGCCGACGCGATCGACGCCGACCTGCTGGTGATGGGTGCGCGTGGCGCGGGCTTCATGCGCGAGCTGCTGGTCGGCTCGACGACCGAGCGTGTGCTGCGCAAGACCACGCGTGCACTGCTGGTGGTCAAGCAGATGGCGCACGAACCCTATCGCCGGGTGCTGGTGCCGGTCGACTTCTCGCCGCGCGCGCTGGACGCCCTGCGGCTGGCCCAGCGCGTGGCGCCGCAGGCGGAGTACGTGCTGCTGCATGCCTTCGAGGTGCCCTTCGAGGGCAAGCTGCGCTACGCCGGCGTGGAGGAGAGCGCGCTGTCGAGCCTGCGCGTCAACGCGCGCCGTGAAGCCACGGCGAGGATGAACGAGCTCGTCGTCGAGGCGGGGGCGGACGAGAACCGCGTGCGCCGCATCGTGGTCCACGGTGAGGCGACGACCCAGGTGCTCGAGCACGAGCAGGCGCAGGACTGCGACCTGATCGTGATCGGCAAGCGCGGTCATGGCCTGATCGGCGAGATGCTGCTTGGCAGCGTCACCAAGCACATCCTCGTCCAGTCCGCGGGCGACGTCCTCGTGGCCGATCGCGCCGGCGGCTGAGCGCTGCTGCGGTCGTGCGCGCTGGCGCGGCGGGCGCAGCGCACCCGCAGGTCCCTCGCCCCCCGGCGCCGATGCGCTGGGCGGCGGGCCCTGCCCGGGCGTACACTCCCGCCCTTGCCGCGCCGGCCTGGCGCAGATGGAGAAACAATGAAAACCGAACACGCCCCAACGATCATGCGCGCCGACTACCAGGCGCTGCCGTGGACGGTCGAGACCGTCGACCTTCGTTTCCGCCTCGACCCCGAGTCGACCCTGGTCACCAACCGCATGCGCTGCGTGCGTAACCCGGCAGCGGGCGAGGGGCCGATCCGGCTGTGGAGCGAGGCGCTCGAGCGCCTGTCGCTGACGGTCGATGGCGTGGCGCCGGCGGCGATGCGCGAGGCCGATGGCGTGCTCGAGATCGACGCCGCTGGCGAGGCGGTGACGGTCGAGGTCGTGACCCGCATCGATCCGCGTGCCAACACGACCCTGTCGGGGCTGTACCTGTCCAACGGCGGCTTCTTCACCCAGTGCGAGGCCGAGGGTTTCCGCCGCATCACCTGCTTCCCCGACCGCCCCGACGTGATGGCGCGCTACACCGTCACGCTGGAAGCCGAC
>JAREIX010000365.1 GCA_029286945.1 Thauera sp. | reverse complement strand
TGCAGGCCCTGCTCGTAGATGGCGCGCAGCGTGCAGCGACCGATACGACCGAAACCGTTGATGGCGACCTTGATGCTCATCGATGCTTCTCCCTGAAATGACGGTGGAAAACCGGATGTTTGTAGTTGCTGGTGTCCTGCCGGCCCGCGCCGGAATGCGCCCTGATGTGCAACGGGAGCGGTCCGTTTCCGGCGCCGCTCCCGCGTCAGCTTGTCGTCAGAGCACTGACTTCACGGCCTGCACCACCGCGTCTGCAGTGATGCCGAAATACTTGAACAGCTCACCCGCGGGGGCCGATTCACCGAAGCGGTCGATGCCGATCACGCGGCCTTCGAGCCCGACGTACTTGTACCAGCCGTCGGTGCAGCCGGCCTCGACCGCGACGCGCGGCAGGCCGGCGGGCAGGACGCTCGCCTTGTAGCCGGCGTCCTGGCGGTCGAAGACGTTGGTCGAGGGCATGGACACCACGCGCACCGCCACGCCTTCGTCGGCGAGCGCCTTCTGCGCGGCGATGGCGAGCGCAACCTCCGAGCCGGTGGCGATGATCACCGCCTGCGGCTTGTTGCCGGCGGCTTCCGATAGCACGTAGCCACCCTTGCGGATCGCCGCGACCTGGTCCGCGCTACGGGCCTGGAATGGCAGGTTCTGGCGCGAGAAGCACATGCTGGTCGGGCCGTCACGGCGCTCGATCGCATTGGCCCAGGCGACGGCCGACTCGGTGGTGTCGCACGGGCGCCACACGTCCATGTTGGGGATCAGGCGCAGCGTGGCGGTCTGCTCCACCGGCTGGTGGGTGGGGCCGTCCTCGCCGAGGCCGATCGAGTCGTGGGTGAACACGAAGATCTGGCGGATCTTCATCAGCGCGGCCATGCGCAGGGCGTTGCGCGCGTACTCGCTGAACATCAGGAAGGTGGCGGTGTAGGGGATCAGCCCGCCATGCAGGCTGACGCCGTTGGCGATCGCCGCCATGCCGAACTCGCGCACGCCGTAATAGACGTAGTTGCCGCCGCTGGTCTTGCTGACACCCTTGGCGCCCGACCACAGCGTGAGGTTGGAGCCGGCGAGGTCGGCCGAGCCGCCGAGGAGTTCGGGCAGCCGGGGCGCATAGGCCTCGATTGCGTTCTGGCTGGCCTTGCGGGTGGCGATGGTTTCGGCCTTGTCGATGACCTTGGCGAGCACCGCGGCGACGTGGGCGTCCCAGTCGGCGGGCAGCTCGCCGGCCATGCGGCGCTCGAACTCGGCGGCGAGCTCGGGGTGGGCGGCGCGGTAGGCAGCGAAGGCGGCGTTCCACTGCGCCTCGAGCGAGGCGCCCTTGGTGCGGGCGTCCCAGGCGGCGTAGATCTCGGCGGGGATGTGGAAGGGCGGGTGGTTCCAGCCGATGTGGGCGCGCGCGGCCTCGATCTCGGCGGCGCCGAGCGGGGCGCCGTGCACGTCGTGGCTGTCCTGCTTGTTGGGCGCGCCGGCGCCGATGATGGTCTTGCAGCAGATCAGCGTGGGCTGGGTGGTGTTGGCCTTGGCCTGCTGGATGGCGGCTTCGATGGCGACCGGGTCGTGGCCCTGCACGTCGCGGATGACCTGCCAGCCGTAGGCTTCGAAGCGCTTCGGGGTGTCGTCGGTGAACCAGCCGTCGACATGGCCGTCGATCGAGATGTTGTTGTCGTCGTAGAAGGCGACGAGCTTGCCCAGGCCCCAGGTGCCGGCGAGCGAGCAGGCCTCGTGCGAGATGCCTTCCATCAGGCAGCCG
>JAREIX010000007.1 GCA_029286945.1 Thauera sp. | reverse complement strand
GAGCAGTTCGCGCTTCTGCTTCTGGCCGATCAGGTACACCGCCTGGTCGACGCGCTCCGCGGTGGTGTTGCGCGGGGCGACTTCCACTTCTGCCGGGTTGTGCAGCAGGCCGTGGGCGAGCTCGCGGATCTCGTCCGAGAAGGTGGCCGAGAACAGCAGGTTCTGGCGCTTCTTCGGCAGCAGCGCGAGCACCTTGCGGATGTCGCGGATGAAGCCCATGTCGAGCATGCGGTCGGCTTCGTCCAGCACCAGGAACTCGACGCCGGACAGATCCAGCGTGCGCTGGCCGACGTGGTCGAGAAGGCGGCCCGGGGTGGCGACCAGGATGTCGACGCGCTTCTTCAGCGCGGCGATCTGCGGGTTGATGTTGACGCCGCCGAACATCACCAGCGAGGTGAGCGCCAGGTGCTTGCCGTAGGTCTGCACCGATTCTTCCACCTGGGCGGCGAGCTCGCGCGTGGGGGTGAGGATCAGGCAGCGCGGGCGGCCGGGCGGGTGCGGGTGGGCGTGGGTGGCGGCCAGCATGTGCAGCAGCGGCAGCGTGAAGCCGGCGGTCTTGCCGGTGCCGGTCTGCGCGGCGGCGAGCAGGTCGCGGCCGGACAGCACCTGCGGAATGGCCTGGGCCTGGATGGGCGTGGGGTGGGTGTAGCCCGCCTCGCCGATGGCGCGCAGGATGGGGTCGGCCAGCGCGAGGCTGGCGAAGGTCACTTCGGGATTCATTCGATGGTCCGGCGCGAGCCCGCCGCGTTCGAGCGGCACCAATCCGGGCTGCGGGAAAGAGATCCGGGCCGGGCATGACGCAGGTCATGGTGCCGCTGGAATCGTTGCAGGCGTCGCTGCGAGCGACTGGTGCACTGCAGCGAACCGGCACTATAAGCGCTTCGCCCCCGATAAGCGAGGCCTTTCGGGCCGGGCGAGGCGGCCGCGCGCAGTCGGTGCGGGCGGAAGCGGCCGAGGGCTGCTCAGTCCGGGCAACGCCGCGCCGGCGCGAGGCGACCTGCGGGCGCGCGCGCTGTTGCGAGTTCGTTACACTCTCGGCGCCCCGTCCATACACCCCGGCCGTCCGATGCATCCCTTCGAGCCCCGTCGCAGCCTCAGCCGCCTGCGCGCCCGCCTTGCCCGCCGCCTGGCGTGGGTGGCGCTGCTCGGCCTGCTTTCCCTGCTGGTGCTGACGCTTGCGCTGGCCGCCGGCGTGCTGTTGTGCGCCGCCGCCGCATGGGCGGCGATCGGCGACGGCGAGCCGGGGCGCACGCTGGCCTGGGTGTGCGCCGGGCTGCTGTGCCTCGTCTTCACGGTCATCGGCGCCCGCGCGCTGCTGCAGGCCGGGCCGCGGCCCGAGGGCATCCGCCTGCCGCGCGCGGCCGCCGAGGACTTCTTCCGCCTGCTCGACGACCTGGCCCGGCGGGCCGGCGTGACCCCGCTCGAGCACGTGCGCGTCACCGACCAGGTCAATGCGAGCGTCGCGCAGCGCCCCGGCTTCGGAGGCGCGCGGGCGCTGCGCACCGAGTTGCTGATCGGCCTGCCGCTGGTGCATTGCCTGTCGCCGCTGCAGTTCGCCGCCGTGCTCGCCCACGAGTTCGGCCATGTCAGCGCGCAGCGCCAGGGCTGGGGCGGCTGGGCGGCCTGGTTGCGGGCGGCGTGGGTGCGGGCGCTCGATGCGCTGCTGGGCGTGCTGCCGGCGTGCCTGCCGGCGCTTGGCGGGCATGCCGACCGCTTCTGCGGCGACATGTTGCGCCTCGCGCGCATCGAGGAGTTCGAGGCCGACGCGGTGGCGGCGCGGCTGGTCG
Organism: Thauera sp.; assembly: GCA_029286945.1. GTDB lineage: Bacteria > Pseudomonadota > Gammaproteobacteria > Burkholderiales > Rhodocyclaceae > Thauera. Next base: position 28,861 of record JAREIX010000007.1, on the reverse strand, counting down.
GGCCGGCCCTGCTCGGCGAGACGCTGCTCGCCCTGAGCCGCAAGACCCACTTCCTGCAGCACGACTACTGGCCGCGGGTGCAGGCCCTGCGCAGCGCGGATGCCGCCTCGGCGGTGCGCCCGTTCCGCGAGATGGGCCACGCGTTCGCCGCCGGCTTCTCGCACGCGGTGGTCGCCGCCGACCCGACGCTCGCCCTTGACGAGGCGCGCGCCGGCTGCTTTCACCCCTCGCTCAGGCGCCGGCTGCGCGCGCTGCGGGTGTCGGCCGCGGCGCTGCCGGTCGAGGCCTCGTCGGCCGCCAGCCATTTCTTCGCCGGCCTGCTCCCCAGCCTGGCATGGATCTTCGATCGCCTGTGGTGGGAGGGCGCGCGCATCCGCCGCCACCCGATGGTGATGCCGGCCGACGAGCGCGAAGGGGCGTGAGGCCGTAGCGCGGCGGGTGAGGCGGCTACCGGCCCCCGGGCGCTCAGAAGGCCTCGCGCTCGGCCTCCAGGTAGGCGAGGCTGACGTACTTGCCGATGTTCGCGTCGAAACCCGCGGTGTCGGCCGCGCGGCTCGCCACCCGCGGGTCGGCCAGCACGCGTGCGCGCGCCTCCGCCATGTCGGCGCCGTCCTCGACCGCGCGCACGCAGTTCTCGTAGATGCCCTCGAACAGCTCGCGATTCCACCTCAGCACCTCGGCGCTGGCGTGGCCGTGGCCGGGCACCCAGATCCTCGACCGCGCGTTCTGCTCGAGCGCGTCGTAGAAGCGGAAGGTACCGACGAAGGAGCCGTCGTCCATGTTGGCGATGCGCCGATCCATGGCGACGTCGCCGACATGGGTGAGGCGGTCCTCCACGACCTCGACGCAGAGGTCGCCAGGGGTATGGGCGAGGCCGTAGTGGTGGATGCGCAGGGTGACGTCGCCGAAGCTGAACACGTCGCCGTGCCGGGTCTCGCGGTTGGGAGCGACGATGCGGGTGCCGGCGGTGGCCTGGTTGGTCCAGCGCTCCATCAGGCTGTGCCACAGGCTGCCCTGCACGCCCTCGATCTCCTTCTTCGTCACCGGATGCGCATGGATCGGCAGGTCTGTGCCGAAGGCATCCACGAAGGCGTGGTTGGCCAGCCAGTGGTCGCCGTGGTAGTGGCTGTTGAAGATCGCCACCACCGGCTTGTCGGTGACCGTGCGGATCATGCGCAGCGCCATCTCGCCGATCTGCACCGAGCCGCCGGGGTCGAGCATGACCACGCCTGCGCGCGTCACCACGAAGGTGATGTTGCTCATCATCCCCCGGTTCTCCGGGGTGGGAAAACCGTCCTTCGACCAGATCATCCAGACGTGCTCGGACAGCCGCGTGGGGGCAATGTCGGGCACTGCCGGGCCGCGGATGAAGTCATCCACCTCGCGGGCGAAGGCGCTGATCGGCGCCCACTGGCTGCCGAGCCCGGCGAGTGCGGCGGCGCCGAGCCCGAGCTTGAGCATGCGGCGTCGGGAGAGGGCCGCGCTGGCGGGCGGGAGTCGGTCGGCGCTGCGCATGGCGATCTCCTGGGGGCGAAGGGCTGAAGCAGAATATCAGCGAAAACCGATCGATACGATGCGCTGTCGTGTCGTGCCGTGCCGGCCGCCGCGTGGCGGGCTGCCGCCGCCCCGACGCAGCGCAGCACGCAGGCGGTCGAGCTGCCGGCCGCGGCGCGGACGCGCGCCGGGCGCCAGATCTCAGCGCCCGTCGCCGGCCGCCTGCTGGCGCCGTGCGCGGGCCGTCTCCAGCTGCCCGCACAGGCGCTCGGCGCCGTCGAGGATGCGCGGCGTGTGGCGCTGGATGAGGTCGGGCGGGATGAAGAACAGGTTGCCGCGCCGGGTCGCCTCGAGCTGCGGCCAGCGCGCCCACTGGTCGAGCCACTCCGGACGCGCGTCGCCCATGCCGCTGGCGACGATCGCCTCCGGGTTGGCCGCCAGCACCGCCTCCACGCCGATGGTGGGAGCGAGCTGGCTCAGCCCGCCGAACACGTTGCGACCGCCGCACAGCCGGATCACGTCGGCGATCAGGTGCGCGTCGTTGATCGTCATCAGCGGGCGGTCCCAGATCTGGTAGAAGGTGCTCACCGCGGGCTGGCCGGCATGGCGCGCGGCGAGCGCGGCGTGGCGGGCGCGGAAGGCGGTGGCGGCGGCGCGGGCGGTGTCCTCGCTGCCGGCGAGCACGCCGAACTGCTCCAGGCTGCGCGCGACGTCGTCGAGGCTGCGCGGCTCGTTCAGGAACACCGGGATGCCCAGCGCCTGCAGGCGCGCCAGGTGGGCGTCGCGGTTGCCGCTGCGCCAGCCGATCACCAGATCCGGGCGCAGCGCGACGACGGCCTCGAGGTCGATCTGCGTGTAGCCGCCGACCTGGGGCAGCGCCCGGGCCGCGGGCGGAAAGTCGCTGTAGGCGACGACGCCGACAACGCGCTCGCCCGCGCCGGCCGCGAACAGGATCTCGGTGACGTGTGGCGCCAGGCTGACGATGCGCTGCGCCGGCTGTGCGAGCACGACGCGCTGGCCGGCGTCGTCGGTGAGCTCGATCTGTGCGCGCGCGGCGGTGGGCGTGGCGAGCAGCGCGGCGCCGAGCAGCAGCGTCGCGAACATGGCGAAGAGGGGGCGGCGGGCGTTGCGGGTCACGGAGGGCATGGCGCTCGATCGGATGAGGTGGAGCGCCCGCTTTTACCCGCCGCGCGCGTGGCGGGCAAGCGCCGCGTCGAGCCGGGCCCAGCCGGCCTCGTCCGGCGGCAGGCCGAAGCGTACCCCCGGCGGCGTGTCGAAGCGTCGTATCAGGATGCCCTCGCGCGCGAGCGCCTCGTGCAGGCCTGCGGCCTGCGCACTGGCGACGTACTTGAACAGTGCCGGGCCGCAGGCGGGCAGGCCATGCGCGTCGAGCAGGTCCTTCAGGCGCGCACCCGCCGCCTGCAGGGTGCACCGTGCCTGAGCCTGCCAGCCGTCATCCGCGAGCGCGTGGCGGGCGGCCCAGCGCGCCGGCCCGGACAGCGTCCACGGCCCGAGGCGCTCGGCGAGCGCGGTGCGCACGGCGGGCGGGGCGAACACGAAGCCCACGCGCGCACCGGCGAGGCCGAAGAACTTGCCGAGCGAGCGCAGCACCACCAGCCCTTGCGTGCCGGCGAGCGGGACGAGGCTCCGTTCCGGAGTGGTGTCGATGAAGGCCTCGTCGACCACCAGCCAGCCGCCGCGGCGGGCCAGCCGGCCATGCCAGTCGAGCAGGCGCTCGCGACCGTAGTGCACGCCGGTCGGATTGTTCGGCTGCACCAGCACCAGGATGTCGCTGTGCGCCACGGCCGCGTCGATCGCGTCGGCCTCGACCGCCCGCGCATGGCGATCCCGCCAGGCGTGCGCATGCTCGGCGTAGCCGGGCGTCAGCACGCGCACCCGCTCGCCCTGCAGCACGGCGGGCAGGGCCTGGATCGCGGGCTGCGAGCCGGCCACCGGGAGCAGTTGCGCGCTGCCGTAATAGTGCGCGGCGGCGGCCTCGAGCCCGTCATCGTCCTCGGGCAGGCGCAGCCAGGCGTCGGCGGGAACCGGGGGCACCGGGTAGCCGTGCGGGTTGAGGCCGGTCGACAGGTCGAGCCAGTCGGCGAGCGGGATGTCGTAGCGGGCGGCGGCGCGGCGCAGGCGGCCGCCGTGTTCAAGCACCGCCGGCTCCGGCGAGTGTCGCCACCACGCCGAGCGCCATCACCACGCCCAGCCACAGCCAGGCGCCGCGGCGCACCAGCGCAAGTGCGCCGAGGAGGCTGGCGACGTCCGCCCCGCGCCCCTCGCCGAGCGTCGGGCGCACCTCCTCGCGGCCGTGATAGATCGCCGCGCCGCCCAGGCGCACGCCGAGCGCGCCCGCCCCGGCCGCCATCACCGGGCCGGCGTTGGGGCTGTCCCAGGCCGGCGCCTGGCGGCGCCAGCAGGCCAGCGCCGGACGCGTGCGGCCGAGCAGCGCGTAGGTGAGCGCGGTCAGGCGCGCGGGGACGAAGTTCAGCACGTCGTCGATGCGCGCCGCCGCCCAGCCGAAGTGCAGGTAGCGCGTCGTGCGGTAGCCCCACATCGCATCGAGCGTGTTCGCCAGCCGGAACAGCAGCGCCCCCGCGCCGCCGCCGAGCAGGAACCAGAACAGCGCGCCGAACACCGCGTCGTTGCCGTTCTCGAGCACCGACTCGGTCGCCGCCTTGGCCACGCCTTCCGCGTCCAGTTCCCGGGTGTCGCGGCTGACGATCCAGCCCACCCGCATGCGCGCCTCATCGAGCCTGCCTGCCGCCAGCGGCGCGGCGATGGCCTGCGCATGCTCGACCAGGCTGCGCCCGCCGAGGGCCAGATAGAGCAGGCCGACATCGACCATCCAGTGCGCCTGCGGATGCACGCCGCGCAGCCACAGCGCAAGCGCCACCCAGGGCAGCACCGCCAGCGCCCACGCCAGCACGCCACCGAGCCGCGCGCCCGCGGCGGCGCCGCCGAGCGGCAGCCGCCGGCAGCCACGCTCCACCCAGCCCGCCCAGCGCCCGAAGCCCACCAGCGGGTGAAAGCGCCGCGCCTCGCCGAGGAGGCGATCGGCAAGCAGGCCGGCGGCCATCTTGAGGGCGAGGATGAGCAGCAGTGATGAGGGCATTGGAATCGTCGGGTCGAGAAACGCGGGCGGGGCGGTCCGCCCGTGGCGGAACGGGGGCGTGCGTGCAGGCCCGAAACCGGGCGCGCGTCATTGGCGCCGGCGCCGCGCGAATCGGCGATAATCCGGCCCCTTTCCCGCAAAAACCGCCGGATTCTACGCCATGTCCCCCCCGATCACGCTGATGGTGCAGGGCACCACCTCCGATGCCGGCAAGAGCACCCTGGTCGCCGGCCTTGCCCGCGTGCTGCGCCGGCGCGGCCTCAAGGTGGCGCCGTTCAAGCCGCAGAACATGGCGCTCAACTCGGCCGTCACCGCCGACGGCGGCGAGATCGGCCGCGCCCAGGCGCTGCAGGCGCTGGCCGCGGGCGTCGCCCCACACACCGACTTCAACCCGGTGCTGCTCAAGCCGTCGACCGACATCGGCGCCCAGGTCGTCATCCACGGCCGCGCCGTCGCCAGCCTGTCGGCGCGCGACTACCACGCCTACAAGCCGACCGCGATGGCGGCCGTGATGCAGAGCTGGGACCGCCTGTGCGGCGCCTACGATGCGGTCCTGGTCGAGGGTGCCGGCAGCCCGGCCGAGATCAACCTGCGCGACCGCGACATCGCCAACATGGGCTTCGCCGAAGCCGCCGACGTGCCGGTCGTGCTCATCGCCGACATCGATCGCGGCGGCGTGTTCGCCCACCTCGTCGGCACCCTCGAGCTGCTGTCGCCGTCCGAGCAGGCGCGGGTCAGGGGCTTCGTGATCAACCGCTTCCGCGGCGACATCGGGCTGCTGCAGTCCGGCCTCGACTGGCTGGAGGCGCGCACCGGGCGGCCGGTGTTCGGCGTGCTGCCCTACCTGCACGGGCTCTTCCTCGACGCCGAGGACGCGCTTGCCGACAGCGCCGCCGACGTGCGCGCCGGCGAAGCCGCGCTGCGCGTGATCGCGCCGGTCTATCCGCGCATCTCCAACCACACCGATCTCGACCCGCTGCGCCTGCATCCGCAGGTGGATTTCCGCTGGATCGGCCCCGGACAGGCGATCCCGCCCGCCGACCTGATCGTGCTGCCCGGCTCCAAGAGCGTGCAGGCGGACCTTGCCTGGCTGCGCGCGCAAGGCTGGGAGGCCGCGATCCGCCGCCACCTGCGCTATGGCGGCAAGCTCATCGGCATCTGCGGCGGCTTCCAGATGCTCGGCCGCGAGCTCGCCGACCCGCTCGGCCTCGAGGGCACGCCGGGCAGCATGGCCGGCCTCGGCCTGCTCGAGGTGGACACGGTGCTGCGGCCTCACAAGCAGTTGCGCAACGTGCGCGGCCGGCTCGCGAACCTGGCGCAGGCGGGCGGGTCAGAGCCTGCATGCGACGAGGGGGCGGCGCTGGCCGGCTACGAGATCCACATGGGCGTGACCAGCGGCCCCGGTCTGTCGCGTCCTGCGGCATGGCTGGCGGAGGCGGGGAAGGCGGAAATGAGCGAGGCAGAAGCAGAAGCGGCCGAGTTCGCCGCCCTGCGGCCCGATGGCGCCCTGTCCGCCGACGGCCAGATCCTCGGCAGCTATGTGCACGGCCTGTTCGACGCCCCGGCAGCGCTGGCCGCGCTGCTGTGCTGGGCCGGACTGGACGCGCCGGCGGGCGGGCCGGTCGACCTCGCCGCCCGCCGCGAAGCCGACCTCGATCGGCTCGCCGACGCGATCGAGGCCCATGTCGACCTCGCCGCGCTGTTTGCCCCCGACCGCATCTGATGCATCGCAGGATCTGCCCGAATGAGCCCTGACACCCCGCGCCTTCACGGCGCCGAAGCCTCCCTGCTCGGCCAGGCGGTCGCCTACCGCGACACCTACGCGCCCGAGCTGCTGTTTCCGATCGAGCGCCAGCTCAAGCGCGACGAGCTCGGCATCCGCGCCGGTGCGCTGCCCTTCGTCGGCGAGGACCTGTGGAACGCCTACGAGCTGTCCTGGCTCGATGCGCGCGGCAAGCCGGTGGTGGCGCTGGGCGAGTTCCGCGTGCCGGCGGACTCGCCGCGGCTGATCGAGTCCAAGTCGCTCAAGCTCTACCTCAACGCCTTCAACCAGCAGCGCATGAGCAGTGTCGGCGCGGTGCAGGCGCGCATCGCCGCCGACCTCGAAGCGGCCGCCGGCGCGCCGGTCGGCGTCGTGCTGAGGCCGCTGGCGGCGCGACCGCAGCGCCGCTTCGGCTACCCGCAGGGCGACTGCCTCGACGCCCTCGACATCGCCATCGACACCTACCAGCCCGCCCCCGCGCTGCTGCGCGCGGACGGGCCCGAGGTCGAGGAGACGCTCTACTCGCATCTGCTCAAGTCGAACTGCCTGGTCACCGGCCAGCCCGACTGGGGGATGCTGGTGGTGCGCTACCGCGGGCCGGCGATCGAACGCGAGGGCCTGCTGCGTTACGTGGTGTCCTTCCGCGCCCACAACGAATTCCACGAGCAGTGCGTGGAGCGCGTGTTCTGCGACCTCATGGCGCGCTGTCGGCCGCGTGAGCTGGCGGTGTGGGCGCGCTACACCCGCCGCGGCGGCCTCGACATCAACCCCTTCCGCGCCAGCCACGCCGGCTTGAGTGCGGACGAGGCGATGGAGGTGCGGCAATAGCGCGGAGCGCGGGCGCGGCCGCGCGGCAAATGTGCAACATCCCGTACTGTCGATAGGCAGCCGGACAGTGCTGGGCTAAGATTCAGGCGCCAAACAACCAACACCAAGAGGTATGGAAAATGAAGGCTCTCGTTGCTGCTGCGGTTGCTGCAGGTCTCCTTTCCGCGTCGCCGGCCTTTGCCGACGAGGCCCTGGCGAAGTCCAAGAACTGCTTGGCCTGTCACGCGGTGGACAAGAAGCTGGTCGGCCCGAGCTACAAGGAAGTCGCTGCCAAGTACGCCGGCCAGGCAGACGCCGTCGCCACGCTGGCGACCAAGGTCCAGAAGGGTGGCGTGGGCGTGTGGGGCAAGGTGCCGATGCCGCCCAACGCGCAGGTGAACGACGCCGAGGCCAAGAAGCTCGTCGAGTGGATCCTGTCCATGAAGTAAGGCGACGCTCCGGACGTCGCCGTCGCGACGTCCTGGCTCCGCAAGGCCGGCCGAGCGCCGGCCTTCGCATTCATGCGCTCAGGTCGGTCTGCGTCTCGGCCGCGGCGGCGTCAAGGGTCTCGAACAGCGATTCGGGCCTGATCAGCCAGCGATGCGCGTCGGCGGGGCTGGCAGGGCGCGCGAACAGGTAGCCCTGCATCACCTCGCAGCCGAGCGCGCGCAGCGCGCGCGCCTGCTCCTCGTTCTCCACCCCCTCGGCGACCAGTTCGAGTTCAAAGCCGCGCGCGATGCCGGTGATCGCCGAGATGATCGGGTTCGTCATCGGCCCTTCGAGGTCGCGCACGAAGCTGCGGTCGATCTTCAGCGCGCTGACCGGGAATTTCTGCAGGTAGGCGAGCGCCGAATAACCGGTGCCGAAATCGTCGATGGCGACGCTGATGCCGGCTGCGCGCAGCTCCTGCAGCTTGCTGGCGACCCCGGCGGTGTCATTCATCATGATGCTCTCGGTGATCTCGAGCTCGAACTGGGCGGGGTCGAGCGCGTGGCGCGCGAGGCACTCGGTGATGGTGGCGACGATGTTGGCGCGGTGGAAGTCGTGCGCCGACAGGTTGATCGACACCCGCGGCGGGGTGAGCCCGGTCTCGCGCCATTGGGCGACCTGGCTGCAGGCACGCTCGAGCACCCAGGCGCTGATGTCGCCGATGAGGCCGACTTCCTCCGCCACCTGTACGAAGGTGGCCGGCGGCACCTGGCCGAGCACCGGGTGCTGCCAGCGCAGCAAGGCCTCTAGGCCGACGATGCGGCGCTCGGCCAGGCTGACCTGCGGCTGGTAGTGCAGCTCGAGCTCGTTGCGCGCGAGCGCGCTGCGCAGGTCGTTCTCGAGCGCGATGCGGTCGCGGTGGCGGGTGTTCAGGTCGGGGTCGAAGAAGCGGTAGGCGTTCTTGCCCGAGCGCTTGACCTGGTACATGGCAACGTCGGCGTGCCGCGTCAGCTCTTCGGCGGTACTGCCGTCGCGCGGGAACAGCGCGACGCCGATGCTGACGGTGGCGCGGAACTGGCCCTGGCTCAGGCTGATCGGCGGGCTGAGCGCGTCCAGCACCTTGCGCGCGATCACTTCCGCGTCCTCGGGCTGGTTGATGTCCGGCAGCAGCACGGTGAATTCGTCGCCGCCGAGGCGGGCGAGCGTGTCGCCGCGGCGCAGGGTGGCCGACAGGCGTGCCGCGATCGTGCGCAGCAGCACGTCGCCCTCGGCGTGGCCGAAGGTGTCGTTGACCAGCTTGAAGCGGTCCACGTCGATGAACATCACCGCCAGCGCACCGGTACGACGGTGCGCCTGGGCGATCGCCAGCTCCAGCCTGTCCTTGAACAGCACGCGGTTGGGCAGGTGGGTGAGCTGGTCGTGGTAGGCCTGGAAGGAGATGATCTCCTCGGCGCGCTTGCGCTCGGAGATGTCGCGCGCCACCCCGTACAGGCCGACGACGCGGCGGTCGTCTTCCTGGGTGAGCATCGGGATGCCGGTCAGCGAGACGGTCACGCAGTCGCCGTCTGCGTTCGCGCTGCCGCGGTAGCGGCGCAGGCGCAGCTCGACGCTGAAGCTCTCGCCCGGCAGGCTGCTCGGCTGGCTGAGCAGGCCGTCGATGCGGTCGAGGTCCTCGGGCATCACCAGGGTGGTGAAGGGGCGGCGCATCAGCGCGCTGCGGTCGTAGCCGAGCAGGGCCTTGACGCGCGGGTTGACGTAGGTGAAGCGGCCGGCGCTGTCGAGCGTGAAGATGAGGTCGGGCGAGCTCTCGACCAGGTAGCGGTGCAGGCGCTCGGAGGCCTTCAGGCGCTGGCTCATCAGCTTGTTGGCCTTCTCGAGCGCACCCTTGTGCAGCGCGCCGTCGACCGCACGCTGCAACTGCGCGACATGGTAGGGCTTGCGCACGTAGTCGTCGGCGCCGCGGCGCAGGGCGGCGATCGCGGCGTCGATCGCGTCCTCGCCGCTGATGATGATCACGGCTTCATCGCGCTGGTGCTCGACCAGCCAGTCGAGCAGCGCGAGCCCGTTGGCGTCGGGCAGGCGGTAGTCGAGCAGGATCAGCGCATAGTGCTCGTGTTCCAGGCGCGCGATCGCCTCGCCGATGGTGCCGCACTCGTCGAACACGCGCCCCGGGCGTGCGAGCACGTGCGGGAAGGTCCGGCGCAAAGACGGGTCATCGTCGACGATCAGGATGCGGAAGTTGCCGGCGTCGGTGGCCAATGTTCCTTCGATCTGAGGCCGGAATGCATGCTCGGTCAGGCTGACCATGGCTCCCGGGGGATGAGGTGTGGTGGTCTTGTCTGGACGCATCATGCAATAGTCAGGCGCTTTGTTCCAGCGGGACGAAGATCTGGAAGCTGGTGCCCGTCCCCTTCTGGGATCGGCACAGCAAGGTGGCATCCCACTGGCCGAGGATCTCGCGTACGACGCTCAGTCCCAGCCCCTGATGCCCGCCGCCCTTGCTGGTGGGGCGCGGCGACAGGGGGTCGAGCGTGCGATCCGGCGGCAGGCCGGGGCCGTTGTCGACGAGGCGGATCTCGAGGCAGTTGCGCCCGTCGACGTTCACCAGCGGCAGTACCGAGACCACCAGCCGCTGCCCCGGCTGCAGCGCCTCGGAGGCGTTGCGCAGCAGGTTGAGCAGCACCTGCTTGAGGGCCGAGGCGGAGATCGCGGCCGGGGGCACGTCGCGCGCGGCGCGCAGCTCGAGCTGGATGCCGCGGCTGCCAAAGAGTGGTTCGCCGTACAGCGTGCGCATGTCGAGCAGCAGCTCGGGCACGCGACAGTGGCCGCTCTCGCTGGCCTCGGCCGGCAGCGCCGCGGCGCCGCGCAGCAGGTTGTCGATGCGGTCGAGTTCGGCGTTGAGCAGGCTCATCTCGTCCTGCAGCGGCACGTCGTCCGCGCGCTCCTGGGCGAGCATGCCGATGCGGCTCTTGAGCACGGTGAGCGGGTTGGTGGCCTCGTGCACGATCTTGCGCACGTGGTCGCGGAAGCGCTGCTGCAGCACGGCCTCGCGCGCGGCGACCTCGTTGCGCTGGTGGTTGTAGCTGCGCAGCGCGCGCGCGGCGGCGCCGAGCAGCGCGGCGTAGCGCCAGCGCAGCTCGCTGTCGAGCGCCTGCGCCGAGGTCGCGCCGATCACGGCGACCGCGATCTCCCGGCCCGACGCCAGCGGCAGCACGTGGAAGCCGGCGCGCCCCAGCCAGCGCGCGATCTGCCAGTCGGCCATGCTGCGTCCCGGGCCGGCGCCGTCCACGAAGAAGGAGGTCGGGTGTTCGCTGCGGGCGCTGAGCGCGATGCAGCTCGCCTCGTCGTCCACGCGCAGGCGCAGCTCGCCGATCAGGCTGGCGACGCTGTCGGGCGCGGCTGCCAGCATCGGCTGCAGGCGCCCGTCCTCGCCGCCGCCGAGCAGGATCGGCGGCGTGTGCAGGCCGAACAGCGGGCCGGCGATCGCCAGCCGTTCGCCGATCGCCGGGCCGTCCAGGTCGACGAAGGCGGCGGTGAGCAGGCCGAGCACGCCGGCGCAGCGGTAGGGGTCCTCGGTCAGCCGCAGGGACGGCCGCACCGGCGGCGCGGCAACGGCGGGGACGGCCGGAAAGGCGGCATGACCCGACACGATGTAGCCGACGTCGGCGCGCAGGCTCAGCACGGTTCCGGTCTCGAGCCCGCTCAGGTGGGCGATCTTCTCCGCCTGTTCCTGCCAGTCGGCGGCGGTGAGGCGTTCGGCCGCCTCGACCACGGCGAGCAGCGGGTGCGCGGCCGCCAGCTGCTCGTCCATCAGGCCGCCGGCTTCGAGCGCATCGGCGAGGCTGGGCGGCAGGCCGCAGGCGGCGACGAGGTCGACCGCCGGCGGCCGCGTCGCGCGCTGCCAGCCGGACGAGCGCGTCAGCCCGCGCCACAGCCCGGCCAGGTAGGCCTCGTCGGGCCGCGGGTAGCGCGTCTCGATCGCCAGGTGGAGCGCGCACTCGGCGCGCAGCAGGGCGTTCTCGGCCGGCTCGTCGCCCTGTTCGCCGACGTGGCCGAGCCCGAGCAGCCAGGCGCGCAGCAGGTCGGGGCCGATGCGCTCGAGACGACGGCGGAGCACGGTGTTGAGGCCGTCACGGAGCTCGCCCGCGGCGAGCGGCTCGGCGACCACCAGCGCCAGGCTCAGCGCCGGGTCGCGCGCGGCGACGAGCGCGATCTCGGGCCAGTTGGGCGCCTGCGCTGCCAGCAGGCGCAGGATCGTCGACGCACCGTCGGGCAGGGGCTGAAGCTCGAAGGCGCTGAAGGTGGCGGGCAGCATGCGGTCGGTGGGCGCGGTTGGGGATCTCATGATTCTAGCCACGCGCGCGCCTGCGGACCGTGACCGGTGTGGCATCACCCCGGAAAAGTCCGCGTGCGCCGCGCGCGCCCCTCACGCGCTGCGGCCTCAGCCGTGCAGGCTGTCGGCGAAGCCGAGGCCGACCAGCTGGGCGCGGTTGATGCGCTCGAACGGCAGGTGCAGCTCGCCGGCGGCGGCGGCAAGCGCCTTGACGTCGAACTGCTCGCAGGCCTGCGCCAGGCGCAGGAAGGGGGCGAATTCGCCCTGGCCGTAGAGCAGCGCCTCGCTGACGTTGGACGGCAGGTTCATCTCCTCGAGCAGGGACTGCATCGAGGTGCCGAGCAGGGTGTGCAGCAGCGAGAAGGCGCCGGTGATGAACAGGTTGTCGCGCTCGCCGGCCTCGAAGTAGTTCGCGCCGATCTCCTCCATGAAGCGGCCGCGCGCGATCGCGGTCTGCATCAGCGCGGGCGCGCTCGGGTCGCGGCTGGCGGTCACCAGCAGCAGCGACAGCCACTTGTTGAGGGCGTCGTAGCCGAGGATGCTGACCGCGTGGCGGAAGGACTGGATCTCGCACATCAGCCCGAAGCCGGCCGAGTTGATGTAGCGCAGCAGCTTGTAGGACAGCGCCACGTCCTGCTTGAGCACGCGCTCGATGTCGCGGATCTCGCCGTTGTTGCGCACCAGGTTGAGCAGGCGGACGATCTGCGCGTGGCCGGGCGACAGCGCCTTGGCGGGCGCGTTGCCGTGCAGGAAGAACCAGCCCGAGGCGCCGTCGAAGCCGGCGCCCACGGCGTCGCGGAAGGCGGCGATGTCGGCCAGGCCCCAGGCCAGGCTGAGTCCGGGCGAGCCGGTCGGCGCCGGGCAGCGGCGCGCGTCGATGAGCACGAAGCGCCAGTCGAAGCCGGCGGGCAGGGCGGTGCCGGGCTGGAACCAGGTCAGGCACATGCCGACGCCGGCGTCGCGCAGCTGCGCCATCAGCGCCTGCGTCTGCGGATGGGCCAGCGTCTGCGCCGGGATCTCGATCGCGGCGTTGTCCGGGATCGTCCAGTTCATCAGCTCGGGCGTCGGCACCAGGCGACCGAGGCTGACGAAGACCGGGTGATGCGTCGGCCACACGTCGGCCTGGCTGGCGAGCGCTTCCACCACCGCGGCGATGTTGGGGCCGTGCGCGATGATGCGGTTGGCGGTGATCGCGCGGTTCTTGTTGACGACCGGCTCGCGGGTCAGCAGGGTGGTCTGGCTCATCGAGCGCTCCGGGTCAGTTCGTCGGCTGGGCGAAGGTGAAGGCGTCGGCGAAGAAGGCGTCGGCGGGCAGACCGCGTTGTGTGCTGAAGCTCTCGCGCGCGGCATCCACCATTGCCGGCGCGCCGCAGACGTAGGCCTCGTACCCCGAGAGGTCGGTGAAGTCGTCCACCACCGCCTGGTGCACCAGGCCCTGGCGGCCGTCCCAGGCCTCGTCCGACAGCACCGGGAGGTAGCGGAAACCGGGCAGCGCGGCCCCCCAGCTGCGCGCCAGCGCGTCCAGGTAGAGGCCGCCGCGGGTGCGCGCGCCCCAGTAGAGCGTGATCGGCCGCGCCAGGCCGATCTGGATGGCGTGCTCGATGATGCCCTTGATCGGTGCGAAGCCGGTGCCGCCGGCGACCATCACGATCGGCCGCGCCGAGTCCTCGCGCAGCCAGAAGCTGCCGTGCGGGCCCTCGAAGCGCAGGATCTCCTTTTCCTTCATCGCCTCGAACACGTGCGCGGTGAAGCGGCCGCCGTCGATGCGGCGCACGTGCAGCTCGAGGTGGCCGCCGTCGTGCGGCGCGTTGGCGATCGAGAAGCTGCGGCGCTGGCCGTCGGCGAGCAGGATGTCGATGTACTGGCCGGCGCGGAACTGGAAATTCTCGCTCGCCGGCAGCTTGAGGTCGATCAGCATGACGTCGTCGGCCAGGCGGCGCAGCGCCTGCACGCGCGCGGGCAGCTTCCTGACCGGGATGTCGCCGGCGCGGGTGACGGTGCGCGCCTGCACGGTGAGGTCGCTGAGCGGCTTGGCGCAGCAGAACAGGGCATAGCCCTCGGCGCGCTCGGCCTCGCTCAGCGCGCCGTCGGCGTGGCGGCCCTGGTCCACCACGCCTTCCAGCACCTTGCCCTTGCACGCGCCGCAGGCGCCGTCGCGGCAGCTGTGTGGCAGCAGCAGGCCGGCCGCGAGCGCGGCCTCGAGCACGGTCTGGTCGTCGGCGGCTTCGAAGTGGTGATCGCCGGGTCGAAGTGAAATCCGATGGGTCATGGTGCGTGAGATAATCAAAAAATGAAACGAATCCTGATCGTTGGCAGCGGAGACGTGGCGCTGCGCGCGCTGCCCTGGCTGACTCGCCGTTTCCGCGTCTATGCGCTGGCGCGCCAGCCCGAGGCCTGTGCCGCGTTGCGCGCCGCCGGCGCCGTTCCGCTGCACGGTGATCTCGACGACCGCCGCAGCCTGAAGCGGCTCGCAGGCCTCGCCGACGCCGTGCTGCACTTTGCGCCGCCGCCCGCCAGCGGCGAGGGCGACCCGCGGACCAAGCGGCTGCTGGCCGCGCTCGGAAGCGGCAAAAGTCTACCACAGGGGGTCATATACATAAGCACGACAGGGGTTTACGGCGACTGCGCGGGCGCCCGCGTGGACGAGACCCGGCCGTGCAATGCGCAGACCGCGCGCGGCCGGCGCCGGGTCGATGCCGAGCGCCGCCTGCGCACCTTCGCGCGCCGCAGCGGGGTGCGCATCGCCCTGTTGCGCGCGCCCGGCATCTACGCCGCCGACCGCCTGCCGCTCGAGCGCCTGCAGCGGGCCGATCCGGTGCTGGTGGCGGACGAGGACGTGCACACCAACCACATCCACGCCGACGATCTCGCCCGCATCGCCTGCCTGGCGCTGTTCCGTGCCCGCGCCGGGCGCGCTTACAACGCCAGCGACGATTCGGCCATGAAGATGGGCGACTACTTCGACGCCGTGGCCGACGCCTTCGCGCTGCCGCGGCCGCCGCGCCTGCCGCGGGCCGAGATCGCCAGCCGGCTGTCGGCGCTGACGCTGTCCTTCATGGGCGAGTCCCGCCGCCTCGACAATCGCCGGCTGAAGCGGGAACTGCGCGTGCGTCTGCGCTATCCGACGATCGCCGACGGCCTGCGCGCCGCCACGGCGGCCTGAGCCGGCGCCCGCGCGCGCCACGCCGCGCATCCGATCCCTGTCAAACCTGGAGCACCGTTACACATGCTGTCGCTGAAGGCCCTTCACATCGTCTTCGTCACGAGCTGGTTCGCCGGCCTGTTCTACCTGCCCCGCCTGTTCGTGAACCACGCCATGGTCGAGGACGCCGCCACCCGCGAGCGCCTGGCGATGATGGAGATGAAGCTCTACCGCTTCATGACCCCGCTCGGCATCATCGCCGTGGTGCTCGGGCTGTGGCTGTGGTTCGGCTACGGCTTCGCCGGCGGCTGGCTGCACGCGAAGACCCTGCTGGTGATCGGCCTGATCGGCTACCACCTCTACTGCGGCAAGCTGATGCGCGACTTCGCCGCCGGGCGCAACATGCGCAGCCACGTGTGGTATCGCTACTTCAACGAGATCCCGGTGGTGGTGCTGTTCGTCGTGGTGTTCCTGGTGGTGCTCAAGCCGTTCTGAGGCGGCGGGCACGCAGACGTGACGGAGGAGGATGGCGGTGACGGGAGACGGCACGATGGTGCACGAGACGACGCGGGGCCAGGACGGCGTCGCCGGCGCGCGCGCCGAGCCGGTGGACCTGGCCGAATACAACTGGCAGGCGCACTCGGTGCTGGTGGTCGATGACGAGGAGGGCATGCGCAACTTCCTCGAGCGTACGCTCGCCCGCCGCTGCGGCATGGTGCAGTCGGCGGCCGACGCCGAACACGCCGCCGCGCTGATGGCGCGCCTGCACTTCGACCTGCTGATCCTCGACATCGCGCTGCCGGGCAAGTCCGGGATCGAGTGGCTGCACGAGCTGCGCGAGCACGGCTTTTCCGGCGACGTGATCCTAGTCACCGCCTTCGCCGACATGGAGACGGCGATCGACGCGCTGCGCGGTGGCGCCTCCGACTTCATCCTCAAGCCCTTCCGCGTCGACCAGATCCTCAATTCGATCAAGCGCTGCTTCGAGCGCGCCCGCCTCGCGCGCGAGAACTTCGTGCTGCGCCGTGAGCTGGCGGGCCTCGCCGCCGACCCGATCGGCCTGGTCGGGCATTCGCCGGCGATCGAGCAGCTGCGCGCGATGGTGCGCCGCATCGGGCAGATGCCGAGCACCGTGCTGCTGCAGGGCGAGTCGGGCACCGGCAAGGAGGTGGTGGCGCGCGCGCTGCACCAGACCAGCCCGCGCACGCAGCGCCCCTTCGTGCCGGTCAACTGCGCGGCGATCGCCTCCGAGCTGATCGAGAGCGAGCTCTTCGGCCACGTCAAGGGTGCCTTCACCGGCGCCAGCGAGAGCCGCAACGGGCTGTTCTACTACGCCCACGGCGGCACCCTGTTCCTCGACGAGATCAGCGAGCTGCCGCTGGCGATGCAGACGCGGCTGCTGCGCGTGCTCGAGGAGCGCAAGCTGCGCCCGGTGGGGTCCGAGCGCGAGCTGCCGGTGGATGTGCGCATCATCGCCGCCACCAACCGCGACCTCGCCGCCGAGGTGAGGGCGGGGCGCTTCCGCGAGGACCTGTACTACCGCCTGGCGGTGGTCGACCTGACCCTGCCGCCGCTGCGCGCGCGCAGCGAGGACATCCCCGAGCTGATGCGCCACTTCATGCAGCAGCTGGCGACGCAGCTGGGCGTGGCGCCGCTGCCGCTGTCGCACGAGGTGGTGAGCCGGCTGGCGGCCTACCCGTGGCCGGGCAACGTGCGCGAGCTGCGCAACTACGTCGAGCGCTCGATGATCCTCGGCTGCTTCCCGAGCGCGCCACCGGGCGCACCGGTGACCGAGCCGGTGCTGCCCGCGGGCGAGCTGGCGCTCAGCCTGGCGGAGGTCGAGCGGCGCCACATCGAGCGCGTGGTGGACGACTGCGCCGGCAACAAGACCGAGGCCGCGGCGCGGCTGGGGGTGTCGCGCAAGACGCTGGAGCGCAAGTTCGCCGAGTGGGACGCGGAGCGGGCGGCCGATGCCGCACGCGGCGGACGGCGGGCGCGCAGCGCATGAGGGCGTGCCCACGCCGGCGCGGCCGGCGGGCCGGGATGGGCGCGTGCTGACGCGGATGCCGCGGCGCCTGCTCGAGCGCCTGCGCCGCTCGGTGCGCGCCAAGCTGCTGTGCCTGGTGCTGGCGCCGCTGATGCTCGGCTTTCCGATCATCATGGGGCTGATCTGGTACTGGGGCGAGGCCTACTACCACCGCCTGATGGTGTCGCGCGTCGGCAGCGACCTGGCGACCGCGCACGGCTACTTCGAGCGCGTGATCGAGGGCGTCGGCCACGGCATCGACGGCCTGGCGGGCTCGCAGACGCTGGCGCAGGCGCGCACCGCGCCGCACACCCTGGCGGCCCTGCTGGCCGCGCGCAAGACCGCGCTCGGGCTCGACTTCCTGAACCTGCTCGATGCCGAGGGCCGGGTGCTGCACGCGGCCACCGGCCTGCAGGCGGGCGCCGCCCGCGGCGAATGGACGGTGGTAGCGCGCGCGCTGCAGGCCGATGCCGGGAGCGCGATCGAGCGCCTCGCCGCCGATGAGCTGCAGGCGCTCGCCCCCACGCTGCGCGAGCGTGCCCGCCTGCCGCTGGTGGCGACCGCGCGTGCGGCGCCCGATGCGCGCGCCGAGGAGACGCGCGGGCTGATCGTCCACGCCGCGGCGCCGGTGCTCGACGCCGGTGGCCGCCAGGTCGGCGTGCTCGAAGGTGGCGTGCTGCTCAATGCCAACCTCGGCTTCGTGGACACCCTCAACGCCATCGTCTACCGCGCCGGCAGCCTGCCCGAGGGCAGCGAGGGCACGGCGACGCTGTTCATCGACGACGTGCGCATCGCCACCAACGTGCGCCTGTTCGAGGGCGCACGCGCGCTCGGCACGCGCGCCTCCGCCGAGGTCCGCGATCACGTCCTGGCGCGCGGCCAGACCTGGCTCGAGCGCGCCTTCGTGGTCAACGACTGGTACGTGTCGGCCTACGAGCCGGTGGTCGACAGTCGTGGCGAGCGCGTCGGCATGCTCTACGTCGGCTTCCTCGAGGCGCCCTTCCGGGCCGCCAAGCAGATGGCGCTGCTGGTGGTCGGCGCGGTGTCGCTGCTGGTCAGCATCGCCGGTGCGCTGCTGACCCTGCGCTGGGCGCGCAGCATCTTCCGTCCGATCGAGCACATGCACGCGACCATCGACCGCATCGAGGCCGGCGAAGACGCGGCGCGGGTGGGCGGCGTGGCGAGCCGGGACGAGCTCGGCCGGCTGGCCGCGGCCTTCGACCACCTGCTCGACGACCAGGCGGCGCGCCGCGCCGAGCTGCAGGCGCTCAACGCCTCGCTCGACCGCAAGGTCGCGGAGCGCACCGCCGACCTCGAGGCCGCCAACCGCGAGCTGCAACTCGCCCAGCGCCAGCTCGTGATGCGCGAGAAGCTGGCCGCGATCGGCGAGCTCACCGCCGGCGTTGCGCACGAGATCAGCAACCCGACCGCGGTGATCCAGGGCAACCTCGACCTCATGCGCGAGGAGCTCGGCCCGGCGGCGGCGCCGGTCGCCAACGAGTTCCGCCTGATCCACCAGCAGGTCGACCGTATCCGCGTCATCGTCACCAAGCTGCTGCAGTTCGCCCGCCCCGGCGAGTTCGCCGGCTATGTCGAGGCGGTGGACGTCAACGCCGCGCTCGCCGACTGCCTGGTGCTCACCCGCCAGCACCTGGCGCGCGGCGGGGTGCAGGTGGTGCAGCGGCTGGCGGCCAGCGGGCGGGTGCGCATCAACCTGCAGGAGCTGCAGCAGGTGCTGATCAACCTGATCGTCAACGCCGTCCAGGCCATGCCCGCGGGCGGCACGCTGACGCTGGAGACGGTCGATCGCGACCCGCGCAGCGACGCGCGCGGCGTGCGCATCATGGTGCGCGACACCGGCAGCGGCATCCGCGCCGAGGATCTGGGGCGCATCTTCGACCCCTTCTTCACCACCAAGAAACGGCAGGGCACCGGGCTGGGGCTGTCGATCAGCCACACCCTGGTCGAACGCTACGGCGGGCGCATCGAGGTCGACAGCGCGCCGGGCGCGGGCGCCGCCTTCACGGTCAGCCTGCTGGCCGAGCCGGACTATCGCAACGACGGCGCCGCGCGCGCGGACGGCCGCGAATCACGGGAAACGAACGCGACATGAAAGTGATGGGTTTTGCCGGCTGGTCCGGCAGTGGCAAGACGACGCTGGTCGAGCGCGTGATCGGCGTGCTGAGCGCGCGCGGGCTGGTGGTGTCGCTGGTCAAGCACGCGCACCACAGCTTCGACATCGACCACGCCGGCAAGGACTCCTGGCGCCATCGCCAGGCCGGCTGCAGCGAGGTCATGGTCAGCTCCGCCCAGCGCTGGTCGCTGACGCGCGAGCTGCGCGGCGCGCCCGAGGCCACGCTGGACGAGCTGCTCGCCCGCCTCAGTCCCTGCGACCTGGTGCTGGTCGAGGGCTTCAAGCGCGCGCCGATCCCGAAGATCGAGGTGCATCGCGCGCAGGTCACCGCGCCGCTGCTGCACCCGCAGGATCCGCACATCGTCGCCATCGCCACCGATGCCGCGCTCGCCACCGCGCTGCCGCGGCTCGACATCAACGATCCGGCGCAGGTCGCGGACTTCATCGTCGACTGGCTGCGGCTGTAGCGCGCCAGGCCGCAGTCGGGCCTGTTGCATCCACGCGACCCCCGCAGGGACACGGGATCGTTCTGCTATATTCTCGAGATTTTCAATAGTCTCGATAAGGCGGCAAGCGATGAGCACGCGCATGGATGCAGGACCCCACCGTATCGTCATCGTCGGCGGCGGCGCCGGCGGCCTCGAGCTGGCGACCCGGCTGGGGCGCAAGTTCGGCCGCCGCGGCACGGCCGAGGTCACGCTCATCGACAGCAAGCGCACCCACATCTGGAAGCCCAAGCTGCACGAGATCGCGGCCGGCAGCATGGACATCGGCGACCACGAGCTCGCCTACCTGGCCCAGGCGCACTGGCATGGCTTCCGCTTCCGCATCGGGCGGATGACCGGACTCGACCGTCGCGCCCGCGAGGTGCATGTCGCGCCCTTCGTCGACGAGGACGGCAAGGAGGTCACGCCGGCGCGCTCCTTTCCCTACGACACGCTGGTGATCGCGGTGGGCAGCCAGAGCAACGACTTCGGCACCCCGGGCGTGCGCGAGCATGCGCTCAAGCTCGAGACGGTGGCCGACGCGCGCCGCTTCCACATGCGCATGGTCAATGCCTGCGTGCGCGCCCATGCCCAGCGCACGCCGCTGCGGCCGGAGCAACTTCACGTGGCGATCATCGGCGCCGGCGCCACCGGCGTCGAGCTCGCCGCCGAACTGCATCACACCACGCGCGAGGTGGTGGCCTACGGCCTCGATCGCCTCGACCCCGACAAGGACATCCGGCTCGCCCTCATCGAGGCCGCGCCGCGCGTGCTGCCGGCGCTGCCCGCGCGCCTGTCGGCCTCGACCGAGCGCCTGCTGCGCACGCTGGGGGTGGACGTCCACACCGACGCCAGGGTCGCCGAGGTGCTCGCCGACGGCGTGCGCCTGGCCGACGGCCGCGTGCTGCCGGCCGAGCTGGTGGTGTGGGCGGCGGGCGTGAAGGGGGCGGAGTTCCTGTCCCGCCTGGACGGCCTGGAGACCAACCGCATCAACCAGCTGGTCGTGCGGCAGACGCTGCAGACCACGGTCGATGACGCAGTCTTCGCGATCGGCGACTGCGCCGCCTGCCCCTGGCCGGAGAAGAACGGCTTCGTGCCGCCGCGCGCGCAGGCCGCGCACCAGCAGGCTTCGCACCTGTACAAGCAACTGCAGCGCCGCATCGCCGGCAAGCCGGTGCAGGACTACCGCTACCGCGACTTCGGCTCGCTGGTGTCGCTCGGCGAGTTCAGCACGGTCGGCAACATGATGGGCGGGCTCACCCGGGGCGACCTCTTCATCGAGGGCTGGTTCGCACGCATGATGTACACCTCGCTTTACAAGATGCATGAGCTCGCGTTGCACGGTTGGGTGAAGGTGACGCTCGACACCCTGGCGCGCATGATCACGCGCCGCACCGAGCCCCACGTCAAGCTGCACTGAGCCGCCGCGCGGCGCGCGCTCAGTCCGTGCCGATGACGCGGCCGAGCGGCGCCAGGTCGTAGCCGCCGAGGCGGCGGGCCAGCGTCTGCGAGCGCAGGTCGCCGTGGGCGGCGAGCAGGTCCTGGAACAGGCGGCGGAACAGGATCTCGCGCGGCAGCGCGAGGTCGAGCGCCTCCCAGCCCAGGGCCAGGAAGCCGAGGCCGAACTCGGCCGCGGCGGCGCGCGTGCCGGGGGCGCAGTCGGCGTCCTCGCGCGCGACCAGCGCGGCGGCCTCGCGCGCGCCATGGGCCTCGGCGACCACACTGCAGTCGGTCGCGGCGAGGCCGCGGCTGGCGAGCGCGGAGTCGAGGAAGTGCGCCGAGCCGGCGCCCGCCGGCCGCATCGCCCAGCGGTAGTCGTAGGCGGCCAGCGTGCCGATGCCATCCACCTCCAGCCCGCGGCGCAGCATCACGCCCTGCTCGCGCAGGGCCAGGCGCACCAGCGCCCACTGGCGATGCGGGCCGAGGCCCCGCAGCAGGGTGGCGTGCTGCTGCGCGCTGTGCTCGGCGCCGCCCCAGTGCAGCACGCAGGCATTGGCGCGGCGGCGGGCGAGCAGCGCCAGCCCGGTCAGGGTGTCGCTGGGGCTGTAGGCGATCAGGGCCTCGCCGCCGAGCGTGGCCGCGAGCGCCGCCACGGTGTTCGCCAGCAGCGGGTCGTCGCCACCGGTGATCACCAGGCGGTCGGTGAGTGCGCCGCCGTGCGCCTGCTCGAGCAGCCATTCCTCCAGCAGCGCGCGCGGAAACAGCCACTTGCCGCCCACGCGCGCGGCCGGCAGCTCGCGGCTGTTGGCGAGCGCGTAGAGCTTCTTCTCGTTCAGGTGCAGCAGGGCGGCGGCCTCGCGCGCGGTGAGGCAGAGCTCGGACGAGGTGCTGGCCGCGGGCACAGGCAGGGGCTTGCCGGCCGTCATGGGGCGATGGCGCGCCGGATCAGGCCCCGCCGCCCGGCAGGTCCTGCGCCGCGGCGGCCAGCTCGTCGCGGGTGTTGATGTTGCGGAAGGCGGCCTCCTCGTCGTCGAAGGCGACCTCCACCACCTTGAGCGTGCCGTACCAGCGGTCGATCTTGCGCCCGCCGCCGGCCAGGAAGGCGCCGAGGTGGGCGGCGAGATCGCGCCGGCACAGGCAGAACACCGGATGCGGCTGGTCGAAGGTCTTCGCCACCGCGAGCTGGGCGTCGGCGGCGTGCAGCGCGGCGGCGAGGCGCTCGACCAGGTCGGCGGGCAGGAAGGGCGAGTCGCAGGGCGCGGTGGCGACGAGGGGATGCTGCGCGCGCATGAGCGCGGCATGCAGCCCGGCGAGCGGGCCGGCGAAGCCGCCGATGTCGTCGCCGAACACCGGATGGCCGAAGGCGCGCCAGGCCTCCAGGTTCTGGTTGGCGTTGATGATCAGTTCATCGACCTGGGGGGCGAGGCGCTCGAGCGCGTGCGCCGCCATCGGCCGTCCGCCGAGCTCGACCAGGCCCTTGTCGATGCCGCCCATGCGGCTGCCCTGGCCGCCGGCGAGCAGCACCCCGGTGATGCGGCGGTCGGCGGGGCGGGGGGCGGGGGATGCGTTCATCATGTGTGGGCTCGTGTGGCGTGGGTGGGCGTCAGTCGCGGACGAAGCGGTCGGCGCCGGAGAACAGCAGGTAGTGCTTGCCCTGGGCGCGGCCGATCATGGTGAGGCCGATCCTGTGCGCGATCTGCCAGCCCATGTGGGTGAGGCCGGAGCGCGACACCAGGAAGGGGATGCCCATCTGCGCGGTCTTGATCACCATCTCCGAGGTGAGCCGGCCGGTGGTGTAGAAGATCTTGTCGGCGCCGTCCTGGCCGTCGAGCCACATCTGGCCGGCGATCGCGTCCACCGCGTTGTGGCGGCCGACGTCCTCGAAGAACATCAGGATCTCGCAGCCGGCTGGCGTGGCCTGCGCGAGCGCGCAGCCGTGCACCGCGCCGGCCTGCTTGTAGATGGATTCGTGGTGACGCACCGCCTCCATCAGGGCGTAGAGGGTGGATTGCCTGAGCTGGCGGTCCTGCGGCAGGCGGACCTGGTCGATCTCGTCCATCAGGCCGCCGAACACCGTGCCCTGGCCGCAGCCGGTGGTGACGGTGCGGCTGCCGAGCTTCTGCTCGGCCTCGTGCAGGCCGTGACGCGTGGTCACCGCGACCGCGTCGACGTCCCAGTCGACCTGCACCGCGGCGATCTCGTCGAGGCGCCTGACCAGGCGCTGGTTGCGCAGCCAGCCGATGGCGAGCGCCTCGGGTGCGGCGCCGAGCGTCATCAGGGTGACGATCTCGCGCTTGTCGACATAGAGCGTGAGCGGGTGCTCGCCGGCGATCGCGGTCGGCACGGTCTCGCCGTGCTCGTTGAGGGCGGGGATTTCGACCGTGAGCGGACGGCTGGCCTGGCTGAGCAGGGGGCGGTGGGAAGCGGGCATTGCGGCGGGGCTGGGGGTGCGTTGGCGTTCGATTGTAGCGCCTTGTACGGCGCGGGATGGCTGGCTGCCGGTTCAAGGGCCGGCGCGCGGGTTCCCGCAGCCGCATCGCAGGTCGCGATCACGGCGGCCCGAATCCGTGCCGCGGGTTTCCACGGTCGCGCGCAGCGGGGCGGGGACGTATGCTGTGGATCACATGGGTCCTCTTCTGCGAGTGCTGCACGATGAAAGAATTCCCCGTTGCGGTGATCATGGAGCGTCGCCGCCTCAACAATCCCTGGGTCGATGCCGCCTGGGAGGCGGTGGGGGTGGTGCCGGCCTTCGACGATCCCGATCCGGCGCCGCGCCAGATCGTCGACGAGGTCGAGCGCGGCCAGTGGCGCTTCGGCGGCCTTGCGCTCGAGCTGTTCCGCGACGAGGCGGAGAACTACTTCGCCAACATCGCCGCGCCGATTCCCAAGGTCTTCGTGCTGTGGCGCGCGGACGGCGAGCGCGTGCGCCCGGTCACGGTGACGGTGAGCTACGGCGAGGCGGCGCGCTGGCTGGACTCGGGCGAGCAGGTCGATGGGGTGCCGATGCCGCGCGAGATCGCCGACTGGGTGGGCGATTTCGTGAACACCTACTACAAGCCGGAGCCGAAGAAGAAGGTCAAGCGCAACGACCCGCTCGGGCTGGACCGGAGGCGCACGTGAGCGGCGGCTTCCTGTCGCGCTGGTCGCGCCGCAAGCTCGCTGCCGCGGTGCAGCAGGCGCCGGAACGCGAGGGCGCGCGCGCCGAACCGGCGTCGGTGCCGGCGGCCGGGGCTGCGCTGGCGCAGGGGCCGACTGCCGCCCCGGATGCGGCGCCCGGGAGCGCCGGGGCGGCGGTGGCGGATGCCGAGGCGCAGCTGCCAGCGGTCGAGAGCCTGTCGCTGTCCTCGGACTTCACCGCCTTCCTGAAGGAGGAGGTGAGCGAGGCGCTGCGCCGCAAGGCCCTGCAGAAGCTGTTCTCCGACCCGCACTTCAACCGCATGGACGGGCTGGACATCTACATCGACGACTACTCGCAGCCCGACCCCATCCCGCCGGAAATGATGGCGAAGCTCCAGCATGCGCGCGAATGGCTGCAGGCGAACGCGCCGGCGGCCGATCCCGAGGCGCCGCCGCCGGGCGCCGCCGGGGATGCGGCGAGCGTCGGGGCCGGGCCGGGTGCGGGGGCCGAGTCGGGTGGGGTGGCCGAGTCGGGGGCGGGGGGCGCTGCGCCCCCGGGTCCGTCCGACGCGCCCGCAGACCTTCCGCCGGGGGCTGCTGCGACGGAGCAGGGTCGTCTGCCGGATGCCGGCGAGCTGGGTGCGGGCGATGCCGCCGATCCCGATCCCGAGTCCGAGCCCTGGATGTCGCGACAAAAAGCGCCATGAGCGACAAATTGTCGCGCTGGCTGTCTCTGGATTCATTGCGGGGGGATTCTTGGAGACCGGCGGGGTAATGAGTTCCGTCGGACCTGGCCTATGAACTGCTTTGCCTAGGAAGATCACTGGAACCAGACATGTCCGACAGCCAGCAGCCGATTTCCCGGGTTCACCTCTGCGACTGCAATCGCAGCTTCAGCCTCGATGCCGCGCGCCTCGCGCCGGCGGCCTGTCATCACGCCCTGTGCGGCGGTGAACTGCCCGCGCTCGAGGCCGCACTCGCGAGCGGCGAGCGCGTTCATGTCGCCTGCACCCAGGAGACCGCGCTGTTCGGCGAACTGGCCGAGGCGCAGGGCGCAGGCGAGCGCATCCGCTTCTTCAACCTGCGCGAGAGCGCGGGCTGGTCGGTCGAGGCCGCCGCAGCGACGCCCAAGCTCGCCGCGCTGATCGCTGCCGCGACCGCGCTCGCCGACCCCGAGCCGGTGGCCGCGGTGCAGATGTCGGCCGGACGCAGCCTGCTGATCATCGGCGAGGCGGGCGCGGCGCTCGGCTGGGCGGAACGCCTGGCCGGCAGCTTCGAGCCGGCGGTGCTGATCACCGCGCGCGCGCCGGATGCCGAGCTGCCGGCGGTCAATGCCTACCCGGTGTGGTCGGGCAAGCCGCTGACGCTTTCTGGTCACTTGGGCGCCTTCGAACTCGAATGGACGCAGCAGAACCCGATCGACCTCGAGCTGTGCGTGCGCTGCAACGCCTGCGTGAGGGCCTGTCCCGAGGGCGCGATCGGCTGGGACCTGCAGGTCGATATGGACGCCTGTCGCAGCCACCGCGCCTGCGTCGCCGCCTGTGGCGAGATCGGCGCGATCGACTTCGCGCGCACCGACACCGCGCGCAGCGAGCGCTTCGACCTCGTGCTCGACCTCTCCGCCGAGCCGCTGCTCAGGCGCGTCGAGCTGCCCGACGGCTACGCCGCGCCGGGGCGCGACCCCTTCGAGCAGGCGCTCGCGGTGCAGGCCCTGGGCGAGTTCGTCGGCGAGTTCGAGAAGCCGCGCTATGTCGGCTTCGAGGCCGGTCTCTGTGCACACAGCCGGGCGAAGAAGACCGGCTGCACGAACTGCATCGAGGTCTGTGCCACCGAGGCGATCCGCAGCAGCGGCGACGTGATCGCGGTCGATCCCTGGCTGTGCAAGGGTTGCGGCACCTGCAGCGCGGTGTGCCCCTCGGGTGCGCTGTCCTTCCAGTTCCCGCGCGTCCCCGAGCTCGGCCAGCGGGTGAAGACCCTGCTCGTCGAATACGCCCGCGCCGGCGGCACCGACGCCTGCCTGCTGTTCCACTCCGCCGAGGCCGGCACCGCGACGATCGCGCGCCTGGCCCGTCGCGGCCGCGGCCTGCCGGCGCGGGTGATCCCGGTCGAGCTGTGGAGCGCGGACGCGGTCGGGCTGGATCTGATGCTCGGCAGCCTCGCGCTCGGCGCCTGCCAGGTGGCGGTGCTCGCCGCCGGCAGCCACGACGCCGCGCCGCTGAAGGCGCAGGCGGGCCACGGCCAGACCATCCTCACGGCGCTCGGCTATGGCGGCGAACACCTGCGCGTGATCGAGGCCGACACCGACGACTGGCAGGCGCTCGAAACCGCGCTGTATTACTGGACGCCTGCAGCCGGCGTCGCCGAGCCGGCGCGCTTCCAGCTCTTGCCGAAGAAGCGCGAGACGCTCGACTTCGCGCTGCGCCACCTGGTCGCCCATGCGCCCGCGGCAAGGAACCCGGCCGGCCTGCCGGCGGCGATCGCGCTCAAGGCCGGTGCGCCCTTCGGCCAGGTGCTGGTGTCGGACGCCTGTACTCTCTGCATGTCCTGTACCGGCGCCTGTCCGGCCGGCGCGCTGCGCGCCGCCTCCGATGCCTACCGGCTCGACTTCGTCGAGAAGAACTGCCTGCAGTGCGGCCTGTGCGAGGCCTCCTGTCCGGAGTCCGCGATCACGCTGGCGCCGCGCCTGCTCGTCGGCGAGGACGCCCGCAAGGCGCGCACGCTGCGCGAGGCCGACATCTTCCACTGCAGCGCCTGCGGCAAGCCCATGGGCGCCGCGCCGCTGATCGAATCCATGATTGCCCGCCTGTCCGGCCATTCGATGTTCGCCGGCGAGGCCGAGCGCGCCCGCCTGCGCATGTGCGCCGACTGCCGGGTGATCGACATGATGAAGGCCGGATCGGCCGTCAAGGCCTGGGACCTCACCGAATGAACGACTCCGAATGAACGACTCCGAATGAAAGACGCCACCATCGCCCTCCAGCCGCAGCCGACCTGGTCGGACGAGGACCGCGCGCGCGCCGAGCACTACGCGCTGATCGCCCGCCTGTTCCACGCTGCCCCCGATGCCGCACTGCTGGCCGCGCTCGCCCACGCCGGGCGCACGCTCGGCGGCGAGGCGGGCGAGCTGCCGCGCGCCTGGGCCGCGCTCGGCGGCGCGGCGCAGGCGATGTCGCGCGCGGTGGTGGCCGACGAGTTCGACGCGCTCTTCGTCAGCGTCGGCAAGCCTGCGGTGATGTGCAACGGCTCCTGGTACCTCACCGGCTTCCTGCAGGAAGAGCCGCTCGCCGAGCTGCGCGACGACCTCGCCGAGCTCGGCCTCGGCCGTCGGCCGGGCGTCACCGAGACCGAGGACCACATCGCCGCGCTCGCCGAGGTCATGCGCCACCTGGTGCTGACCGGGCCGGACGCGGCCGGGCTCGAGCGCCAGCGCCACTTCTTCGGCCGCCACCTCGCGCCCTGGTACGCGCAGTTCGCTGGCGCGCTGGCGGTGGCGCCGGGGGCGGACTTCTACGCGAAGGTCGGCGGCCTGCTGGCGGCCTTCATGGACATCGAGCGCCAGGCGTTCGACATGCTGGAGGCGGAGGCGCGCTGAGCGCCGCCGCGATCGAGAAACGATGCGCTGCGGGCGGGGCCTGCAGCGCGACTTGAGGGGAGAGCGAGGATGAAGGACGAAACCACCAAGCTGTCGCGCCGCAACTTCCTGGCCGCGATCGGTGCCGGCAGTGCCGCCAGCGCCGCCGCACTGGCCGCGACTGCCGCCCAGGCGTCGCCGGTCACCTACTACCGCACGACGCGGATCTGAGGAGGACGCGAGGATGTTGACGAAGAAATCCGCGACCGCCGCCACCAGCGCGCGTCGCCTGCGCGGCGCCGCCGCCCGTGCGCTCGGCCAGACCATGGACCGCCGCGCCTTCCTCAAGCGCTCCGGCCTCGGCGCGGGCGCCGGCGTGCTCGCCACCCAGCTGCCCTACAACTTCATCGGCGCCGCCGATGCCGCCGCGCCCGCAGGCGCCTCGCGTGCCGAGGGCAAGGCCGAGATCCGCCGCACCATCTGCACCCACTGCTCGGTGGGCTGCGCCGCCGACGCCGTGGTGCGCAACGGCGTGTGGGTGCATCAGGAGCCGGTGTTCGACTCGCCGATCAACCTCGGCGCGCACTGTGCCAAGGGCGCCTCGCTGCGCGAGCACGGCCACGGCGAATACCGCCTGAAGTACCCGATGAAGCTGGTCGACGGCAAGTACCAGAAGATCTCCTGGGAACAGGCGATGAACGAGGTCGGCGACCGCCTGCTGAAGATTCGCGAGGAGTCCGGCCCCGACGCGGTGTATTTCATCGGCTCCTCCAAGCACAACAACGAGCAGGCCTACCTGCTGCGCAAGTTCGTCTCCTTCTGGGGCACCAACAACACCGACCACCAGGCACGCATCTGCCACTCCACCACGGTGGCCGGCGTGGCCAACACCTGGGGTTACGGTGCGATGACGAACTCCTACAACGACATGCAGAACGCCAAGGCGATGCTGTTCATCGGCTCGAACGCGGCCGAGGCGCACCCGGTGTCGCTGCTGCACATC
>JAREIX010000175.1 GCA_029286945.1 Thauera sp. | reverse complement strand
CGGCCGTCGGACTCGACCACGAAGTCCTTGAAGAAGCCGAGCGGCGGCGTGCGCAGCAGCGCGTTGCGCGCCATGCAGGCGAGAAAGCGCGAGTTGCCCTTCGCCTTGCGCGCGATCAGCTCGCGCAGCCGCGCCGCCCATTCGGTGCGCCCCCACACGCCGTCGAGGTCGAAGAAGATGCCGGCGTTGAGCAGGGACTCGGGCGTCGGACGCTCGATCCAGTCGGTGAAGGTGCGCTCCCACACCTCGAGCGGCTGGCGCCAGCGCGCGTTGGTCGCCATCACGCCGCCCCTGCAGTAGCTGTAGCCGCAGCGCGCCAGGCCGTCGCTGACGAAGGCGGCGAGCGCGCTGAAGTAGGCATCGTGCCGGGCGGGGTCGAAGCGCTTGTCGAGCACCAGCGCGTTGTCCTGGTCGGTGACGATCATCTGCTCCTGGCGCGCCATCGAGCCGAGCGCGAGGAAGCAGTAGGGCAGCGGCGGCGGGCCGAGTTCGGCCTCGGCGAGCTCGAGCAGGCGCTGCTTGAAGCTGCGCCCGATCGCCGCCATCGCGCTACCCACCATGTTCGAACTGGCGTCCTCGCCGGCCATGCGCACGAAGCAGGCGCGCACCTCCGGCACCAGCGCGGCGAGCTCGTCCACCGACTGCTGGCGGAAGATGCGGCCGACCAGGAACACGCTGTTGCGCGATTCGTAGCGGATGATGTCCGGCAGCGCGATCACGCCCAGCGGGCGCTGGTTCTTCAGCACCGGCAGGTGATGCACGTTGTGACGCAGCATCGCGAGCATGGCCTCGAACACGAGCTGCTTGTGGCTCACCGCGACCACGCCGCGCGACATGATCGCGGCGACCGGAGTGTCGTAGTCCAGGCCGGGCGCGACCAGGCGGGTACGCAGGTCGCGGTCGGTGACGATGCCGGCGAGCTGGGGCAGCTCGGGCACGTCCGGGTTGTCCTCGAGGATCAGCAGCGAGGACACGCCCTCCTCGCTCATGCGCTGCGCCACCTCGCGCGCGCTCGCCGTGCTGGGCAGGGTCACCGCGGCGCGGCCGACCAGGGTGTCGACCGTGGCCGACAGCAGGTCGTTGGACTCCTCGCGCTTGGAGACCACCTGGCGCAGGCGGGTGCGGTCCTCGACCTCGACCAGGTCGGCGAAGCTCTCGTGCTCGTCGAAGAGCTCGGCGAACAGCGCGCGCGGGATCAGGTAGAGCAGCGTGTCTTCCAGCGCGGTCACCGGGAAGCGCACCCGCCCGTTGCGCAGCAGGCCGAACTCGCCGAAGTAGCCGCCGGCGGTCAGGCGGTTGTAGAGCGTGCCGTTGCGGCGGAAGACCTCGACCGCGCCGCTGCGCACCACGTGCCAGAACTCCGCGACCTGGCCGAACTCGACGATCGGCGCGCCGGCCTTGTAGTAGCGCACGTCGACTGCCGCCGCCACGCGCTGCAGCACGTCCTCGGGCAGCGCGTCGAAGGGCGGATGGGCACGGAGGAAGTCGAGGATCTCGAGCTGTTCGATCTGCATGGATGCGCGCTGGAGCGGCGGGAGTCGGTCAGCGTGGGCGGGGCTCCGAGGCGAGGCCCTTGACCACCGCGACCGTGGACATCAGCAGCACGATGGTGAAGGGCAGGCCGGTCGACACCGCCATCGCCTGCAGCGCCACCAGGCCGCCACCGAGGATCAGCGCGATCGCGACCAGGCCCTCGAATGTGGCCCAGAACACGCGCTGCGGCAACGGGGCATCGACCTTGCCGCCGGCGGCGATGACGTCGATCACCAGCGAACCGGAGTCGGACGAGGTCACGAAGAACACCACCACCAGGATGATGGCGAGGAAGGAGGTGATCTGCGCCAGCGGCAGCGCCTCGAGCATCGCGAACAGCTGCAGCGGCAGCTCGGCCTCGGTCGCCGCCTGGTAGCCGTCGCGCACGACCTGCAGGATGGCGGTCTCGCCGAACACGGTCATCCACAGCACGCAGGCGAGCGAGGGCACGATCAGCACCGCGAGGATGAATTCGCGCACGCTGCGGCCGCGCGACACGCGGGCGATGAACATGCCGACGAAGGGCGACCAGGAGATCCACCACGCCCAGTAGAAGGCGGTCCAGCCCTGCGAGTAGTTGATGTCCTCGCGCCCGACCGGGTTGGACAGCGCCGGCAGGTACTGCAGGTAGGCGCCGAGGTTGGCGAAGAAGCCGGAGGCGATGTCGAGCGTCGGCCCCACCGCGATCACGAACAGCATCAGCAGCAGCGCCAGCGCCATGTTGATCTCGGACAGACGCTTGACGCCCGCGTCCAGGCCGGCGACCACCGACACCAGCGCGATCGCGGTGATGCCGATCACCAGCACGATCTGCGTGGTGTTGCCGAGCGGCACGCCGAACAGGTGGTTGAGCCCGGAGCTGGCCTGCGCCGCGCCATAGCCGAGCGAGGTGGCCAGGCCGAACAGCGTCGCCAGCACGGCGAGGATGTCGACGATGTGGCCGGGCCAGCCCCACACGCGCTCGCCGAGCAGCGGGTAGAACACCGAGCGCACGGTGAGCGGCAGGCCCTTGTTGAACGAGAACAGCGCCAGCCCGAGCGCGATCGTGGCGTACATCGCCCACGGGTGCAGCGCCCAGTGGTAGATGGTCGCCGCCATGCCGAGCCGGGTGGCGGCTGCGGTGTCGCCCACCGCGGCGCCGAGCGGCGCCCAGTCGGTGCGCACGCCGTCCTCGATCGTGATGCCGCCGAGGGCGGTGCCGAAGTGCGACAGCGGCTCGGAGACGCCGAAGAACATCAGGCCGATTCCCATGCCGGCGGCGAACAGCATCGAGAACCAGCCGAGGTAGCTGTAGTCGGGCGTGGCCTCGGTGCCGCCCAGGCGCACCCTGCCGAGCGGCGACACCGCCAGGCCGAGCATGACCAGCACGAAGACGTTGCCGGCGGTGATGAAGAAGCCATCGAGGTTAGAGGTCAGCCAGTTGCGCAGGCCGCTGAACAGCGGCTCGACCTGGTTCTGGAAGGCCAGTGTCAGCACCACGAAGGCCACCACCAGCAGCCCGGAGATCGCGAACACGCGGTTGTGGATGTCGAGGCCGAAGGGCCCCACGCTGACGATGATGTTGTCCTGGCCGACCTTGTAGTCGGTGTCGATCGGGTTGACGGCCCCGTCGGGGGCCATGGGGTCCCTGCTTTCCGTCATGGAGTTCCTTTGCCTTGTTGTGGTTTGCGCACACGACAGAAGCGGTCGCGGCAAGGGGAACGCACGATTTTAACATTCTCCTCAAACATATTTGTGCAAATTTTTATACATGCAGCCTTGGCCCGCAGCGAACCGCCCCCTCGGTCACACGCGTCGCGGCGATGAGCCGGCGCTGGTAAAATTTTTGTCTGAATATGAATCGAGTCGCGCCGCGACCTGCCCCGCCAGCCGGGCAGCGCCCCGCGGAGCGACGACAAGGCCCATGATTCCCACCCTCGTCCCGATCGGCGCCCTGCTCTGCGGCATCGGCCTGCTCCTGCTTGGCTCCGGCCTGCTCAACACGGTGGTCGCCTTGCGCGGCAGCCTCGAGGGCTTCTCCGACACCACGCTCGGCCTCATCGGCTCGACCTACTTCCTCGGCTTCTTCCTCGGCACCTTCGTCGCCCCGCCGCTGATCCGGCGCATGGGCCACATCCGCGCCTTCGCCTTCTTCGGCGCCACCGTCGCCGCCTGCATCCTGCTCCATGCGGTGGTGGTGAATGCCTGGTTCTGGATGGGCTTGCGGGTGCTCACCGGCATGGGCCTGGTCGGCTTCTACGCGGTGATCGAGAGCTGGCTCAACGACCAGACCGCCCCCGAGCGCCGCGGCCAGGTGTTCGCCGTCTACATGGTGGTGAACCTCGCCGCGCTCGCCGGCGCGCAGCAACTGCTGCGCCTGGACACGCCGATGAACTTCACCCTGTTCGCGGTGGCGGCGATCTTCGTCTGCGTGTCGCTGCTGCCGGTGACGATGACGCGCTTTCCGCAGCCGCAGATCGCCACCCGCGCACGGCCCCGGCTGGGCATGATCTGGCGCGCGGCGCCGGCGGCCTTCGTCGGCGCGCTGTCATCGGGGCTGTCGATGGGCGCGTTCTGGAGCCTGACTCCGGTCTATGGCGAGCGCATCGGCCTCGACGCCGCGGGCATCGGCCTGCTGATGACCGCGACCATCGTCGGCGGCGCCCTGCTGCAGTGGCCGATGGGGCGCTTCTCGGATGCGGGCGACCGCCGTCTCGCGCTCGGCGTGGCCGCCGGCGGCGCCTCGGTCGCCGGAGTGGTCGTCGCCCTCTGGGGCCACCTGCCCCACGTGCCGCTCGCCGGGCTGTTCCTATACGGCGGCATGGCGTTCGCGATCTATCCGATCGTGGTCGCCCATCTGGTGGATCACCTGCGTCACGACCAGATCCTGTCGGGCAACACCGGCGTGCTGTTCCTGCACGGCCTGGGTGCCGCCGCCGGTCCGTCGATCGCCGGCGCGCTGATGGGCTGGATCGGCGCCCTCGCGCTGCCGCTGCACCTCGGGCTCGCCTTCGTGCCGCTCGCGCTGTTCTGCATCCTGCTCTTCCGCCGTACCCGGGACGAGATCGTCGATGAGCCGGCGCATTTCACGCCGATGATGCGCACCTCGGCCACGGTGCTGGAGATGGTGTCGCCCGACGCCCCGGAGGTGGAAAGCAAGGCGGCCGACGATTCGCCGGCCGCGGTCACCCCCAGCACCGAACCAGCCCCGCCCCCTGGCGAGGCCGATCCCGAAGTCCTGCTCAGACCCCCGCCATCGTCCTCGCCCACCACAGGTACAGCGGAATCCCGAGCAGCAGGTTGAAGGGGAAGGTGACCGCGAGCGCCGCCGCCACCCCGAGCGCCGGGTTGGCCTCGGGCACCGCGATGCGCATCGCGGTCGGCGCGGCGATGTAGGACGCGCTGCCGGCGAGCGTCATCATCAGCACCGTGCCGCCCACGCCCAGGCCCATCAGCTGCGCCACGCCCCAGCCGGCCAGCGCCAGCACCGGCGGCAAGGCAAGCGCGCTGGCGACCAGGAACACGCCGGCCTTCTTCAGGTCGGGCAGGCGGTCGGCGGCGATCAGGCCCATCTCGAGCAGGAACAGGCACAGCGCGCCCTTGAACAGATCGACGAAGAGCGGCGCCAGCGGCTCCAGGCCCTGCGGCCCGGCCACCCAGCCGATCAGGATGCCGCCGCCGAGCAGCACCACGCTCTTGTTGGCGAACACCTCATGCACCAGCGCGCCGGCGGTCGAGCTGCCGTCGGCGGACTTCACGCCCCAGCGCGCGATCAGCGTGGCGACGATGAGCGCCGGCGCCTCCATCAGCGCGGCGAGCAGGGCGAGGTGGCCCTCGACCTCGATGCCGCGCCCGGCCAGCACCGCCGCGCCCACCGCGAAGGTGACGATGGAGACCGAGCCGTAGTGCGCCGACAGCGAAGCGGCGTCGGGGCGAGAGAAGCGCAGGCGGAAGAGCGGGAACACCAGCAGCGGGATGAGCGCGCCCAGCCCGATCGCCAGCAGCGCATCGACCCACAGCGTGGCGCTCTCGGAGCGCGCGATCTCCACCCCGCCCTTGAGGCCGATGGCCAGCAGCAGGTAGATCGACAGCGTCTCGAAGACGGCGGCGGGCAGGCGCAGCCCGGAGCGGGCGAGCGAAGCCACCGCGCCGAGGGCGAAGAAGAAGGGAACGGCATCGATCATGTGTTGTTTTCCTCTGTGTGCGGCCGCCGCGCCGGAGCGGAGCCGGGGGAACCCCGCGGCACCGCGGCGGGCGCATGCAAGGTTCGAGCGGACGAATTTTGCCGCGCTGCACACATGCAGAAAAATGATTTCTTTCTCTTTTTTGAATAGACTTTTGTCTATATATATCCTCCATTCCGACGATGCGCCTCACCTTCCACCAGCTCCGCCTGCTGCTCGCCGTCTCGCGCCTGGGCAGCGTCACGCGCGCCGCCCAGCGCCTGCACCTGACCCAGCCCACGCTGTCGGCGCAGCTGCGCCAGCTCGCCGAACAGGTCGGCCTGCCGCTGTTCGAGCGCGTCGGCCGCAAGCTGCACCTCACCGCCGCCGGCCATGCGGTGCTCGACACCGCGCAGCGCGTGGAGCAGGAGCTCGAGAGCCTGGACGAGACGCTCGCCGAGCTGCGCGGCGACGTCGTCGGCCGCCTGCAGCTGGCGGTGGTGAGCACCGCCGAGACCTTCATCCCACGCCTGCTCGGCGACTTCCGCCGCGAGCGTCCGGCGGTCGAGGTGTCGCTGGTGGTGCTCAACCGCGACGCGGTGATCCGGCGGCTGGCCGACAACCGCGACGACCTCTACATCATGAGCCGGCCGCCGCAGGCGCCACCGGTGGTGGCGACGCCCTTCCTGTCGAACCCGCTGGTGGTGGTGGCCGCCGCCGACCATCCGCTCGCCGGCCACGAGAGCCTGCCGATCGAGGCCCTCGCCGACGAGGAGTTCGTGCTGCGTGAACCGGGCTCCGGCACCCGCCAGGCCGCCGAGCAGTTATTCGCCGCCCACGGCCTCGCCCTGCGCCCGCGCCTCGAGCTCGGCAGCAACGAGGCGGTGAAGCAGGCGGTGGCGGGCGGCCTGGGGCTGTCGCTGCTGTCGGCGCATGCGCTTGCCCACGCGGTGGACGAGGGCATCGCCGTGCTGCGGGTGGAAGGCACCCCGCTGCCCACGCAATGGCAGGTGGTGTATCCGGCCGGCAAGCGCCTCAGCCCGCTCGCCGGCGCCTTCCTCGCGTTCCTGCGCGAGCGCGCCGCCGAGCTCGACCGCGCGGCGCAGGCGCGGCTGGACGCGGCGCGGCGCTGAGCGCCCGCGCGTCCAGCCGCAGGACGCACAGGCAATGAACCTGCAGGAATAAGCTCGGCGCCATTTAATCTTTGAGATGCATAAAGCGGACGATAAGCTGCGCCGTCCCTCAATCTCGCCGCCTCGTGATGTCGCTCCCCGAGCTCCACGCCCCGCTCCTCGTCGGCCTCGTGCTGATCGCCCTGTTCGCCACCTTCGTGCGCGAGTGGCTCAAGCCCGACGTCGCGGTGATGGTGGCGGTGGGCGTGCTGCTGGCGACCGGCATGCTGAGCGCCAAGGAGGTGCTCGGCGTGTTCGGCAACAGCGCGCCGATCACCATCGCCTGCCTGTTCATCATCAGCGCCGCGCTGTCGCGCACCGGCTGCGTGGACCA